>NZ_CP017881.1:433086-747503 GCF_002761295.1 Methanohalophilus portucalensis | reverse complement strand
ATGGTCATCAGGTCCCAGTCATCCTGGGTGCATTTCTCACCGGTCTGGGCACGGTCATAAAAATCATAGCAAGTTACGGATTTGGTAAATGTCATAAATTATCCTCCCGGTTTTATTTTTTCATTAATTCAAGAGCCACATTTGCTGCTTCTGCTGCGTTTTCTGCTGTTGCGTCAGCACCGATTTCCTTAATCCAGGAATCTGTGACCGGAGCGCCACCGAACATTACTTTTACAGAGTCACGGAGACCTTCTTCTTCAAGCAGACGCATGACGTCTTTCTGGCCGAGCATGGAAGTGGTCATAAGGGCAGAGCCGGAGAGCATAAGTTTCTCGCCTTTGTGGGCTGCTACTTCTTCGATGACCTTGTCGTTGGGTACGTCAACACCCATGTCGATAACGGTGAAACCGTTTGCACCGAGCATGGTTGCAACAAGCCTGTGACCTATATCGTGGATGTCGCCTTCCTGGACGAACTTGATGCAGGTCCCAACGGATTCTGAGGTCTCGTCCTCTGCAAGGATTGGATCAAGAATTTCCATGGCAGCTTTCATGGCCTTTGCAGACATCATTATCTGTGGAAGATAGACTTCGGCGGCTTCGAATTTGTCACCGATGATCTTCATACCCACAGACAGACCATCGTTGATGATCTCGAAAGGAGTTAAACCTGCATCCAGGGCTTCCTGGACAAGAGGACCAGCACCATTGATGTCCTGATTGACAATCGCATCTCTGAGTTTATCATACATTTCCTGTTTTCCCATTAAATCACCTTATTTACATATTATAGATAACCGGCGTGTCCTTAAAGGAAACTATTTGCCGGTTAACAACTACTAAGAATCTGATTATTTATTTTATATAAATCTTTTTAGTATCAAACATAACTATTTATACTTAAAAGCGCAATCAAAAGACATGGCAAAAAAAGAAATGTATCCTATTAAAGAAAAGATGAGCATAGAAAGCCTGGAAAAAAGGATAAGATACATAGAATACCTTACAAAAGTTTTGACCCGACTGTACTTCATAAGATACCGATACAAAGGTTTTTCAGTGGAAGAATCTGCAAAAAAAACAGGCGTCACAAAAAGGATTGGTTACATATGGCAGAGAAGATGGAATCGGGATGGATACCCCGGATTATTTCCCAAATATGGTGGTGGCAGACCTTCAAAACTCAGTGAAGAACAGAAGTACGAACTGAAAAACATACTTCGGGAAAAAAAGAAATGGAAAACTTCTGATGTACAGGCAATTATAAAAGAAAAATTTAATGTGGATTATTCATCAAAACAAGTAAAAGTGATTATTGATTCCTTATCTTAATAGTATACGAAGTTACGTAATATACAGAACAACATTAATTAAAAAGTAGGATTAATGACTAAGTCAGATTTAATATATGCCATAATAACCTATTAAAATGCTCTAAATTGTACTTTATTCAACATAATGGTAATAAATGTAAAGAGGATATTTTTAAAATAACTTTTTACTATTCAAAAGGTATATTCATAAAACCTGGATGAAAAATAATGAAAATGGACCCACGATGTACTTACTGCCTTCTTTCAAGAGTACACTATGAAGCAGAGCTTGCAACAGACGACCCAAATAAAATATACAGGGCAATTACAGAGTGTATGGATGTGATGCGAAATACCTACAGGCCGGGTGTTGCTGCAGGAGTGGTATCAACCGCTGTACACAGGAAAGCCTATGAAATAATTGAAAACAACGATCCATATTATAACTTAAAGGAACTTAGCAATAGTACGGCACAACAAGTATACCCTGTTGCTAAAGAACTTATCTATCAAAATGGACCTTCACTGGAAGAAGCATTCAGAAGAGCGATACTTGCATCAGTTATAGGGAACTATTTCGACTTTGGTGTAATGGGTTTTGATGTTGGAGAAGATGTATTTGATGAAACATTCAGGAATGTCTTCTACAAAGGACTTGACGTTGACGATACATCCGAAATGTTCAAAATGCTTGATAATGTGGTTTATGTAGCGGACAATTGCGGCGAAATAATCCTTGATACATTTGTTTTTGACCTTATCAAAAAAGCGGGAGGCAATATAACACTTGTCGTGCGGGGAGATCCAATACTAACCGATGTAACTATGGAAGATGTCAGGCAACTCAATCTGGAAGATAAAGTTGACAGGGTTTTGACTACAGGCTGTAATGCAATCGGAGTTGCTTTTGATGAGGCACCGCAAGAATTACTAGAGGCTTTTGACAAAGCAAGTCTTATTATAAGCAAAGGTATGGCAAATTACGAAACCCTTTCAGAAAGGAAAATGGGCCCCATCGCTTACCTACTGCAGACAAAATGCGAAAGTGTTGCACATGATATGGGTCTTGAGAAAGGTTATTCGGTTGCCAAAATTATGAGGTGAAGTTATGTGTGAACTAAAAGCGGTTCTGGAAAGGGGAGAAGGAAATAGAGATATTATTATGGAGTCAACTACACGTGTAATTGTGGAAGGAGATGAAATTGAACTTACAGGCATATTCGGTGAAAGAGAAAATGTTCAGGGTTCTATAAAGGAAATCAATTTCTCAAAGGGAGAGCTTATAATACTCGGAAATGATTAAATATCAAAACCGGGGGAATAGGATCAAATCCCTTTAACTGTATATAGCCGACACTACAGGGAAGGTACATAAAATGACAGTCAAAGTTGCAATAAACGGTTACGGAACCATCGGAAAGAGAGTTGCAGACGCTGTAAGCGTCCAGGACGACATGGAAATAATTGGAGTAGCAAAGACCCGCCCTAATTTTGAAGCTTTTATGGCAAAGAAAAAGGGATATGATGTGTTTGCACCTGAAGATAGAATAAAGGGGATGGAAAAGGCAAACCTTGAAGTTGAAGGTTCCATTGACGATATGCTTGAAAGAGCAGATGTCGTTGTAGACTGTACACCCGGCGGAATTGGTGAAAAGAACAAATCAATTTACGAAAAAGCAGGTGTCAAAGCTATCTGGCAGGGCGGGGAAGACCACGAACTTGCAGGTTGTTCATTCAATGCACAGAGCAATTATGAAGAAGCAATCGGAAGGGATTTTGTACGGGTAGTATCCTGTAATACGACCGGTCTCTGCAGAGTCATCAAACCTCTTGATGACGAATTTGGAGTAAACAAAGCAAGAGTGACCCTGATGAGAAGGGCTGCTGACCCCGGGGATATCAAGAAAGGACCGATCAATGCTATTGTTCCCAATCCCATTAAACTGCCTTCCCATCACGGCCCGGATGTCAAAACCGTCCTCCCCGGCATCGATATCGCTACTACAGCTGTGAAACTTCCTACTACACTTATGCACCTGCACACTGTCAACATGGAACTGAATAGCGAATGTACGGCAGAAGAAGTAGAAGCTTTACTGGCCAGACAGTCCCGTGTGCGTTTTGTCGGACAGGGAATAACTTCCACGGCCGAGGTAATGGAAATGGCTCGTGATATGAACCGCCCAAGGTGTGACATGTGGGAAAACTGTGTATGGAACGAATCTATCACGATATATGAAGGAGAACTATACTTCTTCCAGGGAATCCATCAGGAATCAGATGTGATTCCCGAAAATATCGATGCAATACGTGCTATGATGGAAATCGAAAAGGACGGAACAAAGTCCGTATCAAAAACTAACAAAGCAATGGGTATCTAATACCCATCTTTTTATGCAATCGATACAAAGCCTTCTTGAAGTTTGCAACCATGCTTCAAAAGAGGCTAACGAATCCATAAAAGACCTTGTCGGAAAAAGAAAAGCATATCAATCTGTTTATATGGGAGCAGATGGGACCCGCACAAGGCTGATCGATGACAGGGCTGAAAAGGCAATTTTTGAAGTGTTGAAAAGTTATGGCAATTGCCGCATCCTCAGTGAAGAATATGGGGAATATATTCCTGATAAAAAACCTGAAATAACTTTTATAATTGACCCTCTTGACGGCACATATAATGCAGCCCATGGAATCCCTTTTTATTCAACTTCCATTGCTATTGGCAATGCGGATCTTTCTTCAATCTACTTTGGATATGTTAAAAACCTCTGCACAGGTGATATATACCATGCATATAAAGGAGGAGGAGCATATCTAAATGGCGAACCAATAAATACATCCAACAGAAAACTATTAAAAAATTTCAGTGTCAGCCTTTATGGTTATCATAACAATGTGGAACATACCCTGGAACTTTCAAGAAAAGTAAGAAGGGTTCGGATACTGGGAAGCGTAGCCCTTGAACTCTGCTATGTTGCCTGCGGCAAACTTGATGCTTTTGTAGATATCAGAAATTCACTGAGGCTGATTGATGTTGCTGCAGGAAAACTTATCCTTGAAGAAACAAATGGCATGGTAACTAACGGAAAAGGTACAGAGTTACACCTTCAGGATAGTGTTGTAAACAGGCTTTCCATGATAGCATCAAACGGACATGCCCACAGGGACATACTCAATTTTGTGGGGAGAAAAGATGAAAGTAAATAAAATTGGTATAACCTCTAAATATGATAGTCCGCAAGCCCTGGAAATGGTTGAGACTATTGTGAAAAGGTTCACTTCACAAATTAAGATTTTTCTGGATGAAGGGTCCTTTGACATGCTTAATCTTCCTGAAACAGAACGAATGCCTGTGGAAAATATGAAAGAAGCAGGTGCCAACCTGATGATTTCAATCGGAGGAGACGGCACTGTTCTGCGCAGCATATCCAGGATGGATGATCCACTACCACTTCTGGGAATTAACATGGGCATGCTGGGTTTCCTTGTGGATGTGATGCCTGAAGAGGCAATTCCTACAATCGAGAATGTGCTGGAAGGATTCGAATATACCGAACGTTGTCGTATTGCAGTCAATCTCAACGGTGCAGAATTACCCTGTGCAACAAATGAAGTTGTACTAACCACAGCCAGACCTGCCAAGATACTAACATTCCGGGTAACGGTTGACGGGTGTATGATAGAAGAGTTCAGATCTGACGGAGTAGTAATCGCTACCCCCACAGGTTCCACAGCCTATGCTATGAGTGCCGGAGGACCTATTCTGGATCCCAGGGTCAATGCTACCCTCATAGTACCTCTTGCCCCATTCAAACTTTCAGCCCGCCCCTGGGTGGTACCTTCTGACAGGCCCATAAAGGTCGAAATAACTATTCCGGAAAAGGAAGCTGCTGTTGTTATCGATGGGCAGCATACTTACACAATGAAAAAAGAAGATACCGTTTGTCTTACAAAAGCAAAAAATCCTGCTCGTTTTGTAGTGACTGAACGTAGTGGTTTCTATGAGAAAGTGCAATCAAAACTTCGATGATACAAACACATATCTTTAAATATAAAAGTAAAGATAGGACCGGATAGCGATAACATGGCTCCAAATAATGAGTATTCCAGAAATGAGATGATGGATTTTATTGATATCGAACCTCTTGATATAGAAATATGTGATGTGACCCTCAGGGACGGTGAACAAACTCCCGGTGTTGCATTTAGCAAAGAAGAGAAAATGGACCTGGCAAGTGAACTGGATGCAATTGGTATCGAGGTTATTGAAGCCGGATTTCCTGTCGTTTCTTCTTCTGAAAAAGAAACCATAAAGGAAATTAGCAATATGGGGCTGAATGCAAAAACGTGTTGCCTGGCACGTTCCATCATAGGGGATGTCGATGCTGCTATTGATTGTGATGTTGATATAGTGAGCATATTCATAGCTCTTTCAGACCTTCATTTGAAGCATAAATACCACCGATCATGCAGCGATGTACTGGGTTGCTCGATGGAAGCAGTAGAATATGCAAAAGACCATGGACTTAAAGTAAGGTTTGCCGCAGAGGATGCAACGCGTACACCCATACCCACCCTACAACATGCATTTCAGGAAGCAGAAAAATACAATGTTGATTATGTAAGCATCGCTGATACCATAGGAATATTAAATCCTTCAACTACCAAATACCTGGTTGAAAAGATAAAAGAAAAAGTACATACACCCATATGCATTCACTGTCACAATGATATCGGACTTGCCACTGCAAATACTTTAGCAGCAGCTGAGGCAGGGGCAAAGCAACTCCATACCACCGTAAATGGTATTGGAGAAAGAGCAGGAAACGCACCTCTTGAAGAAGTACTTGTAGCCCTTCGTGTACAGTACGGAATCGAAAATTACGATACCACACATCTTAATGGTCTTGCAAGAAAAGTTGAAGATTATTCCGGCCTTACAACTCCCGTGAATAAAGCTATTGTGGGCAAACATGCCTTCACGCATGAATCCGGGATACACGTCATGGCAATCCTGGAAGAGCCGCGGACTTACGAACTCTTTTCCCCGGAAATGGTTGGTGGGGTCCGAAACCTTATAGTCGGTAAGCATACAGGCCTGAAAGCCTTAAAAGGGATAATTAAGGACATGGGAAATTCCCTTGAACACGAAGAATTATGTGCATTAATGGAAAAAATAAAGAATTGTACAGAAATCAAACGTGGAATTTCAAGGCCACGTCTGGAAGAAATGATCGATGATATAAGGTCCTGTAAAAGAGATGATGAAATTTAAGACATCTCTTCTTCAGGTATCGAAACCTCTCCTGTATTCAAAATTACAACATAGTCAGAAGAATTTCTAAGGGCAGTTGAAAATCCAGGTTCTACACCAAAGATTATAGTTTCTTTCCCGTGTTCATTTGCTTTATTCAACAAGGGTTTAAAGTCAGCATCTCTTGTCACAAGTGCAAGAGTATCAATGTTGGGATTATGAACAAGATCCATTCCCTCAACAGCAAGCCTTACATCCACATCGCTTGAACAAATGACAGGTTCGAAACCATTGTTTTCCACAGCTTCTACAAGTTTATTAGAAGCATACTGATTAAGGAAAACACGTCCTATCTTGACATTACCGTACTCTTTCAATACATCCCTTATTTCTTCTAAATTTACATCAAATTCCTTTCTCAGGACATTGGGGCCGTCTACAAGAAGTCCAATACTCCGCCGCCCTACTTCCTTTTTAGTACTCAGGTATTTGACTATGGAATTAAATCCGGTTTTTACATTCTGCATATTGCCTCTTATCGCAGGTATAAACATTATAATAATAAATATGTGCAACCACAGTATCAACAATTAACCATAATTACAAATAATGACTATATTAACAACTAAGGCCCTGCAAACCTTATAATCTTTCAGCAAGCAACCATTCGTTTACATCCTTTTTGGAATATGAATCATCCACAAGTACGAAATAGTTTTTGTACCTCCTTCCTTCTTTCTTTCTCCTGTACATAATTTCTCCCCTATATAAGAGAAATTTATTGAAAATATCCTCAAATTGCATTCTTTCGTCATTTGTCAACTCAATGATAGATTGACCATCACGGTACCAGTTATACACCCTTAAAACAAATACTTCTCTTATTCTTTTTAATCCTTCGGCCTGATCAAAAGCGTCAAAGTATAAAGTCTTTCTAATTTCAGGCGACCAGGCTGCAATTTTTTTTTCCATGTCAATAAACTGCACTGGAATTTCTTCCCCTTCACGAGGCCTGGGGTACAGTAAAGAAAGATGCCTGGTAGAGCCCACTATCACCACCGCCTGTATAAGGAACCACGAGGAACCTTTAAGTTCTTTTTAAGTCTGCGTCCCACAATGATGCCAACAAAAACTCCGCTCAAATGGGCTGCATGAGCTATCATGTCCCCGGAAATATTCATGTACATAAAAAATAAGTCCACTATCACAAAGAGTATTAGAGCAGATTTGATAGTCATTGGGAAGAAAAAGACATATACAGGCAGATTTGGTTCAAGAATTGCAAGGGTTGCAAAAACACCCATTATTGCCCCACTGGCCCCTACCATCGGGTAACTAGTAGAGGTCGTTGCAATAAAACCTAAAGCTGCAACTACCCCGGAAATAAAATACAGGTAAATAAACATTGAATTGCCAATACGCCTCTCCAGTATCCTGCCAAAGAAATAGAGAACAAGCATATTGAAGAACAGGTGACCAAGACTTGCATGGAGAAACATATGAGAAATCAAAGTCCAGGGCCTGGATAGAATATTACCCGGTTCAAGCTGGAATAAAGTATAATAGGGCTGACCCAACAGGAGCTCCAGGAAAAATGAAAATATACATATAATTATTATAGCCATTGATGGACTAGTATAAAAGGAGCGTTTAGTCCTGTTAAATGCACTCCCGGCAGCACCTTTTGCAGCATTTTTGGTGGCTTCTTTAAAAAAATCCTTCACTATTTGATCTGTACCGGAAGTACTGCGGCCTCTGGCACCACTACTTCCAGCTGCATTTTGTGCAGAGCTGAAACGTGTTCCATCGCCCAGGCCTTCACAGCCATGCCTTTCAGGAAGACGATGATCAGAACAAAATGTTTTGCCACAGTAGCGGCATGTATACATCACTGGCTCTTTCTTTCCGCATATCCAGCATTGGTTATCCAAAATATCCTCCTACCTAAACACATATGCAAAAGTAAATAAATCTATTTCCATAATCAGAAAGCAGGTTGAATTAACAGCGCAAACAAATAAAAAGAATTATCTATTATAATCATGATAAATACCAGAAAGACTTATATACTGAATATACATTAGTTATGACACAGTCCACTACTGTATAAACTATTAACTTTTTATCAAACTATAACACTCCCATCAAAGCTATACAATTTATAGCGATGGGACACCCAGGAGGACAATACATAGATGAGTGAACTTAAAACAGGGACATTCTCTGTCAGCGACCTGGAAAACGTCCAGATCAACATCGGAAGCATTGTAGGTGCTATCGAAAAAACCGCCGCTGAGGAAGGAGAAGTCGGGCCCACTATAAAACCAAATATCTCCGGACTGAGGGATTGGGACTATAAACTTCTAGACAGATATAACGCAGTCTACACGCCCATGTGTGACCAGTGTTGTTATTGTACATTCGGTACCTGTGACCTTACTGGGAACAAGGAAGGAGCATGTGGTATCAACATGGAAGGCCATAATGCCAGGGAATTCATGCTGCGTGTGATTACAGGAGCATCAGCTCACTCCGGTCACGGAAGACACCTACTCCACCACCTGATAGACAAGTACGGGGCAGATTATCCGCTTAAAGTCGGACAAACAAATATAATTGCTCCGAATGTCCAGATGGTAACAGGCAAAAAACCTGAAACTCTCGGTGATCTGGAAGACGCCCTGGGTTATGTGGAGGAACAACTCGTCCAGCTTCTTGCATGTGTCCATATGGGACAGGAAGGAGAGGCAATCGATTTTGAATCCAAGGCAATGCATGGTGGTATGCTCGATCATGTAGGAATGGAAGTTTCCGATATCGCACAGATTTCCTGTCTGGAAATGCCAAAAGCAGATGAAGAACCACCTCTCTCAGAAATTGGCATGGGAACAATTGACTCCGAAAAACCTGTACTGCTGGTTATCGGTCATAACGTTGCCGGAGTAACCGACATTATAGACTATATGGAAGACAATGACCTGACCGAAAATATGGAACTTTGTGGTCTGTGCTGTACCGCTCTGGACATGACAAGATACAGGACCGAAGGAGGAGACGTACCAAAGGCCAAGGTTGTCGGAACCCTAGCCAAAGAACTCAAGATGATACGCTCCGGTGTCCCTGATGTTATTGTTGTCGATGAACAGTGTGTACGCGCTGACGTGCTAAGGGAAGCCCGGGAACTGATGATGCCTGTCATAACAACCAATGACAAAATCATGTATGGCCTGCCTGACAGGTCCGAAGATGATGTTGAAGATATAATCGATGATCTCAAATCCGGCAGGGAAGATGGTGCCCTAATACTCGACTTTGAAAAACTCGGTGAAGTTGCCCCCAGACTTACACAGGAAATGTCAAAAATTCGTAAGGAAAAAGGTGTCGTATCCCTACCTACTGAAGAAGAGTTCAACGAACTTACCTCCAGATGTGTACATTGCCTTGCATGTGAACTCGAATGTCCAACTAACCTGCCAATCAGCGATGCCATGACCGCTGCTGAAGAAGGTGACCTCAGGGCTTTCGAACTATTGCATGATAAATGTGTAGGCTGTGGCAGATGTGAACAGGCATGTCCAAAGGATATACCTGTCCTAAATGTAATTGAAAAGGCGTCCCAGAAAGTAATCCGGAATGAAAAAGGTAAAGTTCGTGTCGGACGTGGCCAGATCAGTGATCCTGAAATTCGCGAAGAAGGCGTCAACCTAGTTATGGGTACCACACCAGGAATCATTGCAATGGTCGGATGTTCAAACTATCCTGATGGAACAAAAGACCTGTATCGGATAGCAGACGAAATGCTTCGCCGTAACTACATAGTCCTGATGTCCGGATGTTCTGCAATGGACCTTGGTATGTACCAGAACGATGACGGAGAGACCCTTTACGAGAAATATCCGGCAAAGTTCCAGAAAGGAAACCTTATCAATGTAGGTTCATGTGTTTCCAACTCCCATATCACAGCTGCTGCCATAAAAGTTGCCGCAATCTTTGCGCAACGTAATATCACGGGTAATTATGAAGAAATAGCTGATTATGTTCTCAACCGTGTTGGAGCTGTTGGTGTTGCATGGGGAGCATATTCCCAGAAAGCATCTTCAATTGGAACCGGATGTAATAGGCTTGGAATCCCTGTAATTCTTGGTCCTCACGGTTCAAAATACCGCAGAGCACTCATAGGCAAACCCTATGAAGAAGATAAATGGAAGGTCCTGGATGCAAGAAACGGGGAAACAATGGATATCCCGGCAGCTCCGGAGTTCTTGCTAACAACCGCAGAAACCATTGATGAAATGATGCCTATGCTTGCCAAGAACTGTATCCGTCCAAGTGACAACAATATGGGAAGAATGATCAAACTGACTCATTACATTGAGCTCAGTGAGAAATATCTCGGAGTGCTCCCTGATGACTGGTACCGTTTTGTCAGAAGTGAAACTGACTTGCCACTTGCAAGACGGGAAGAACTCCTTAAGAAACTTGAGCAGGAGTATGGATGGGAAATCGACTGGAATAAAAAGAAGATTGTATCCGGTCCGACCAGTAAACTGGATGTATCGGCCCAACCCACCAACGTGGAAAGATTGTGTAAGGAGGCTTAAAAATGGCTGATGTTTCAAAAAACCTGAAGGTCTATACAACATATGGGCCTAAATCTGCCAAGGGTACAAAGCCAGCTATTGTAGCAAAGATGATCGAAAAAGCTAAAAGGCCTCTCTTCGTTGTTGGCTCGGATGTCCTGGAGGAAAAGCTCCTTGCCCGTGCACAAGCCATAGCAAAGAAAGGTATTCCTGTAGCTGCTACCGGGCATTCCATAAAGGGATTTATCGATGAAGAGGAAGTGGATGCAAAATATATCAACATCCATTTCCTTGGTACTTTTCTTTGTGACCCTAAATGGGGTGGGTTGGATGATAACGGATGTTATGATCTGATAATCCTGCTTGGACATAAGAAATATTATATTAATCAAGTTCTTTCAGGACTGAAGAATTTTTCAGACCTGAAAACAATTAACATAGGAAGACATTATACCCAAAATGCTACCATGTCTTTTGGTAATACTACACCCGAAGTACATCTGGAAGCACTTGACGAACTTATTGATAACCTTTGAATTTTAAAGAGGGAGGATATTAAGAATGGCTGAAGATTTTCCTTTTGAAATTTCTCCAATGTTTGAAGGAGAAAGAATCAGAAAAAATGACATGTATGTGGAACTTTCAGGTCCCAAATCCATAGGTTTTGAACTTGTAAAGGCAGCTGAGATGGATGACGTGGTAGACGGCAAGTTTAACATGATCGGTCCGGACATCCAGGATATGGAAGAGGGAGGAAGATACCCTTTCGCCATGATCTACAAGATTGCCGGCGAACTTGTTGAAGAAGACCTTGAATCCATTGTGGAAAGAAGAAACCACGATTTCCAGAATTATATACAGGGGCTTATGCACCTGAACCAGCGTTATGATGTGTGGGTTCGTTTAAGCAAAGAGGCTGTGGAAAAAGGTGTTACCTCCTTTGAATCCATTGCTCAGGCAATAATGATGCTTTTCAAGAACGAACTCCCGTTCATAGAGAAAGTGGAAGCTACCTACATCACGGACAAGGACGAGATTGAAAAACTCATGGATGAGGCAAAAGCCAAATACAAGGCCAGGGATGACAGGACCCGTAATCTCCATGATGAGGATGTTGATACGTTCTATGGATGTACCCTCTGTCAATCTTTTGCACCATCCAATGTATGTGTAATAACCCCGGACAGGATATCCCTCTGTGGTGCTATCAACTGGTTTGACGGCAGGGCAGCCGCCAAGGTAGACCCCGAGGGACCGCAGTTCCCGATTCCAAAGGGTGATGTCATTGATGCCGAATCAGGTGAGTACACCGGTGTAAACGAGACTGCAAAATCCCTGTCAAGCGGGGAATATGACCGTATAAAACTTCACTCATTCTTTGAATATCCACACACATCATGCGGATGCTTTGAGGTAGTAGGTTTCTATATACCCGAAGTAGACGGCATTGGATGGGTGGACAGGGATTTCAATGAGTCTGCACCCAACGGCCTTCCATTCTCTACAATGGCAGGACAGACAGGTGGTGGAAAACAGATAAGCGGTTTCCTTGGTGTTGGTATCAATTACTTCCGTTCTCCCAAATTCATTCAATCAGACGGCGGATGGGAACGTGTGGTCTGGATGCCCAAACATCTCAAAGACCGTGTATATGACGACATACCGGATGACATTGCAGACAAGATTGCTACTGAAGAGGATGTATCAGATCTGGAAACCCTCAGAAACTTCCTGGAAGAAAAGAACCATCCAATTGTCAATAGATGGGAAAAGGAAGAAGAGGAAGAGGCTGCGGAGGAAAAAGAGACTCCACAACAAGCCGCTCCCGCCATGCAGATGCCTGCTTCAATGCCAATGAATATGCCAGCCATGCCAACTTCCGGAAGTGGCGGTGTAAAGGTAATTCTCAAGAATGCAAAGGTATCTGTTGATAAGATAATCATTAAGAAGAACGAGTAATACAGAGGTTTCTCTGTGACAAAAATCATTGCGATTACAGGTAAAGGTGGCACCGGGAAGACGGCCATAACGACTCTTCTCATGCGCCACCTGACAAAAAGTGAAAAGGTTGTCCTGGCAATCGATGCCGATCCGGATACCAACCTCCCGGAAACCCTGGGATGTGAGGCAGACCGTACCATAGGTGACATCAAGGAATACATGATGAATGAACGGGACAACATGCCACCCGATATCAACAAGGAATCGATATTCGAATCCAAGATATACGAAACACTCAACGAGTTACCTGACTATGACCTGCTGGTTATGGGAAGACCCGAAGGATCAGGTTGTTACTGCTATGTAAACAATCTGCTGCGGGGAATCATGGACCGCCTGACCGAAAACTATGACGTGGTTATCATGGACATGGAAGCAGGTCTTGAACATTTCAGCAGGAAGACTATCAGGAATATCGATGATCTCCTGGTGGTTACCGATGGTTCCCGCAGGGGAATGAGGACTGCCGAAAGAATCAGTGAACTTGTGCATGAGCTGGAAACAGATGTGCACAATATCCATGTGGTCGCAAATAAAGTCACAGAAGACAATAAAGAACAGATCCAGAAAACTGCGAATGAACTTGGCCTGAAATTAATAGGCCTTGTTCCAACGGATGAAAAGATTGCAGAGAGAGATCTCGCAGGGGAAGCTCTCTATGATCTTCCAGAAGATTCGAAAGCCGTTATCGAAGTTGAAAGAATCGCAGCAAAACTTGGATTGTAATAAATAATCGGATGGTGGAAGTGGAATGTCAGATAAACTCAAACTTTCAGACCTTAATAGTATCTTAAAAGACCTCGATGTGGAATCCCTGGAAGGGGTTACTATCGAAGGTGACATAGAACTTGATATACAGGGAGGCGGGGGAATGAATCCGGCTATGGCTTATGCCCTTGGTCATGAAGCCGCCCAGATCTCCCTTCATGTGGCAAACATCGCCAGAATGCTGGGCTATCCTGTAGACCAGCTCTTTGCACAGTGTCTTGGAGCCGGAGGAGAAACTGCGGCATTACAGGCAGAACCTGCAATAGAGGAACTGATGCAGACTAAATTCGATGTTGCCAGAAGTAGCGAATGGAATACACCTATCCAGGAAGTAACCCTCGGTGCAACTTCCGCAGATGGAGGAAGCCGTGGCCATACAATAACCCTGGGTGGCGAAAAGGCAATGCCATTCTATTTTGATGCAGAAATGCCCAACCGTAATTATGTCACAATGGATGTTTTTGACATGCCTATCTCAATGGCAAAGTCTGTCAAATCCAATTATGAAGACGTTATGGGAGACCCTGCAGAATGGGCTAAAAAAGTTGTCAATGAGTATAATGCGGATATGGTTACAATTCACCTGATTTCTACAGACCCTCTTATCAATGATACTCCTGCAAAGGAAGCTGCAAAGGTAGTAGAGGATGTATTACAGGCAGTTGATGTGCCTATCGTAATCGGTGGTTCAGGAAATCCACAGAAAGACCCTGAAGTACTCGAAAAAGCCGCAGAGGTTGCTGAAGGAGAACGTGCCCTGCTTGCATCCGCAAGTCTTAACCTGGATTATGAAAGGGTGGCAAAAGCAGCAACGGATTATGGTCATGCAGTCCTTTCCTGGACTCAGCTTGAGATCAATGCTCAGAAAGAACTCAACCGTAAACTCATGAAACAGTGTAATGTCCCACGTGACAGCATTGTGATGGATCCGACAACAGCAGCCCTTGGATACGGTCTTGACTATGCTTACAGTAACATGGAAAGGATTAGATTGTCTGCCCTTATGGGTGACGATGAACTAAACTTCCCGATGTCTTCAGGTACCACCAATGCATGGGGTGCACGTGAATCCTGGATGAAAGAATCACCCCTTAAGGAAGATTCTGACTGGGGACCCAGAGAATACAGGGGACCCATTTGGGAGATCGTTACAGGACTGTCCCTTGCACTTGCAGGCAATGACATGTTCATGATGATGCACCCAACATCCGTACAGGTGCTCAAAGAGATCACACAGACTCTCTATGGCAATATTGAAGCAAAGACCCCTGACATCACCAACTGGATCACTGCGGAGGTATAAAATGAAGATTAATAGCCCCCTTGATGCTTACAAATACCTGCCGGGAACAAACTGTGGCAGGTGTGGTGAAGATACATGTATGGCCTTTGCCTCACACCTTATCGACCGTTCCAAAAGTGCCGAAGACTGTCTGCCCATGGTAGAGGAAGACAAGTATGCAAAAAAACTTGAGGAACTGGAAAAACTGCTTGCCCCGGAAATCAGGGAAGTCACCATTGGTACTGGCGAAAAATCAGTCAGCATTGGCGGAGATGATGTCCTTTTCCGTCATAAATTGACCTTCTTCAACAAGACAGCCTATGCATACGATGTCACAGACACTATGGATGAAAAGGAACTTGAGGAGAGAATCAATACCATCCAGACTTTCAAGAAATTCTATGTGGGAGAATTCCTGACCCTTGATATGGTAGCGGTACGTTGTGTATCAGGCAAACCCGAAACTTTTGCCAGCACCGTGAAAAAGGTGATCGGACTTACAGAATTACCACTTGTACTCTGTTCTTTTGATCCGGCAGTATTAAAAGCCGCTCTGGAAGTAGCAGCAGACAAAAAGCCACTTATGTATGCAGCCAACCAGGAGAACTGGAAAGAAGTTGCTGGCCTTGCAAAGGAATACGAGGTGCCTGTAACCCTTTTCGCACCGAATGACCTGGACTTGCTCAAGTCAATGGCAAAGACATTTGCAGAAATGGGAATAGAGGACCTTGTGCTTGACCCGGGAACATTCCCCACAGGCAAGGAACTGAAGACAACGTTCGAAAATTTCCTGAAGATCAGAAGAGCAGGTATAGACGGGGATGGCGAAGTTGCCTATCCAATTATGGCCGTTCCCCTGACTGCATGGATGGCCTACGATGATGATGTCAGTGCATCCTACTGGGAAACTGTGGTAGCCTCCGTACTCACTGTTAAGTACGGCGACATTATGATCATGCATAGCATAGAACCTTATGCATTGCTGCCTGAAATGCACCTGAGAGATACCATTTACACGGACCCAAGAAAGCCTGTAACTGTTGATCCGGGTGTATGGGAGGTCGGTTCACCTACTGCCGATTCACCAATTATAGTTACCACAAACTTTGCTCTCACCTACTATACAGTTGAGAGTGATATTTCTTCCAATAAGATAGACTGCTACATTGTGGTGGCAGATACTGAGGGTATCGGTGTGGAAGCCGCTGTTGCCGGTGGACAGCTGACCGCAGACAAGATCAAGAAGACTCTGGAAAATGCCAAGTTTGACCTTAAGGAAAAGACAAACTACAACACCGTCATCCTGCCCGGCCTGTCCGCACGCCTGCAGGGTGATGTCGAGGACAAGGTGGGTTCAAGGGTACTCATTGGACCGGCAGACTCCGGCAGACTTCCTGGATGGCTGGAGAAGAACTGGCCACCACAGAATAAATAAATCGAAAAGCATCCGTTAAATACGGGTGCTTCAATTCTTTTTTTGCACCAAATTTATTAGTACTGAATATAGATGTATCACTCATGAAAAGCAAAGTCTTTTTTGTCGACCTGAAAGTACGCAGAGATTGTGAAAACACAATTCAGAAAATCAAAAGGCTTTACGATACAGCAGGATTTGACAGAATAATTGATGAAGGAGAACTCACTGCCATTAAACTGCATTTCGGGGAAAAGGGCAATGAAGGCTTCATAAGTCCGGTAAATGTCAGGCAGGTTGTGGATAAGATCCATTCTTCGGGTGCAAAGGCCTATCTTACCGACACCAATACCCTGTACTCAGGATCCCGCAGGAATGCTGTGGATCATCTTACAACGGCAATTGAGCACGGTTTTGGTTATGAAGTCACCCGGGCGCCACTGATAATAGCAGACGGACTGCTGGGAAACAGTTTCCGACAGATACCAATTAAGGGGAAACATTTTGACAGTGTTAAAATCGCATCCGAACTACTTGACTGCCAGAGTATGATTGTGATGTCTCATTTCAAGGGACATGAACTTGCAGGTTTTGGAGGGGCAATCAAGAACCTGGCAATGGGCGGAGGTTCAGTAGCCGGGAAAATGGAGCAGCATGGAGGGCTTCATCCGGAGATTGATGTCAACAAGTGTACTGGATGCGGGACCTGTGTTGATGTGTGCCCATATAATGCCATGGAACTTGATAGTGATAATATAGCCACTATCGAGGACGATAAATGCATTGGCTGCGGGGAGTGTATGATGGTCTGTCCACCTGAAGCGATTGATTTCAATTATGACAATATACCTGATTTCATGGAAATGATGAGCGAATATGCCCTTGGCACCGTTGCCGGCAGACAGGAAAAAATAGGCTATATGAATTTTCTTGTACGTATCACACCGGAATGTGACTGTGCGCCCTGGAGCGATGTATCGCTGGTACCAGACATAGGCATCCTGGCATCCACAGATCCGGTGGCTATCGACCAGGCAAGCCTGGACCTCGTAAACGAGCAACATGGATTTACTGCATCCAAGCTTGAAGAAAATATAGAACCCGGCAAAGACAAGTTCAAAGGTGTCTGGAAAAACAGTGCAGGAGATATCCAGTTAAGTTACGGGGAAGAAATAGGCCTTGGAAACAGGGATTATGAGCTGATAAGGATTTGAATCAAAACTAACCAGCAGGAGTTTTGCAGTTCCTGATGATAATATTATTATTCTATGGATATACTATAATGCAGCAAACATCCTTATGAGTGAATTGCAGATTAATTGGTGAATACTATAGTTTTCAAAAAAATTCACTGTTGTTAAAGATATTAAAAATTCGGGACGTATCTGATTACCCGACAACTAACGGACGATGAAAATGAGTTACAAAATCGCAATAATGGGTGCCACCGGTGCGGTGGGCAGAGAAATTATCGAAGTATTGAGTAACAGGAAGTTCCCGGTAGAAGAATTGAAACTCTACGCATCACAGAGGAGTGCCGGCAAAGTAATGGAGACTCCTTTCGGAAAAATTACCATCGAAGATGCAGACACGGCAGATTACTCGGAACTTGACATTGCTTTTTTCGCAATAAGCGGCTCGTGGAGCAAAGCTAATGCTAAGAAGGCAACCGATGCAGGATGCTACGTGGTTGATAACAGCAGTGCATACAGGTATGATGACAACGTGCCGCTGGTGGTCCCGGAGATCAATGCCCATGCCATCGGGGATTCAAAACTTATCGCAAACCCCAACTGTACAACCGCAATCGCAGCCATTCCCCTGTATGCCCTCCATAAAAAATACGGCCTGAAAAAGGTCATCATCAGCACCTACCAGGCAACCAGTGGAGCCGGTGCTGCCGGAATGAATGAACTGATCAATGAGACAAGGAACTATCTTGAAGATAAAGAGGTAAACCATCAGGCATTTGTCCATCCTATCGTTTTCAACACAATTCCTCATATCGACAGTTTCCAGGAAAATGATTACACCCGCGAGGAAATGAAAGTTGTCTGGGAGACCCACAAGATATTTGAGGAACCCGATATCCCGATTAGCTGCACCTGTGTGAGAATCCCCACTCTCAGGGTCCACGGGGAAAGCATTGTTATCGAAACTGAAAAACCGATTTCCCCCGATGACGCCAAAAAACTGCTGGCATCAGTTGAAGGTGTTGAATTGAAAGATGATATCGAGAACAATGTGTACCCAATGCCCCTCACAGCCACCCAGAAATACGACGTGGAAGTTGGCAGGATCAGACAGAACATCGTGTTCGGTGACCATGGACTGGAATTCTTTGTCTGCGGGGACCAGATCCTCAAGGGCGCCGCCCTTAATGCAGTACAGATTGCCGAGCAACTTTAAGTAAATTGATTTTGTGTAAAAGGAAAGCTGAAAAAATTTTCTTTTTGCATATTGCCATGAAAAATAAATGGATATCCTGTGATTAAGGATATCCTTATCTGCTCTTTTTGTCGTCTTTTCCTTACATCTGTCTCCTTCTGAAACCGATATACATGGCACCCACAGCTGCAAGCACCAGTATGGTTCCCACAATGTCAGCACCGGAGAAGGATGAGCCACCCGAGTTATCTTTCCGCGGGTTTTCCTTTGTCATCTCATAGCCTTCCACATAATCGCTGCTGGATTCTGCTGACTCGGATGTTGGTTCCTGCGTAGATTCACCATAGCCGCCATCAGAAGTAGTGGTGGTCTGATTAGATGAGGTGCCTGTGGTTGAAGCATTCACTATCTGTGCACTGCCTACACCGCCGCTGCTGGAGGGACTTTGTGATTCCTCAGAGGAAGATGTCTCCAGTCTCTTTTGAGTTGCTTGTTCAATTTTCTTGACAAACTCAGATAACGTCTCATCACTAACAACACCTGGTACAGACATCAAGCCTTCAACAACATAGCTGTTGAGCATCGGATTGCCACATGTATGGTGGCAGCAGGAAACGCCATCCTCAACAACAGATTCGGCATAATTGCGCATTAAATCTTGGAACATTTCATCCGAAGGATCCCAGTAATCCTTTCTGGTAGTCTCAAGCATCCTGGCCGTTATAGATTGATATGCATCAGGATTATTCTGTTTGAACCACTCCTCCATTTCCGGGTCGTTGACGAATTGTTCATAGACCGTCTCCCAATCACTGTCATCAACGAGTTCCGGATTTGAGACCTCCCAGCCCCAGAGGTTTTCCACGAACTCAGAAAACATCTTTCCGCCGGCATAACCCGAACCTTTCATTCCCTCTATCCATTTATCGTTAAAATACCTTGAACGGAGGTTCTTGTTGAGATATTCCTTCATCGTCACCATTCCACTTTCGGCAGAATTTCGCGTATCGGATACATACATCTCGGGAGTATTAGCAGAAATATGCCTTGTTGCGAGATTCATTCCACCAAAGTACTGGAAGAAATCATCATTGTCCAGCGTATCGTATAGATTGGAAGAATCCGAGTGAATAGAAGCATCCACGTCCCTCAGGGCTTCGGTAAGGAGGTCAGAACTCTGGAAACCCCACATATCAGTACCGTAAGAATACCCCATTTTATTTAGGTAGAGGTCTGCTATTGCCGCCTCATCATCCCAAGTGCCACTTGCACCAATGGCATTAGCAACCCCGATTTCATAGGTACCATCACGTACAGCAAAACAACGCATAGTCGAGAGCTTCGAAGCAGTTTCTTTATCGTACCCTGCATCTATCAATGCCTGTCGAACTTCCTGGGTACTTTGATTGACATAATTAGTGTAATTACCTTCTGGTGCTTCATTTGCCAGCCTCACCGCCTCATCGATCATCTTGATCTTGTCCGGGAAGGCATCACGCATACCTGCTGTTGTATACACAATATCTATACGTGGCCTGCCAGGTTTAGACGGATCATAATTTGGTAGCAATTCGGATTCGTTCAACAGGGAAAGGCCAATCACCTGTTTGGACGTTTCGTCCCATACAGGTTTTACACCCAGTAAATAAAGGACCTCAGCCTCAAGCGTCCCGTGATCCCTTATGAACTCAACTCCAAACCTAGAGAAAGAAACCTTTTCAGGGTATTCCCCATGTTTGTCATAGTAATCTTCAAGCATATTCTGAGCAAGCCTTGATCCCAGCTCCCATGTGGCCGGTGAAGGATAAAGCCTGGAATCCACACCATAGAAATTGCGTCCTGTAGGTACAGAATCTGGATTCTGTATCGGATCCCTTCCCGGGCCCGGTGATATGAAACCTGCACCAAGGGCAGATATTACTTTATCAAGTTCAACATCCGAATCAAGCAGATCATCCCTGTATTCGATCCCCCTACCCAAATCGGCAGTTATAGATGAATTGTTGGAACTGTAAACTCTATCCTGTGCTATAACACAATCCGTATTATTGGTTATGACTTCCCACACCAGCCGATCTATCTTCGTATCGTTCAAGGGAATTCCCATCGGGTATACCGTCTCATTCTGGTAAAACGCAGCAGAAACATTGTTCTGGAAACGGCTACCCAGCATCGCTCGGACCATTGCCGAAAGCTGGTCATTTTTCGGACCCGTTAAATTCGTAGGTGGTACTTCACCAAGAACATGGAAACCATAGGGTATGTTTTCCTCAGAGATTTCTTCCAGATACTCATGAAGCACATTTTTCACAAATGCCTGAAACAGAGGGTCATTATTACGATAGTTTTCCAGTGTGCTTTCATTGATAGTCAGGTCCTCATCTAAATTAAGATCCACCATCTGGTCAATAATTATTTTCCTGTACTCATCCCTCACATCATCCGCCATTCCCGGATCATAATAAGTCTGAATATTACCTGAAAGATCTGCCATCTCCGCATGAAGACCACCTCTCTCCAATGTAGGGGTTAGATGGTCGATAATCAAGGCATTTCCTCTATATTCCGCAGTCAATCCCTCTCCAACATTAGCCACGATATAGGGGTAGATGTTGGGTAAGTCCTGTAACAATAATGGAGCCCAGTCAGATGTCCTGTTCATCCCGTAGGCAAGACCCGGAAGCCATTCATGCGTCCCGTGTGTGCCCATATGGATGACTGCATCGGCATCCCATTCATCATTCAACCACAGATAGAAAGCTATGTACTGGTGTGGCGGGGGTACAAGGGTACTGTGATATAACACATTATCATTCTGTGTCATACCCCGCGCAGGCTGGGGCATCAGCCATGTATTTCCACACTGCACGGCAGGAATAACAATGTATCGCCCAGATTCATTTTCCCATATCATCAATTTCTGGTCTTCAGAGAAATCCTCTGACCAAGGTTCTCCCCATTCTTCAATTACACAATTGCGCAGATCCTCCGGGATTTCCTCACTGAACCATTCCCTGTAGGTTTCCACGGGTATAAGATGGACTCCCCATTCCGTGCGGTTTTCTACCATCTCATCCAGCTCACCCGGTGCCCATGAACCAACATTTATACCCTGTTTTTGAACCCTATCCAACAAAGTAGTGGTATTTTCCGGTACATAGGTTAAATTATATTCACTTTCATTCATTTTTTCAAGAAGATTCACTATACTTGACATGGAATCCAAGTAGCTGGCACCGATACTGTCCTTGCCTGGAGGATAGTTGTAATATATAAGAGCAACTTTCTTATCCTGATTTTCATTTCGTTTAAGGTCGGCCCATTTTATGGTACGGTTTACCATCCAGTCAATCTGGTCAGGATTCGGCTCATATTCGTAAACTCCCCAGGATATCTGTTTTTGTTCCCCAAGTACTATATATTCAAATATTCCATCGATATTTGGGAGGACAGTCTTACGTGTGGCTTCTTGGTTGGAAATACCCCGATTGGCATCGGCCGGGTCACCGGAAGACGCATCAGCTACCATTCCTTTCAATACCGGAACATTGAGATTCGTCAACTCTTCCTGACCGTATCCTTCATATTTACTGACATCAAGCCCAAAACTCTTCAGGGAGATCATACAATCTACCAGAGGCGTTCCGTTTTCATAACAATAGTATTCAGAGATGTTAAGAAATGTATCGAATCCTGCAATAACATTGCAATCCTTACTTTCCAGATCAGATATCAGAGCATCCACTATCTCCATATTGCCGGCTTTATAATCCTCTTTATGGAACCAGATCCCAATTGTCGGTTTTGAATAATTGTATACAAAGTGATCGCCATTGGAACTATTCTGGTACCAGGTTATGTATTCACTGGAATTATCGAACCAATATACATCTTCGTCTGAATCTGGGTGATAAATACCTTCAGGGAGGAGAATTGGGTCTTCATATACCCAGCTGGCTGTAAGACCTGTTTTAGTACTATAGTTCTTGGCCAAATATACAAGGAAATTTTCAGTATTTTCTTTTAGGAATTCTTCCTGCATACCCATATTGAAGAAATATTTCTCATCCTTGCTCTGGTATGGCTCACTTCCTGTAAAAGTATGATCATAGATAGACGTATTTACATAACTTGTTATATCGATCAGAATAGAGCCGTTTGATTTGGCTTTCTCCAATTCATCAGAAAATTCTTCGTACTTACTGGACCACAACATATAGGTAAATATGACATCCTGATTACTCAGATCTATTTCAGAAAGATTGAACATAGTAGAATGATAAGTCACATTTATACTGTCATTATAAGGATTTGCATCTTTTGCATAATTGATTACTTCCCCATCATTATAAGTGATCAAGGTTACGTTAACCTGTTCCTCTGCCGATACCGCCGGCACTGCCACTGCCAGCATAATCAATACACTTAAAACTAATAAACACACTTTTCCAAATCGCATATTATCGCCTCGATAGTATGCAGCACATCCCGACCCTAGAGCCCGCCAGCCGACAGGTCGGGATGTCACCACAATATTTTCAACTTAAATTTATCCACAATTCCCCTTTACATATAATCGATCAACTTGTTTTTATATAACAAAAAAAATAAAATGGGTTATCCTCCCGATTCGTTTTTACCCTCGGGCACATAAACCACCCGTCCATCTGCCAGCTGGTAGGCCGTACCCAGCGCCTCACCTGACCCGCCTCCAATCTGTTCGGTCATGTTCAATACTTCAATGTCCTGACCTTCCTTGACGATAATCTTCATGTTTTCCTCACCAGGATTCTTTACAATGGTCACATCATCCGTGGGAGACAACAATTCCGGCAGTTGGAAGGACATTACCAAGGCCACAAGCAGAGCTACGGAGAAGACCATGGCTATGTCGAAAAGGTTGGCCACGCCTGTTAAGGGGTTCTGTTCATCTCCTTCATAAAGCAGGCCGCTTCGCCTGTATTTCTTTTGCTTCCTCATTCCTCACCCTCCATACACTCAAGCAGATAATTGATATCAGCCATATCCTGCCAGTACCATCTTTTACGCACAAGCGTCAGGACATACCCGACTATTCCGGCAAACAGACCGAGTACTGTTGTTGCAAAAGCCACCATCAGGTTATGCGCCAGCTGCAGGATGTTACCTTCTGCGAGTCCGA
Source organism: Methanohalophilus portucalensis (assembly GCF_002761295.1). NCBI lineage: Archaea > Methanobacteriati > Methanobacteriota > Methanomicrobia > Methanosarcinales > Methanosarcinaceae > Methanohalophilus > Methanohalophilus portucalensis. Next base: position 723,343 of record NZ_CP017881.1, on the reverse strand, counting down.
TCAAAGCCGGACCAAGGGGAATAAGGGTTCCCATCAGGCCTATCATTGGGGCAACCGTGGAAAGGATCTTGGTATACTCCAGGTTCTTGGTCATCCTGACTTCATACTCCTCGGAAAGCCAGTCGATAGATGTGGCAGCACTGCTGCCAAGATGGGCAGCAGCGTCGCGGGCAAATGACATCACAAGGGAGTTTTGCTTGAGTTCTCCCAGATGTGAAGCAGCAGAATTGAAATCAGAAGATTTCACGGAATCCTGCACCCTTTTCCCCACATCCTCAAGCTGGGTGACATTGCGATGCCTCTTGGAATATTCGGAAATGAACTCACCGATCAAGGCCAGAGATGATACCACTGCTAACAAAAGCAGTATGATAACAGGATACAATAGTGAAGAAGAAACTGTATACATTATCTGGAATAAAGAAGAATCTATTGCCATTTTTTATTATCACTCCTTAAATTAATGCTGGGTTTTGATGCGATTAAGTGCAAAGCCGGCAGATATGAGAATTGCAAAGCCGATGAAGGGTATGATGTCAAATTCAGGGCCGCTGAAAGTCGGAAGGCCCATTTGTTTTGCGTGCATGTAGGCAGGGGCAATTATTGCACCCATCAGGTAGAACAGACCCAGGAAAGTCATGGCATTGCCCAAGGTTGTTGGGTCCTTTTTAAGCCTCCTGACAACCAGGGAAGAGGAAATGATAGAAACAAAAAAGATGACACCAACTCCAAGTCCCAGAAGCGCACTGCTGATCTCAACGGTATTGGAAAGCAGCATAATCGACATAAAAAGGGCTGCAAGGCATACCGGACAGGGCAGGGAGATCACAAGGAAAGTCTTATGGGATACATCCACTCCGCAATTCCATTTTTTGGATGTGTATATTCCCACTCCCAAAAGCAAGAGAGCCATTACCACATGCAGGCCCATCCCAAGCTGGGAAGCATTCAGCAGGTAGGATATATCGATGTAATTGAGAATTACACCTATAATTACTGATAAGACAAAATACATCCCTGCAATTGTTAACAGCTGTCTGCGATCGATAGTCGAGCATCCACATCCCACTCCGGCCTTAACTGCAAACACAGCTATTGCCAGCAGAATTCCTATGACCGTTAAATATACTGCACTCATTGATATACAACCACCATTATTCGGACAAATGAAACTTACTCCAAGTTCCTATTATACCGTGTACAACCCAATAATTAATCCATCTGACCGGTTTACAAATCAAATACACTTGCTATCTTCAGTATGTCCATAGTATATAAAAAAAAGTTTTAGAATAACATGTGTAACCCAGTTGGGTAACATAGATTGTCCTTTATAAAAAAAAGAGCCTGGCCTTAAGGCAATTAATATAAAAAAAGGGTTATCAAAGGATATATTGAAACAGAAATCCCAACAATATGTCCAAAAGACTAATATACAACACAACATCAAATGCAGCGTCTAATGAAAGAACTCATATGCCCTAAATGTGGCAATACTACTCACAATCTTTATGAAAATGTGTGCAAGAACTGTTTTTTCAAGCAGTTTAAACTTGCCGAATTAGACCCGGTCATAAGCACCCAGATCTGTGCCAGATGTGGCTCCAAGTACGAAAGAGGACAGTGGACAGATACAAAACACGATACAAATACAGTACTTGAGAAAGTTGAAAGAGAATTGTTGCTTCATGAAAATGCAGACATAATTGAACTTGGATTTGAACCTCAAAAACTGACGCCCTACCAGTATATTGTTAATGTTTACATTCAGGCAGAAATCTACGGCATGCCTCTGGAAGAAAAACTTACAACTGAGGTCCGTGTCCAGCGCAGTGTCTGTGATGCATGCAGCAGGATAGCTGCCGGTTACTATGAAGGAATCATCCAGCTTAGGGCAAGTAACAGGAATCCTACGGATGAAGAAAAGAAAAAATGTGACCACCTGGTCCGTGACACCCTGATCAGGATGGAAAAAAAAGGGGACAGACTGGCTTTTATTTCAAACATGTCTTCATCAAAGGAAGGAACAGATTACTATATCGGCTCATCTGGCGCCTGCAGGCAGATCTGTAAAATTATAACATCCAAACTTGGAGGAGAGCATCAGGAATCCCCTTCCCTGTTCAGCCAGCGAGATGGTAAGGAGCTCTATCGAGTATCATATGCGGTACGCCTGCCAAAATATGTTCCCGGAGATGTTCTCTATTTTAATAATCAGGTATTGCAAATAAAAAATTGTGATAAAAAAGCCAAATGTATAGACCTGCAAACCGGCAAGAAAGTTATTGCATCCATAGAAGATATCGAAAAGGCCGAGTTCCTGGGTGTATACAATGATGCAATACGGGCTGTACTGGTGGCAATTGAAGACAATGCCATAATGGTCCTTGATCCCACAAACTACCAGACAGTGACCCTCAAAAAACCCTTTTTCCTGACTGCCAGAGAGGGAGAGGAAATTCCGGTACTTAAAACCGAATATGGAATAATACCCATCCCCGAAGAGATAAAAGCATGAAAAACATCCTGATAATCGGGTACAGCAGCAGGAATATTGCCTGTTCTGCCAGGGGTGCAGGATATAATGTATATGCAATTGATGCTTTTTGTGACCGGGATCTGGAATATAATACATGCAAATGCCATGCTTTGATGGAAGAAGACATCCATGAAGTGGATAGGGAAGAAATTGTCCGGATAATGGATAATTTCGAAACGGATTTTGACGGAGTTGTCCTGGGCTCGGGGTTTGAAAAGCTTGAGAGGGAAATCTTTGACTGCCCGGTCCTGAATAATTCTGTAAGACAGATGAGAACTGTATCGGATAAAAAACTTTTTGCAGAAGAATTACAAAAACTTGGTATCCACCATCCTGAAACCCATGTAGCTACGAATCCTCCGCAAATAAACACCCCAATGATACTCAAGCCAGCAATGGGGGGCGGAGGGATTTTCAATAAAATAGTAACCAGTGCAGGTGAACTGGAATACCAGATTGACAATCTATGCAAAGCCGGAAATTTCAAACCGGATGAACTTATTCTGCAGGAAGTCATACACGGCACTGCAGCAAGTGTTTCCATGATAAGTGATGGAAATCAGGCTACTACAATTGCTGTTAATGAGCAACTCATAGGAATTCCCTGGCTCACCAACATGCAGTTTGCCTATTGTGGAAATATTACTCCCATGCAGACACCCCATGAAAAGGAAATGATTGAAATCTGCAAAAAATTATGTAAACATTTTGAACTGAAAGGCTCCAATGGAATGGATTTCATAATTACGGAGAAGGGACCCGTGATACTGGAAATAAATGCCAGGTTCCAGGGAAGCCTGGATAGTGTGGAAATTGCAACAGGAATCAATCTATTCCAGGCTCATGTAGATGCATTTAAGGGTATATTGCCAGAAAAACCAAAATACCAGCGGTGGGGTGGGAGAACTATACTGTATGCTTCTGAAAAACCGGTTACTGTCAGCAAACAAATATCTGAAGCCTTTGGAAAGGGGCATTTTGCAGACATCCCGAAATCCGGATATAAGGCATACCCGGATGAGCCGGTTGTTTCGATACTGTCAGAGGGTAATTCCAGAAGCGATGTAATTGGACATATGAAAGAACAGGCGAAAATGCTGCATAAGATAGTGTAATGCAACCCCATAACTATAAATAAAATGAAAGGTAGAAAACGTAAACTCTACTTATTACTAATTCCTTTCCATGAGGCGATCAATTGATAGATTTAAATGACCCTGTAGTACGAGGATACCTGATTCAGCTGCTTGGAGAAGAAGGAATCACAATGATTGAGAACATGCCCGAAGGTGAAGTCACCGACGAGGAAATAGCAGAAGCTACGGGTGTGTTATTGAATATTGTTCGAAGAAACCTATTCATAATGAACGAGAATAAACTCTCCGTATGTCGCCGTGAAAGGGATTCAAGCAGCGGCTGGCTGACATACCTCTGGCAACTTGACATGGATGACATAGACACCCAGCTGACAAAAGAGAAGAAAAAACTCGTTAAGAACCTTCAGGCTCGTCTGGATTTTGAAGAGGATAACGTATTTTACGTCTGCCCGGAAGGATGCATAAGGATTCTATTCAACAATGCAGCTGACTGCCATTTTCTTTGTCCGGTATGTGGTGAAGACCTGACCTTCCAGGAAAATACGGAAATGGTTGAGACACTAAAAGAAAGACTTACTGCCTTGCAGGAAAGTTGAGCAATGATCTCTTACAGGGATGCAATACTGTTACTCAAAAACGAAGGGTGCTCTGAAAAAGTAATCCAGCACTGCATTGAAGTATCAAGGGCATCCGAAGAGATCGCAGGCAGGCTTCAAAAAAGGGGCTACGATGTCGATATTGAACTCGTCAGAATCGGCGGGCTTTTACATGATATCGGAAGAGGTACCACACACGGCATCATGCATGCAGATGCCGGTAGCCGGCGTGCGACTGAACTGGGCCTTAATGAAAAACTAATAGATATTATAAGGAACCATATTGGTGCAGGTATCCCTGCGGAGGAGGCAAAAGAAATGGGACTTCCGCCACAGGATTATATTCCCCTCTCCATGGAAGAGAAAGTAGTTGCTCATGCGGATAATCTTGTGAAGGGAACAAAACGCATATCCACAGAGGAGCGCATCAACCGAATGAAGAAAAAAGGTGTCGGCAAAGAGGCCATAGAAAGAGTTCATGAACTTGCCGAAGAACTTGGAATAAAGCAACTTTAAATTTTATGGGATACAGGAAAGCAGTGGTCTTACCCGAACACTCTGCAACACTTTCTCCTGATCATAACCAAACCCATAAGAGTAATACTGACCAAGAGGGCATCTGCCCTTATGGCCCGGTCCATGATAATCCGAACCACCGGTTTTTAAAAGACCATAGCGATCAGCTATTGAATTCATTACAGATACATTCATCATACGGCTTTGCCCATAGAATGTTTCAAAGCCATCAATGCCCATATCGACCATGTCTGAAGCGATTTTCAAAAGATTATCAACCTGACCTTGTTCTCCAAGTGTTCTCAGAAGATGAGCACAGACCGCTTTGCCACCTGCCTTTTGTATCATAGAAATAGCATCTTTAACAGGCATCGAAGAAGTACCCACAACACATGGGGAATCCGAACTTAGCCATTCATTATGAAAATCAAACGCTGAAATCTCCCTGTTTGTGACCGCTTTTGCAATATCATGTGTGGTAACCGTACCTTTTGAATAGGAAAGGGAAGATATATTGACTTCCCACCCATGCTCTCCCAGAAGAGAGGATATCTCTTTTGCCCTCTCAAATCTTTCACCAGCCATCTTTGCAAGCACACTTTTTAATTTGGTATTCCCAACATCAATGCCCATACCCAGTATATGAAATTCCATTCCCGCATATCTGGCTGTCAATTCCACTCCCGGAATTAATTCAACACCATATCTTGACGTAGTGTCACCAACAGAAAGAACACCATCCAGTGTATCGTGATCCGTAAGACATATAGACTTCAGTCCCACTTCAGAAGCTTCCTTAACAAGCTCTTCAGGTGAAAGTGTACCATCGGAATAGAAAGAATGTGTATGCATGTCAATAATCATATTTTACCCCTTATAGAATCAAATGTGCCCGGCCCTCAGATAAACTCATAATCCATATATAATTTGTGCCAGAATTGTATATATAAGACATTTAATATATACTTAATGTTAATTGGCTTTGTAGAAATCCTCATGAGAATACAAATGCAACCACATCGAACACAATTTTCAAAGAAAATCTTCGCTTTCTCTGTGTTTTCTTTTGCTTATACGTGAAGTATAGATTTTCTGCAAAGCCAATTTCATAGAAACTCATAAATAGTGTTTAAAACGAATTATACTGCTGCATAAGGAAAATGCAACGAAGGTATTTGATTATGGCAATGTCGAAAAAAGATATAAACAGAAAAAAGGGTGCAAAGAGAGAAAAACTGGCAAAACTGGAAGAATTAGCAGCCGGCGGCGACAAAGATGCCAAAAAGAAACTTGCCAAGGAAAAAAAGAAAGGAAAATAACTTCCTTTCACTTGAAAAATGAATTTGATGAAGACATCTATAATTAAAGAAATGTAAAATGAAGTTCTATTTTTAAAAACGGAGATATGGGGAAGAACTGAAGGTTACAAAATACATAAATCAGATGAAAGTGGCCAAGTTCAAATTTTTAAATTATAATAGATACAGAGCTATCACTGTTTCAGTAATTATTCAAATGATGAATTCTACAGAGCCTTTTAATCATACTTTTTTAATATCTTCGACCATCAGGTCATAATCATCAAAGCCTTTCTCCACGACTACAATCACACAAACCAGGACACCCAGCACAGTAGTTACAAAAATAGCTACCATTATGGTTATCTGGTATTTGATAGCCAGTATGGGATTCACTCCCCCCAATATCTGACCGGTCATCATACCCGGCAGGAATACTATACCCATTGTTGCCATGTTGGCAAGAGTCGGTTTGAGAGAAGATAGCATACTCCTTTGCATATAGGGAAATAAGGCTTCTTTCCTGGATGCACCAACACAAAGCCTGTACAGGTAACGTTGCTCATTGTTCTTTACATCTTGATAAAAATCGTTCAATGCAACAATATTTGCACGCAAGGAGTTACCCATAAGCATACCTGCAATGGGTATGAGGTAGCGAGCTTCAAAGATATCATCAAGTTTTATGATAAAACCGGTAAAATAAAACAGAACCAGTATGTTTGCAATGGAAAAAAGGATCAGCATTGTGGGAAGAAAAGGTCCTGTCTTGAACTCTGTTCCTTCGAGTATGGTATATGTCGCAAAGAACAGCATTACAAATACCCATAAAACGTTAATAAGCGGGTTATTAATATCAAAAACTACGGTAAGCAGAAGCCCTATCAGGAATAACTGGAAAGACATCCGCGATACGATAATGACACTTTTCTTTATGATACCCAATTTGAAATAATAACTTACCAGAAAGGGAAGAATAAGCAACAAGGCGCAGAATATGAATCCGGAAACACCGATGTTTTGAATTACGTTAATTTCTGCCATCTATGCACCTCATTTGTTTGGAATATCCACAACACGCAAACCTTCTTTTTCCCACTGGGGATCGTGTGAAATGACAACTACTGTTAATGAAGGGTCATTGACAAAATAGTCAACTACCTTTGATTTTAATGAAGAATCGAGGGAAGAAGTGGGTTCATCAAGCAATAATACATTTCTTTCCAGAAGTAGAGACAAAATGAGTACAATACGCTGTTTTTCCCCTCCAGAGAGAGATTTGAATTCTTTTTTGAGAATGGAATCATCAAGTTCAAACCATTCAAGCAACCTTTGGATTTTTTCAAAAGAAGGAGTAAACCCAACGGCATTATAGGAGAATATAGTGTCAAAGAACTCGTTTACACTATCTCTTCCAACATCAACATTCTGGGGAACATAGGCTACTTTTGTACGCACAAGAGAAACAGAATTACCATTAACCGGCAAATCCTTAAAATAAACATCCCCACCTGAAGGACGCATCAATCCCAGCAGACACAGGAAAAGGGTGGATTTACCGGTTCCGGATTTCCCCCTGATTAGAACTTTTTCACCTTCATTTATTGTAAGATTGAAATTCTCCAGAACCTTCTGATGCGAATGAATAATGCTAAGGTCCCTGTATTCAATAATATTTTTATCCATATACACCAACAGATTCCCATATAGCAGAAAGTAGAAGAGTAAACACCATATTTATGGTTTGTTATACATAAAATATATACTCATTATTGGCATATACATAATCAGCCTCAAATAAGTAATTGGCTCTGTATATGCTTATTCTTGAGTGTATTGAAAAGAACATACAACTTGCACATTACTAATTTTTATCTAGTGTGGCTTGTAGCCAATTCAAATTTCATGTGAAGAAAGTATCTTATAAAAATAAATAATCCCTTCCCGAAAAGTAAACAGAAGCGGATAAAAATCTACTCCTGCCTCCCTGGCCTTTTGATATGCCCCGTAAAATCCCGGATCCATTAGCCGGTTAGGGGAAAAATATTTTGCATCAGGCCTGAAAACCAAGAAAAGAACTGCTGCATGATCCCTGTTTCTCTTTGCCAGTGTAAGTTCATCAAGGTGACGCTTGCCCCTTGTTGTAGGAGCATCGGGAAAGAGGGCTACTTCATCCCTAACAAGGGTACACCCTTTAATCTCTACCCAAATACGTTTGTCCCCTTTGAAAACAAGAAAATCCAGTCTGCTTTCACCAAGTTTTTGCTCAGGCAAAATTGAATCCACCTGTCCCAGAGGACTAATATCAGGATCCGATAATACCCACTCAGCAATCTTGCGATGATATGCAGAATTTACAAGTACCCAGCCATCATCCTTTTTTGCAGCAATGAGATCCCATTTTGTTTTACGATGGGGATTTGTCGCCTTTTTCAGTAGTAACCGGTTTTCCCTGTAAAGCAGATCAACCAGCCTTCCGGGGTCGTGAACATGGACCTCCACGTTTTGTATACCAGATGACGGAATATCTACAATCGCAACAAACCGGTTGGGACGGCTGATGAAGACGGCTTCAGCATCCCATCCAATATGCATCACCTGTTTTTCTGATTCAGGCATATACATACCAATAATCTGACATACTTTTAATCATGAGCCAGCAGCCCACCGAGAACTGCTCCAATAATACCAATTATACCGGTATGCAACATAATCAGGAAGAACATGCCTGCACCCAGTCCTGTTACAATTGCCATCAAACCCGGTATATTTTGGAAAAGGGAACCCACAAAGCCTGCCAGAATAAAACCGGGAATCACCATCAATATGAACATTAATGTGCCTACTAAAAAGCCATCCCATGCAGAGCGCACCTCGGAATAAGCTCCTGCAAAGCCGCCTATAAATGGAGAAAACATGTTTACAAACGGAACTAAATAAAGTACAAATGTTACTATCAAGCCTATGACGGCACCTTTAATCAAACCCATTTTTCGCCTCCATCAATATGAGCCCCATATCAACCAGAATCAATTTAAATATTCCTCTACAGAAGTCTAAAGAGAGTGGATATGAACCAGAACGAACAATTTCAGGCCAATCTAACACATGCGAGAAACTTGTTCAGGGAAGAAGATGCAGTAATAAGAATAAAAGAGCTTCCCACAATGATAATCGGGGATTTGCATGGGGACCTTGAAGCCCTGAACATGGCAATTTCAATTAAAGAAGAGTTAGAGCCTGCAAATATAATATTCCTGGGAGATTATGTAGATCGTGGAAGAAATTCTGCAGAAGTCCTTTCAAGATTGTTGGAATTAAAGATTGCCTCACCAAAAAATGTCTTCCTCCTGAGAGGGAATCATGAAACAAAGCAGATGAACGAGAAAAGTGGATTCTTTGATGAGCTGAAGGATAGTGAGCTGTTCAATTTTGCTAATATCGTGTTTGAAGAAATGCCTGTAGCAGCTGTAATAAACAAAAAAATATTCTGCGTCCACGGCGGTATCGAGGATATTATAAAAACAACAGCGATCACAAAACAAAATTCATTTAATTATCTCTGGAATGACCCGTCTGAGATACCGGGCCTGAACTTCTCCATAAGAGGAAGAGATATACGGACCTTTGGCCCTGACATTGTGGAAAGATTTCTGCACCTTAATGACCTGCAAATGATTATTCGTGCCCATAGTTCACTGGATACAGGATATAAATGGTGGTTTGGAAATAAATTACTTTCAATACATTCCACACTGAATAACCATAGCAATCCTGCAAAGGGTGCTGTTTGCCTGATCAAAAAGGATCAGCTTGAAATATACACATATGGAAAAACTGAATATGGCACAAGGATTATTGACAAAACCAGGAATGATCTTTGATTGTAAAATACCCTGGATTCCGAAAAGTCTAATTATACTAAAAAAGACATCCCAAATATGCAAAAAGAGGAATGGAATTGTACAAAGTATTCGCCGTTAACATTTAAATAATAGAACAACCCTCATTTTATAGTAGGACAGATTAGCAAGTCTGCCCGCCCCCGTAAACTACGGGAGCAAATATCATACAACCACCTTTGTTGATTCTGGCCGGCACGAAACCGGCCGAATCACACGCTTTTTTTGAACAAACAATATGTATCATTAATGAATAATATAGCCTGAATGAAAGAATTCAGACTCCATATTTATCATGCCCGTCAATGTGATCCCAAAAAATGCACAGGTAAAAGACTCAAAAAATTTGATCTGGTCCGACTGCATGAAAAAATAAATTCACTCCCAAAGGGATCCATCTTACTGGACCCACTGGCAGAAAAAGCCCTTTCTCCTGCAGACGGTGAGATTTCAGACATTATTGTCCTTGACTGTTCCTGGAATACTGTGGAAGAAATTTTTCCTAAACTGTTGCGCCGCAAGTTACAGCATCGTGCGTTGCCCTATCTACTAGCTTCAAATCCGGTGAATTTTGGCAAACCTTTTAAAATGAATTCTGTCGAAGCTTTTGCAGCGGCTTTATATATTCTGGGAAACAAAGATCAGGCGGAAAATATTCTGTCAAAATTCCGATGGGGACATACTTTTCTGGAACTTAACAGAGAACCTCTGGAAGATTATAGTAAAGCAAACAATAGTGAAGACATCATACAAATCCAGAATGAATACATCTGAGACGGAGGCAAAATATGGAGATACAGATTGGAGTTATCGGAGCCGGGTCCTGCGACAGTGAAATCGACAGCCTTGCAGAAGAGGTGGGAAGGGAGATTGCAAAACGGAGAGCCTGCCTTCTTTGTGGTGGCATGAAAGGTGTTATGGAAGCTGCCTGCAGGGGATGTAAGAAAGAAGGCGGCAAAACTATTGGAATACTGCCCGGGCCTTCTGCAAATGAAGCAAACCCTTATGTTGACATCGCCATAGTAACGGACATGGGACATGCAAGAAATGCAATCATTGCGGCTTCATGCGATGCGGCTATAGCAGTTGGCGGGGAATATGGTACATTATCAGAGATAGCACTGTCTATTAAAAACGGCAAACCAGTCATCAGACTTTGTTCAAAGTGGGATATTGAAGGAACAATCCCTGCCCATTCGGCAAAAGAAGCGGTAGATATGGCATTTAAAAAGATAAATTGAGACTACGTTATTGATATTTGCTGAAAGATACATTTATATGCAATGACTCTTTTGACAGAAATATTTATAGATAATAGAAAAAACAACTTATAACCTGATTCTCAATGCACCTGATAATAGCCGAAAAACAAATTGCAGCAAGAAGAATTGCATCTATTCTCAGTCCAAAAAAGCCGCAGAAAAAAAGGATTAGCGGTATTGACTCCTATGAGTTTGGGAACGATGAAAAAACCATAGTTATCGGGCTTAGCGGACATATAGTCCAGCTCGATTTCCCTCCCGCATATAATAACTGGCAGAAGGTTGAAGCAAAAGAACTCGTAGACGCCGAACTTATTGTTACACCCACCCACGCAAAAATTGTGAGCGCCCTGAAAAAACTCGGTAAAAAAGCAACAAAGGTTACGATTGCCACTGACTACGATAGGGAAGGTGAGCTTATTGGTGTTGAAGCTCTCAATATCGTAAAGGGAGTAAACGAAAACATCGAATATGAAAGGGCAGTATACAGTGCAATCACACCTGCAGCTATCAAGGAAGCATTCGAAAACACTACAAAAATCGATTTCAATCTCGCAGATGCAGGACATTCCAGACAGGTGATTGATCTGGTATGGGGTGCCAGTCTCACACGTTTTATTTCCCTGGCCTCCAGAAGACTTGGAAAGCAATTCCTATCGGTCGGACGTGTACAGTCACCAACCCTTGCCCTTATTGTGGACAGAGAAAAAGAGAGAGAAGCTTTTGTACCTACACCTTACTGGGAAATATATGTAGACCTGGCTAAAAACGGAGAAAATTTCAAAATCAGGCATAAGAAAACCCGCTTCTGGGAAAAGGAAGAAGCAGACCGGGTATTTGGAGTTATTGGTGATGAAGCACTGGTCTCTTCCCTGGAAACTTCCACTAAAGAAGACAAGCCACCCACGCCGTTCAATACAACCGAATTCATAAGGGCTGCCAACTCGATTGGATTTACCCCGGCCAATGCCATGAGAATAGCAGAATCCCTCTATACCAACGGTTATATTTCATACCCCAGGACCGACAATACTGTCTATCCCTCAACAATTGACCTGCGGGAACAGATAGAAATTTTCTCTAAAGGCCATTTCAGTGAATATGCAAAAAAGCTGTTGGCAAAAAAAGAGCTCAAACCCACAAAGGGAAAGAAAGAAACTACAGACCATCCGCCAATCTTCCCTGCATCAGTTGCGAAGAAATCCCAGCTTAAGGAAGATGAATGGAAACTGTATGAACTTGTAGTCAGGCGTTTCTTTGCTACGTTTGCCGAAAATGCAGAATGGGAAACCATGAAAGTCAGGTTTGATATCAATGAAGAGGAATTCAGGGCAAATGGTTCCAGGCTTGTAAAGTCAGGATGGAGATGGTATTACCCCTACAATGCTCCGGAAGATAGATTATTCCCTGCTTTGGAAGAAGGGGAGATACTTCCTGTTAATGATAAAGAAATGCTTGATAAGGAAACGAACCCTCCGGGCAGATACGGTCAGGGAAGACTTATCAAAATGATGGAAGACATGGCCTTGGGAACAAAAGCCACACGTCATGAGATTATAAGCAAACTTTACTCAAGAGCATACGTGCATGGCAATCCCCTCCAGCCTACCCAGACTGCATATGCGGTGGTAGAAGGCCTGGAAAATTATGCCCCCACAATTACCAGACCAGACATGACCAGTACCCTTGAAGAAGACATGGATCGCATTGCAGAGGGCAATACATCTGAAGAAAAGGTACTGCAGCAATCCAGGTACATGCTGACAGATGTCTTTAAGGAACTGGAGGATAACCGTGAGAAAATATCCGAATCCCTCAGGGAAGGCCTGAGAAAAGATAAGATCATTGGCAAATGTCCGGATTGTGGCTGTGACCTGATCGTACGACGCTCACGCCGGGGTTCAAGATTTATCGGATGCGAGGGATATCCCGACTGTACATTTTCCCTGCCCCTTCCAAAAAGCGGACATATACTTGTTACCGACAAGACATGTGACAAACACAGCCTGTACCACATAAAAGTAAAGGGGCAGAAGAAAAGAGCATGGGATCTGGGGTGTCCCTATTGTAACTACCTTGAATGGAAAGAAGAACAAAAGAAAGAAAAAGCTGCAACACCTCGACCGGAAAAGATCAGTGATATTCCGGGTATCGGGAAAGTTACCGAAGAAAAACTAAATTCTGCAGGCATTTCAACTGTCGATGAACTTGAAAATTCAGATGCAAACGAAATTTCAAAAACTACAAATATACCTCTGGGTAAAATAATCCGATGGCAGGAAGCAGTTGCATATTAAAGGGGAGAAAACTATGCGTATTGATTTTAAGGGGGGTTGCAGGGAGGTAGGACGATCTGCAATTCTGGTGAATGAAGAGATCCTGATAGATTACGGCATCAAACCGGGAGACAGGCCTGATTATCCTGTAGATGGCATTTTTCCGAAAAGCATTTTTGTCTCCCACGGCCATCTTGACCATTGCGGAGCGGTTCCCAACCTCATGGACCTGAGTCCAGAGGTGTACATGACACATATGACATCCAGGTTTACTGAAATCCTGGGCAGGGACACACTAAAAATATCAGAAAGAAGAGGATTACCCGAACCGTATGATGAAGGAGATTTGCAGAAACTTTCCCAGATTACAAGAAGAAAGCACTTTGGAGAAGAGGTCAGGACAAACGACTATCTTGCCAGGATCTATAGTGCAGGGCACATACCGGGTGCATCATCGATATATCTTGAGGATAAAAAAGGAGAAAGTCTGCTTTATACAGGTGATATAAGTACCATTGATTCCAGGCTTGTATCAAAAGCTGACACAATGCCTGATGCGGATATATTGATTACAGAGAGCACATACTTCGGAGAAGACCACCCACCCCGACAGGAGATCGAGAAGGCATTTATTGAATCTATTATTGATACAATTGATATTGGTGGTACGGTCATTATCCCTGCTTTTGCCATTGGACGGACACAGGAAATTATGATGTTACTCCATTCGGAGAAGATTCCCTGTTTTGTGGATGGCATGGGAGTGGCAATGACAGATGAGATGCTGAATCATCCAGAATATCTAAAAGATCCACAAAAACTGGAAAAGGCATTTGGTTTTGCTACTACTGTAAAAGGAAACAAGAGAAATAAAATTCCTCTGGAAGGTTCGGTCATAGTAACAACTGCGGGAATGCTTAATGGCGGTCCTGTACTCCATTATCTGGATAAGAAAGCTGACGATCCGAAAACAAAAGTAATGCTTACGGGATACCAGGTAGAAGGAACAAATGGCAGACTTGCTCTTGATAGTGGTTTTCTCGAAATAAATGACCGAATACAACATCTGAGATGCAAACTGGAGCAATACGATTTTTCGGCCCATTGCGGGGATAAAGAGTTGAAAGAACTCGTAAGGGACTTTTGCGACAGGGGAACTGAAACCGTGTACACAATGCACGGGGATGATGCGGAAGAGTTCGCACAATGGATACGGGACGAGATTGGTGTTGAGGCCTATGCCCCTTCAACCGGTGAAACCCTTATGACCCGTTGAAATCATTCCTGACTGCCCTGAGGTCATCCAGAGTATTAATATTTTGGAGGCATGCAAAGAATGGATCCATTTTTTCAATTTCAGCTATATCCACTTCAACCATGTCATTCATTTCAAATACGGGTGACAGAATGAAATACCTGTTATCCCGTATCGACTTTTCAATGAGGGGAATCAGCAGGCAAACTCTGTAAACTGCACAGAGAGGCTCATAACTGCCGTTTTTTCTTTTTATGAGAGCGCAATCGTGACCTTTGGACCTTGAGAAGAGAAACTCAACTATTTTAGGGTCAGGAAAAGGCATATCACAGGCTGTGACAAAAATATATTCATAAGAGGCAGCTTTTAATCCTGCCAGTATGCCTGCAAGGGGGCCGACACCTTCCTGCTCGTCAAAAGCCGTCGGTAATTTTCCCATAACTGGAGCAAGTAAATCATATTGGTGTTTATCCCGCAGGGATATTATTATTTCATCCACAAGAGGCTCGAGTGTGCTGATTATCCGGCTGATTACAGGCGTTCCTTCAATCTCTATCAGGGCCTTTTCTTTATAACCAAACCGTTTTCCTTTTCCTCCTGCAAGTATCAGGGCCGAACGTGGCATAGTGCCAACAATCCCGGCATTGAATATTACATTTTCGTGCAATATCCGAAACAATTAAAGACCAGTATTATCAATCCGTTATGCATGGAACAAAATCCGGAAAAAAAAGAAGTAGCAGAAATGGCGAGGATCATATTAGCAGCAGCCAGAACTGCTCCAAAGGGCAAGGGAATTGATGATATAGTAACTGCCCTGGCTGATAGAAAAGATATGGAAGATATCGCAAGCAAGATGGAAAATATCGCTGATGAAAAGGGTGATGGATTCCAATTCCTGAAAAGGGATGCAGCAAATGTAAGACAGGCGGATGCCTTTATAGCTATAGGAGTCAAACATGCCGAGCCGCTTAAATTAAACTGTGCTGCCTGCGGCTTTGCAACATGTGCAGAAATGAAAGCTCAAAAAAGGATAGAAGGAGATTATGCGGGTCCTAACTGTGCTTTCAAGAACATAGACCTCGGAATTGCTATTGGATCTGCTGTGGCTAAAGCAAAAGACCTGTGCATAGATAACCGTATAATGTACTCGGCAGGAAACGCTGCACGTTCACTGGGTTTGGTAGAAGCGGATGTCGTTATGGGAATTCCATTAAGCGTTTCAGGAAAGAATCCTTTCTTTGACAGGAAATGGCCCTGAATATCAGGTTATGCCACGACGGCGCTCACTTCTATATTCATCCACAAGGGATTTTAATTTCTCTTCCTCTTTTTCTTTTTTCCAGTGATCAGCTATGCCAAACCAGTTTTCAATTGCAATTTTCAAAGTTTTAGGAGATACAACTGCAAAATCACCCTCCTTTTGTATTTCCAGATCTTCAATTACAGGAATACTTTTCTCGAAAAATACCTCTTTTGCCGCATAAGATATTCCTGCAGGCACGATCAGCGCTTTTGGTGAATAATCGGCAAGCAGGCCAGCAGTTGAAGCGCTTCCTCCACTGGGGTCCTGGAAATAAACAACATCACCTTTTTTTAAGCCATATACATCTGCTACATTCAAGATGGCTTCACGGCTAAAAGAGGAAATGACCTTCACAGGAATGCCTTCACCCCTGCTTTCCATCTTTTTTATACGTTTAAGGCGATTTACCTGAGCCCTGGAATCATGAAGTCTCTTATTCAGACGTTTGATATCCTTTTTAAGGTTCGCAATTTTCTTATTACGAATTGAAATCTCTTTTTCCTTTTGCAGTTTAATACGTTCAGTTTCACGCATTTGCCGAATTTTTGATTCCAGGTTGGAGATTGTACTATCCCTTGACCTGCGTTGATCAATGAGCTCTTTCACATATTCCTGCAATTCAGCAATCTCCAAATCCCTGCTTTTGAGTTTTTCTGTCATTTTACGGTAGGTTTCATCATCAATACCATCAGAAAAAGAATCAGAAGTTTCTGCTGCACTTTTTTGGGCCTTCAATGGTTGCTTCTTTTCCTTCAAAGAACTAATAGCCTCTTCTATGGATGAACCTTTGATAACTTCGACTTTTATTTTATCGATATCCATGTAAGGAGGAGACTTGCTTTCAATCTTCAGGAAAAGTTGTCTGTATTTTTTATAAGCTGATATGGCAGCGGAAAGAGAATCTCTTTCATGGTCATTGGAGTAACCATGAGGTTTTGCCAGTTCAATCTTTTCTTCCGATGGAATGGGGCCACCAGGAGAATAACTGACAGCACTGAAACTACGCCTGATTTTTTCCACTGCTGCAGGCATTGGGTATACATCGGTCGCCACTATTGCAGGTTTACCGTATTC
Source organism: Methanohalophilus portucalensis (assembly GCF_002761295.1). NCBI lineage: Archaea > Methanobacteriati > Methanobacteriota > Methanomicrobia > Methanosarcinales > Methanosarcinaceae > Methanohalophilus > Methanohalophilus portucalensis. The sequence continues at coordinate 706,222 of NZ_CP017881.1, read as the reverse complement.
AGAAATAAGTTTCACCACTTCATCATGGGAAATACCCCGATAACTGGCGCAATGTAGAACATCACCTTCAAGGGAAAGTATGGAAAGGCCAACAGTCGTGCCCGGGTCAACACCCACGATGGTAGGCCTACGTTCCTTGCTTTTCAAAGGTATGTACTGTATCTTATCCCTCACAAGACTCCTGACATTTACCTGCACATCCGAACCTGATGAAGAATGGATGGGTATGTCGGACTTGCGTGCATTAACGGTAAATTCACACCTGACATAACCTCCAAAACCCTTGACGACTTTGCTTGTATAATTGAAGTTGCGCTCCTTTGCAGCCCCTTTAAGTATCGACTCGATCTCACGGCTTTTTACTTTCACAGCTCCGTGAACCTTACGTCGATAACGATTCTGACTCCAACCTCCCCGGCCAAGAGAACGCGCCCTGCTTACCTTTATTTTTGTTTTATCCTCAAAAAGGGATACTTCCACTCCTACCCCCATTTCAGCCAGTCTTGCACAGGCTTCTGCTTCATCCCCGGGATCACGGGGATTTATTGAAATATCATACTTGTGGGCAAGAAAGGGCAGGGAAACCTGCTTCAATCCACCTGTGACCTGTACGAGTTTCACACCTGAAGGGAGTTTTTCCAGGAAATGAATCAGTTCCTTCTTATCTTTTGCCAGTTCATAGATATTGTCTACAGCTATCATCATTGGATGATCATCTTTTATCATCCTGAAAATACGATGCATTTTCAACATCGAATGCCTGTAAACCGAACCGTCTTTCAGGATAGCAACTGCATAACGTGGAACCTGACCGGAACGCGGCGACCCCCTGGCAACGTCTATACCATAAATGGTATTTGATGTCATTATCTATATTTTTGTATGTATTAATCTTTAATGTTATCGGTACAGGATACTATCTGTGCATATAATTCATCGACATCTCTTTTCAGGTTATATTTTTTCTTGAAATGAGCAGCTATATTCGAAATATCACGCATCAGGAGCTCCTCTGCATGAGGATGAGACGGAGTTACATACTGAGGCCAATCGATAATCTGCACACCTTCAGGATTGACAAAAACATTGTACTCACTCAGATCGGCATGAATTATATTATGGCAATAGATTTTTTTGATCTGTTCCATTATCATATCAAAAAAGATTTCGGGATCTTCCAGCCTGACCTTGAACAAAAGTTCTCCTTTGGCAGGTTCCATTACTATAGCATGCCTGTTACCGTCAATTGGCCGGGGAATGCTGATATCAGGATACAGACGGGACATTATTTCGTATTCACGACCAGCTGCAAGACGGGCGGCATATATCCAGGAAAAATGTTCTTTATTAACCAGGTGCCCGCGCAACCTTTTGACATCCCTGAAACTGGTGCGCCCTTCCCTGTGGAATTTGACTATCACTGTTTCAGGATCGCCTATGGGCAATTCAGGTTCTTTCATACCCTCATGAACAACCGATTCCTTACCCACACCGATTTCATCCCCAAGAGCGGAGATACTACCCCTTTTTACCAGTGCATTGATAGCCAGAGCATCATAACCATTGAAATACAGCCTGTAGCCTTCATAAGGTCTTGTTGTTGCCACGACAAGCTCTTTTTCGATCAATTCACCTAACCGATAGGCAAGATTCTGATGGTCGATACGTGTATATTTCACAAGTTCATCAAAAGGCACCCATTCATGATCTTGCATGCCTACTTCAATACCTGTTAGAATACGAAAGTCCCTGGAGGTTATACCAGGAAATAGTTTGAGTACATCGGCAATCATTGTATCACAAAATAAAAAAGGATAATTAAGAGTGCCTTTTTTTGGCCTCTTCCACTTCATCTATTATATCGGGATATTCCCGGAAAACAGAAAGTATATCCAGAGCGGCCACAAGGTCCACAACCCCTATTGAACCAACTAATTCTCCGTCAGGGGTCATTATCGGGGTCACTGCAACCGCCTTTCCTTTATACACACCTTCTTTGGGGACTGTGCGGATGGTGGTCTTGTCCTCCAGGACTTTTTCAAGTATAGGACCTGTATAATCCCAATCAACAACTTCTCCCCTTTCCATTCGGATACCCTTACAGTTTACACTGCGTATGGTAGTCGGAATGCCCAGAAGAGAGTGAACAGCAGATGCAATTGGCTCCAGGTCCTCTGCAGTAGAGTCTTTACATATTTTCAAGCATATCATAATTCCACCTTACATACTAATAGACTTCAAAAAATATAATACTTATCGAAAAACAAAGAAAAACATATATTTAGATGCCTTCGATGTATTTAAAAGCAGAATAAGCCGCAATGGCGCCGTCTGAGGCTGCAGTGATTACCTGGTAAAGGGGAGATTGCCTGCAATCACCGGCGGCAAATATGCCCCTGACAGATGTTGCCATCAATTCATCAGTGATTATGAAATCTTTATCGTTCTTTTTAACATTAATAAAATCAGTATTGGGATTCAGGCCTATATAGATAAAAACACCGTTTACAGGAAGTTTTTTTGTTTTTTCAGTAATTACATTATGTACCTGCAGGAATTCAACAATATCTTTTCCTTCTATTGCATCCACAACATTATCCCAAATAAATTCAATATTTGGACGGTCAAATGCCCTGTCTTGAAGGATTTGGGATGCTCTCAATTTATCGCGACGATGAACTACATACACCTTTGAAGCAATATCTGAAAGGAATATAGCATCTGTAACAGCCGATTCCCCGCCACCGATCACTGCTACTTCTTTGCCGGAGAAAAAGGGACCGTCACAGGTGGCACAGTAAGAAACACCCCTGCCCAGGAAATCCTTTTCACCCGGCACATCCAGTTCTCTGGGAGAAGAACCTGTTGCAACAATGAGGGATTTACTTTTCAGTTCTTCCTCACTGGAAGAAACAATAAAGTGATCACCTTCTTCAGTCACGGAGTTGAGTTCCATGACTTTAAAAGTGACCCCGGCCTGTTCTGCATGGTCAAGGAACTTTTCCATCAGTTTCATTCCACCGATCGAAGGAAAACCTGTATAGTTCTCGACCGTTTTTGCAGTGCTTATCAGGCCACTCATGCTGTCCTTATCAACAAGCAGAGTATCAAGTCCATACCTGACTGCATAGATTGCAGCAGTAACTCCTGCGGGTCCTGCACCCAGAATTATTAAATCATACATCAATATCCCGACGTTTAAGATTACTTGATGCTTTCAAGAGCTTCATCTTTGGAAGGAATACCTATAAAAGCCACCTCTCCATCGATCACAGTCGTTGGCACAGCCATCACGGAATATTCCTGAGCTATCTTTTGCCCCTCTTCAGATTCCACATCGACCTCTTCATATTCAAAATCATGTTCTTCTTTGAGGTCTCTCCAGATCTTTTCAGCCTTGGGACAGTTGTGGCACCAGCTTGCATATAAAAGAATTACTTTTGGCATATAATCCCCCTTAATTTATTCATTAATTAAGGTTGGTTTCAGGATATATCAATTTAATTGAGGATTGAATAGAACAGTAGAATAAAAAAGAGAAAAAGAAGATTGGTCAATTATCCCTTATTAGGGGAAAAGACCCAATCTTGTGTCCACACTGTAAGAACTCGGGGTTGTGAATTCAACCTGTTGCGGAGTTCCAGCTTCCGGAGTGAAGACAAGTCTTACATCAGTCCTCGGATCAAGTTCCAAGCCTGAATCCAAAGCTTCAACACCACTTATATCATATGCACCACTTGCAGAAGAAATATATATTTTGATAAGGTCTCCTTTGTTCATTACAGGATTGTCGTCAGAAAAGGATTCATCTTCATCCCTCACTGCAGTAGCGGTAAATGAAGTGGTGTTTTCCAGAGTTCCGTTAATAGTGGTACTGTTGTTGTAAGTAAGCGTATTTGTATTGGTACCATCACTTATTGTGATAACCAATTCCCCAAGATCCATTGGATCTCCACCTGCACTTACAGATGTCTGAACTTCAAGAAGGTCTATGTAATCTGAAAGATTGTCATCACTAGAATCGTCAGCTCTTACACCTTCAATTCCAAGAACCTTCATGTTGGAAGATACTTCTGCGGTTGCTTCTTCACCTGTGGATTGGGCTTTCTGTTGCAGGACACCAGAGGTCTGTATAAGAACTGCTGCTGCGATTGCAGCGACAAGTACCATTGCGATGAATATAATAAGTGTACCTATACCCACCTGAGCACTGGTATCTCTTTTGAGCATGCTTGTTCTGTTTGCTTTCATGTAATGCCTCCTATTTGGAAATATGCCGTGAAATTCAAATTATTCTGGTATTAGGGACACGGCTTATACTCATAATAATGAGTATCATTCAAACCTATAAATAATATTCGGTTGGAAATATCAAACACCAAACTTCAAACAGTATATGAACCCAACTTATATATAATATTTGGATAAAAATATATAACTACACTCATCCAGGCATAGGTTATATTAAGTAATTATAACCAGATTACATACCATCCGGAGGAATGAAAATATTTTCTTTAACCTTCTTTAACATAATAATAAGCCTATGCATAACAATGGCAGTTATCGGATTTAGCTGGGAGTTATACACCAGACGAATGGACCAGTCAAAAAACAGCAATCCTGCCCTTGTTGCTTTCATCATATTCTGGCTACAAGTCGGCCTGATCTACCTGGCCACATCCCTGCATATGATTGCAAATTACACCAGTTGGCACTCAATGGATCTTCTATTATACAAAATGTCACTGGTTCCCTTTGCATTCCTTACAGTGCCTGTTGCCTTTTTTGTCCTATATATCATGATAGGCAACAAACTTGCAAGTGGAGCATTCTCCGCAATATTTTTCCTGGTCGGAGGGTTCTATCTTAACACATTCAACAATAATGTGATAAATATGCCAGCCCATACAGAATGGGCAAGTATTTATATCCAGGAAGGAGGAATCGCACCCTATGTATACATTTTCGGCCTTTTCGCAGTTCCTACTGCAATGATCCTAGGAGTGATGTTTTTACTTCTGATCAGAAAATTACCAAAAAGACGCAAGTACAACATCACAACCTCTTTACTTGCGACCTCTTTTGTTATTGATTGTATTGTTGTGGATATGTTTACCACCAGTATCAGCATGCATGCAGGGTTGCGTATCTTTATACTCATCGGAATCGTACTCTGTTATCTGGCATATTTCCCGCCTCTGGCTGTAAAGGACAGGCTGGGAATGAAAGAAATTGAAATAGAAGAAAACCCCACCAGCAAACTGGACATTTAAAGAGAGGATTTGAATGTCTGGAAGAATAGATATAGCAACAGAAAAAGCTGTGGCCGAATTTTACCAGTCCCTCGGGATAATAAATGGACCGGGAGACATACAATACAGAATTATAATCAAAGTACTGGAGATGAATGAAGGGGAAGTTGTCGAATTCTCGGATATCAGGAAATACACAGATCCTATTGCAGACAGGGGAAGTATAGGAAGCAAAATGAAAACGGTAATCCTGCTTTCAGGACTTGCAAATAAGGTTAAACGTGGCGGATACACAATCACTGAAAAAGGAATGATAGCCGCTGATTATCTCCATAATAGCACGGAATTCTATTTCAAAGCAAAGAAGACAATGGCAATGATAGATCGTATGCCCTGACAATAAATTTAAATGCGATGACACTAATGTACATACAAATACATTGAAGTACATAGGTGTCCAGATGCATTCGAAGATCGAACAAATAATCCAAAAATCAAAAGAAAGGGCAGACGCACTTTCTGAAATTAACACACAGACCAGATGTAATGATAGAAGGGATATTTTCGAATCAATCGGGCTTGTCTGTAAAAGAGGACACATACCTGTAATTGCCGAAGTAAAACCTGCTTCACCAACAGGCAAATTTGCTGATGTAAACCCGGAAATAGCCTCACAGATTGCCTGTGATATGGAAAATGCAGGAGCCGTAGCCTTATCTGTCCTTACGGAACCCTGTTACTTTGAGGGATGTATAGAAAATCTTGAAAGTGCAAGGAAACATACTTCCATACCAGTTTTGCGCAAAGATTTTATTGTGGACACAAGTCAGATGCATGAAGCCAACAGTGATGTCATATTACTGATTGCAGGGGTACTGGGTAATAGGCTACCGGAATTCATAGAAATCGCTCGAAGAAGGAACATCGAGCCTCTTGTAGAAGTACACAATAAAAAAGAACTGGCATATGTACTTGAATGTGACGCAATCCTCATAGGGATAAATAACCGCAGTTTTGAAACCCTTGAAATCAATCTGGAAACAGCTGAAAAGCTCATTCCCCTCGTGAAAGAACATGACCGTAAATACAACCAGAAACACCTGATAATAGGGGAAAGTGGAGTCAAGAGCACAGATGATGCGGCAAGGATGATCAAGGCAGGTGCTGACGCTTTGCTTGTTGGAACCTACCTTATGGAAGGCGATCTTAAAGAAAAAATGAAAAAACTTATTGAAGCAAATAATAAGCAGGAGATAGTATGAACCATTATTATGGAGACTACGGTGGACAATACGTACCTGAAATATTGATGCCGCCACTTCAAGAACTTGAAGAAGCGTATGAACAATACAAGGCAGACCCGGAGTTTACCTCCCAGCTTAATGACTACCTTGAAAATTATGCCGGAAGAAGTACGCCTCTATATTATGCAAAAAACATGAGTGCTAAATACGGCATAAAAATCTACCTCAAGCGGGAAGATCTCGTACATGGAGGAGCACACAAACTCAACAATACCCTGGGGCAGGCTCTTCTTGCAAAATTCATGGGCAAAAAAAGGTTAATCGCAGAGACAGGAGCCGGCCAGCACGGCACCGCAACTGCCATGGTGGGAGCAAAACTGGGATTTGAAACCATGGTATACATGGGATCAAAAGATGTAAAGAGACAGCTTCCAAATGTCTACCGTATGAAACTGATGGGTACCGAGGTAATATCAGTTGATACCGGTTCAAAGACAATGAAAGATGCAATAAATGAAGCATTGAGGGACTGGGTCACAAATGTCGGGGATACACACTACCTCATTGGATCGGTAGTCGGCCCATACCCCTTCCCGAAGATTGTGAGGGATTTCCAGAGTGTTATCGGCAGGGAAGTAAAGGAACAGGTAATGAAAGTTGAGGGAAGATACCCGGATTCTATCGTGGCCTGTGCAGGTGGCGGAAGTAATGCAATGGGTATTTTTTACCCCTTTCTGGATGATGAAGTGAATCTCTTTGCAGTAGAAGCAGGCGGTGAAAAACTCAGGGAAGACGATAAAATCGCCTATCATTCAGCATCCCTGGCAACAGGGAAGGAAGGTATCCTGCATGGTGCCAGAACTAAGGTCCTGCAGAACAGGGACGGGCAGATACTGGAATCCACATCAGTAGCAGCTGGCCTGGATTATGCAGGTGTGGGACCCGAACTTGCCCGGCTCTCAGAAACAGGCCGTGTTAAACCCTGTTACATAACCGATATGGAAGCCCTTGAGGCATTCCATGAGCTTAGCAGGCTGGAAGGAATAATCCCTGCACTGGAATCTTCACATGCCATTGCATATGTAATGAAGATGGCAGATAGTGGCATACTGGGTGATACAGTCGTCATCAATCTCTCCGGGAGGGGTGATAAAGATCTCCAGACTATTATGGATATGGAGGAATGAATATGCGCATCAGCCAAAAATTTGAAGAACTTAAGGACAAAAATGAAAAAGCACTGATCGCCTATGTATGTGCAGGGGACCCCGATACGGAAACCACACCTTCTATTGTAAATGCACTTGTTGAAGCTGGAGCGGATATAATAGAACTGGGTCTGCCTTTCTCCGATCCTGTAGCAGACGGGCCAACCATACAGGCCGCAACCTGCCGTGCCATTGAGGCCGGTATGAACACAGATCGCTATTTTGAGATGATAAAAGACCTGGAAGTAAATGTGCCCCTCATCTGTATGACCTATTACAACCTCATATATCGCCAGGGTAGCAAGAATTTCGTGAAGAAGTGTGCTGAGGCGGGAATTTCGGGGTTGATAATACCCGATCTGCCATTGCATGAAGCAGATGAGCTGATAGAGATCTGCAAAGAGGAAGGAATAGATAATATATTCCTTGTCGCACCAAATACAAGCGATCAGAGACTGGATGCAATTAGCAGCAAAAGTTCGGGTTTTATTTATGTAGTATCCAAACTCGGGGTTACCGGAGAAGGAAAAAACATCTCTTCCAATGTAGCAGGCCTTCTGGATAAAATCAATTCAAACCTCCCAAAAGCCGTAGGTTTTGGAATATCAAACAGAAAACATGTAGAAGAAATGGTCGCTGCAGGAGCTGATGCTGTAATCGTGGGTTCTGCCTTTGTAAATATAATAGCCAGCAAAGACAATGTAATATCCCGCTTAAAAGAAATAACAAAGGATTTGAAAGAAGGGTGCAGATAAGATTTTAACTGAAAATCTGGTCAACAAACCATTGAGGATCGAATTTTTTCAGGTCCTCATATTCCTGCCCCAGACCGAGGAAAACAATGGGTTTACCTGTTATGTATGCAATAGAAATTGCAGCCCCGCCTTTTGAATCGGCATCTGTTTTAGTAAGAATGGAACCGTCAACTGGCACTGCCTCATTGAACTGTTCGGCCCTTTCGACAGCATCATTGCCTGCAACCGCCTCGTCTACAAAAAGCACAAGGTCCGGAGCACTTACACGGCATATCTTCTGGAGCTGTGCCATCAGATTTACATTGGTATGCATCCTGCCGGCAGTATCAGACAAAACCACATCACTATCATGGGCTTTTGCATACTGTACGGCATCATAAACAACAGCTGCAGGATCGCCTCCTTCCTGATGTTTAATCAGTTTTACACCGATACGCTCAGCATGTACCGCGATCTGGTCAATCGCCCCTGCACGGAATGTATCCCCTGCTGCAATTACAACAGACTTATTCATAGCTTTAAGACGATGAGCAATCTTGGCAATAGAAGTTGTCTTACCTGTTCCATTAATACCAACAAAAACAATATTTACAGGTTTTTCATGACTATCAATGAATTCATCAAAATCGAAGACATTAGCAGACATGACATCATTGATAGACTTTTTCAATGCATCTTCTACGATCTTGCTGGTGTTGCTACCTATCTTCTTACGGCTGCCTACAAGTTCTTGTTTTACATCATTAACAATCTTTTCAGAAACCGAAATTGCAATATCACTTTCCAGAAGAGACATCTCCAACTCCCAGAGGATATCTTCGACGTCAGCTTCATCCAAGATAAACTCCCTTTCGAAAACCAAAGCTTTGGCTTTATGTGCAAACCCTGTTTTATTTTCAGCCTTAGTTCCAACATCCTCTTTTTCCTGAAACCTAATACTTTCTGCAGTTTCAGGCTCAGGAGCAGATGATTCTTCCACAGGAGTGGCTTTATCCTCAATTTTGGAACTGAAATTTTGCTTAAATCCTGAAAGTTTGTTCTTAAGCTTATTAAACAAGGTTATGCCCCATAAAAATTATTGCTGTGGCTGCTGCTGTTTTGCCATAGACTCTATGGACTGGATGCGCTGATTGATCTGTTCAAGGTTCTGGTTCATCTGTTCCAGTACCTTCTGCAAATCTTCTTTGCGCTTATTAAGAGTGACTATGGCTCCATCAACATCCTTTTCGACACTAATCCCTGCACCAACCTCAACAACAACTTTGTTGTCATTGGCTATATGTGCATTTACAAAAGAACCTGCGCCTATAGGAACAAGAGTATCGGGATTTTTGGAAAATGATTGGAGATCCTCAAGAGTCGTTATTGCCCGCCCACAGTCATCAATGGACATCTGCAACATATTTGTCTGCTGCTGTATGGTCTGGGCACGTTTCTGGAGCTCCCTGTGCTGAAGGGCCAGGTTCTGGATATTCTGCTGACCTTCTTCTGCCATATAATCATGCCTCTTCGACACTGTCTATCTTAATCAAGTAGCGTTTGATACCGTTCTTGCTTCCAAAAAGGGAATAAACTTTCTCAACTGCGTTCTTTTCATTCTGGCTTTCCACATTTTTTGTGAATTTTTCCCAGATATGACCCGCTTTGAATGTGCCTTTTACAACAAAGTCGCTCATAAAATCACCCGCATAATATGTTAAATCAATCAAACATCAATGCATCTTCAATTCTTCCAAGTTCATGACCTGTGGTTTCCGAACCTGCAACATATCCAGAAGAATTAGCAAGCACACCGGAACCTACTACCTGGGATCCATAATTTACAGTACCTATTTCCACATTAAGTCCAAAAAGGTCCTCAAGAATGGAAACTTCTTCCTGTTTTATCATTGGATGGGCAAGCAATCCATGATTGGTAACCACACCCGCCATTCCCACAGTTTTGATACCGGCAATCGTGCCTCTTCTGACATCAACTGAAAGAGTCTTTTCAATTATTTCAATTGCTTTGTCAGAGATATCCGGATGGACAAGAGCTGCTGAATCGTTAGCAAGTACTATGTTTCCTATTGCCGATAGATTATCTGGAACCTCTGCTACCGGAAGGTCTATTTTTTTAGGAAGGGGGCTTGAGCCTCTCGGCACAAGGAATCCTGAGGAATTCCCTTTTGAAAGGGAACCCACGACTACACTCCCATTTACAAGAGTGGAAACTACTTCCACATCAAGTATATCTTCCAGCATACCAGATGTCTTATCGTTCGTACCCGGAGGTACAAGGGCGAAATCCTCTGTACAGGTTGCAAATACCCCTATTACGGGATTTTCATATATGTTTAGGGTTCGGATCATAAATTATTTCGAACTTGGAATTGTATCGGCATTCAGATTATGCCAATTCTGCCTGAACCTCACCGTCATCGAACATTGCTGCCCGTACCCGGATTGAGGAAGGTGGCTTCTCGGCTCCGCGATTCCAGACCAATTCATTGATACTGCTATCAATTTTGACCTGTTCAGGAGACGCCCTCATGTGCCTGACCAGATATTTCTTTACCAAGGTCATCGCACGAGTTGTACGTTTCCATTTAGGAGCCAGTTTTGCATCCCTGAGCGGGATGGTATAAACCTGTTCTTTTACTATATCATCTGCCATTGCCATCACCTCATTTCACTTTAAGGCTGTTCCTTCTCCAGTGCCTTCTCTTGGGATGACTGACAACCTTTCTGTTTGACTTGATAATTGCCCATGTAGGAACCCTCTGGTTCTGGACGTGGGCCTTTGCCAATCTCATTTTCTGTCCTTTCGTGTTATGGCTCACTTGTCTCACCTGATCCACGTTGCTCTCAAATTTACATTTATAAATCAATTAATGATATAAAATTTTAATTGGTAGTCTTTTCCTTAATTTTCCTCAGCACTCTCGATTGAACATGTTCGGGAAATATGGAAAGGACCTTTTCATCATCGTATTCCTGTCGAATCAGATACCTTAATTCGGTTTCATAATCCGCCTTGGAAATTCTGTCGCTCAATCCTTCTTCAACTTCAAGATGCTCACAAACCATTAAATCAACCGCAGCACGGCCAAACCCTTGCAGAGGGGACGCACAATGCACCCCATACCGATCCTCAATACTGCGTAGTCTGGATATATCCATCCTGGGCACCCGGTCATCACGTCTTATCCCATCAACGATCATATCAACACTACCACCTGCCGCTATTTTTTCGAGGGCATGTGAGTGAATGTGATTAATCGCATTTTTTGGGAAATTGTCTTCAACTGCCATTTCAAGGGCTTCATCCAAAACTGAACGCTCAAGTTCTACAACCGAATGAGCAAAACCCAATTCATCAGCCACTTTACGTGCAATCTTTCCCACATCGACGAGGGAAAAAGTGCACGTTACAAGTTCAACGTCAAAATATGGATCCAGTAAAATGGCAGACAGGGCACTATCCTTTCCGCCACTAAACATCACCCTTGCTTTCATATCCGATTACAGTCTTGTGATCTTGGGGTCATGTTTTTTGGGTTGCATCCGGGTAAGCAAGGCTTTCATTTTCTCATCATCAATGGTGGATTGCAACCGGCCACTCTGAGCTAGCCCCACAATCTGCGATTCGACCTGTTCTGCCAGTTCTTTGCGAGACATTTTCAACCTTGTAAGGCGTTCCCTTGCTTCGGGTGTCGTGACCTGGCGAAGGACAGCATGGATCTTTGCTTCCCTTTCTGCCTGTGCTTGTTCCTGCTGGTATGCAGCCTGTGGATTGTTTTCTTGCTGGGAGGCTTGCTGCCTCTGCATTTCTTCAAGCCTTTTCCTGCGGATTGCTTCGAGATCATCTGCCATGGTATAAAACCCCTTTTAAGGAAGAACTGGCTTTATTAGCCAACCCGGATTATAATTACATTTAATACTTTTGCATCTCGGGAATTTCAGAAACCAGTTCTTTCTTGATTTCATTAGCTGTATTGTCAAGCAAAGACTTTCCTGCTGGAGATGCAACCCTACCTGCCTTCTGTTTCTTTACAAAACCGGCATCTTCAAGCTGCTGGGCTATTGTACGGGCAACTGCACCGCTACCCTTTGCTTTCTTGGCAGGGGTTACACGCTTTGCTTTCTTTCCTCCGTATATGGAACGAAGTCTCTGTACACCTACCGGGCCGTCAGTATATATCCTTCTGAGGACCGCAGCACAGCGAGTATACCACCAGTCATCTTCCACTGGAGGAAGTTCTCTGTGTGCACCGGTCTTCACATAGGCTGCCCATTCCGGAGGTTGGATCTTGTCATTTTCTTTAAGTTTCTCTGCTGTCTTTTTGATAATATCATTAGCAGGGACATCATATGCTGTAGTCATTCTATCCTCCTTCAAATAAAGATAGCATCAGGCATAACGTTTACGACTGACATTCACTTTGAAACGCGTCTGTATATGCACTGGAATAAGACTCTTAAATCTATCGGTTCATATATATGGCTTTTGGATCGAAAGCGTTCCAAACCTTTATTTCATGAAAGTTTGTTCCCTTCCCGGCCCCACAGAGATATATTTGACCCGGATTCCCATCAATTCTTCAAGGCGTTCGACATATTCCCGGGCTTTTTGGGGCAGGTCCCCATAACCAGATACAGAAGTTAAATCTGTATCCCAACCTTCCATATTTTCATAAACAGGCACACATCTTGCAAGTTTGGAAGTATCTTCCGGCGGATAATCGATTACATTTCCATCCAATTCATAGCCAACACATATTTTTAAAGGATCAAGACCTGTCAGTACATCCAATTTTGTAAGAGCTATGGAAGTATAACCATTAAGGTAGACTGACTTTTTAGCAAGAGGCATATCAAACCAGCCACACCGCCTTGATCTGCCTGTAGTGGTACCAAATTCATGGCCTACGTCATGCAGGTGCTGGCCTGCATCACCTTCCTGTTCAGTAGGGAGCGGACCTGCTCCCACACGTGTAATATAAGATTTAACGATGGCAAGTACTTCATTCACACGAGTCGGACCGACACCAAGATTGGCACATGCGGATCCCGCAATGGTACTTGAAGAAGTTACAAATTTTTGAGTACCGTGAATTACATCCAGATGACTACCCTGTGCCCCTTCAGCAAGTACATTTTTACCTTCATCCAGCGCAGTATTAATCTCATAGGAAACATCGGCAAGATAAGGAGCTAGTTCCCTACCCAAGGAAATATACCTGTCCACAAGAGAACTTTCAGTTACAATGGAAGGATCACCACCCATTGCCTCAATTTCCCCTTCCTTCTGGGAAGCAAGATCTGAAAGGCGTTGCATAAGGCGTTCCTCATTGATCAGGTCGGAAAAATGAACTTCATCCCTTGCAATCTTATCGATATAGGCAAATCCAATACCTCTTTTAGTGGTACCGATCTTTTCCGAACGGGTAGCTTCTTTGAGACCATCAAGTTCTATGTGATAAGGCATGATTATGCTTGTCTTGCCATCAATTCCCAGTTTTTCAGCAGATACTTTGACACCGGCTTCTTCCAGCATACGTATCTCTTCTACCATAACTTCCGGATTCAGGACCGTACCCGGTCCAATGAGCACCCTGCTGTCAAGAAGAAAACCAGAGGGGATTAGATGTAATTTGTAGATCTCATCCTTAACCTTGACTGTGTGACCTGCATTATCGCCTCCTTGAAACCTGGCAACAATGTCATAGTCACCTGCCATCAGGTCTACTACCTTGCCTTTGCCCTCATCACCGAATTGGGCACCGGTAATAATCGTGAACATGGTTGACAGGATTGTATTATATCCATAATAATGTTTTGTCTGGGAAGCCATGCCGTAGAAAGTATATAAATGCAGAACAAAAGCAAATCAACCCTTTTAAGAAGATTTATAATCAAAAAATTCAATCTAGGTACCACATGTATGTATATATTGCAATTGCAGCATATTTCGTGGTATTATTCCTGACATTGCGAGACATAAGAATCTATCGCCGCACTCGTTTCGAATCATATCGAAAAGGAGCTATGAAAGGAATTGCCGCATCCACAATAGTGCTGATAGGAGCTGTTATCACACCCCTAAATCCAAATATAGGGCTATTATTCGTGCTGATTGGCATGTTCCTGAATAAAAAAGGTGCGAGGGAAAAAGTGTTCAATGATGCAAATGCAACCGAAAGAATGCTGGGTAAAACCGACCTGCAGCAGTGAACTTATAACGCACCACAATATCCAAAAGTTATAAATACCTAAAGCTGGTTCAAAAAAGAAGAATTAACTACTACCCATCCAACTATATGGAGTTATCAATTATGGGAAATATTAGACAAAACAATATTAAGAACATAACCTCACGTCTGCTTAGCAACCATGGAAATGTATTCACATCTAATTTTGATGATAACAAGAGCCTTGTTACAAAATACACCACAATCGAAAGTAAAGTAATCAGAAACCGTGTTGCAGGCTACGTGACAAGAAAGATCAATCACAAGAGACACGAGTGAAACCGGAGCTGGTTTTTTTATGTTTGAAGGAGTTCTACCGGCTCTTATAACCCCATTCACAAAAGACAATACCATTGACATCAGTGGTCTTAAACAAAACATAAGATATGCTGAAGAAGGAGGTGTCAGCGGAGTTGTGGCTTGTGGAACAACAGGCGAATCCGCCACTCTTTCTACGGTTGAACACAAAAAAGTGATCAATACCGCGGTGGAATGTGCCAATGTGCCGGTGATTGCAGGTACCGGATCAAACAATACAGTTGAAGCCGTAGAACTTACAAAACATGCTGCTGATGCAGGGGCAGGGGGAGCGCTCATTATATCCCCATACTACAATAAGCCCAATAATGCAGGACTGATCCGTCACTTCACTGCAGTAGCAGAAGCAGCAGACATCCCCATCATATTATACAATGTGCCTTCCAGAACCGGACAGGATATCCCACTGGAAGTAATTGTCGAGCTTGCCAAGATTGAAAATATCGTTGCGATCAAAGAAGCAAGTGGAAGTATTCCCAAAATCTCAGAGATAATCGAAAACACAGTGGATGAAGATTTCAGCGTTATTTCCGGAGAGGATGGACTGACCTATCCTATTGTCGCCTTGGGCGGAGTAGGAGTAATTTCCGTTGTCGCAAATGTAGTTCCAAACATAATGTCCGAAATGGTAGAAGCCGCCCTTACAGGCGACATGGCAGCTGCCAGGAAAAAGCATTATGAACTTGCACCCCTCACACGTGCCCTGTTCACTGAAACCAATCCTATACCTGTCAAACGTGCAATGGAAATGATAGGTATGCCAGCGGGTCCGCTGAGAGCACCACTGGCGCCTATCCTGCCAGAAAATGAAAAGATACTGGAAGAAGCATTAAGAGGAATCGGGTGTCTCAAATGATACGAGCAGGAGTAATCGGAGCATCCGGTAAAATGGGTGGCCTGATAATACAGAACATCGCCAGAAGCGAAGGTATTGAATTGTCCTCTGCATTTGACCTGAATAAGATCGGCGAAGATGCAGGAGATGTGGCAGGTGCAGGCAGCCTCGGCGTTTCTATTGCCAGCGTAGAAGATCTTGGAGAAGTCCTCAAGGAAAGTAAAACCGATGTCTTGATTGATTTTACCATTGCAGCAGCAACTTCTTCCAACGCACCAATAGTCGCCGCAAGTGGTGTAAACCTTATTATCGGGACTACTGGTTTTAGCGAAGAACAAAAAGAAGCAATCGACGAGAGTATCCTTAAAAATGGTGTATCAGCCGTTATTGCCCCAAATTATGCAGTTGGAGTCAATGTATTTTTCAAGATTATCGAGGAAGCGGCCAAATATCTTCCCGATTATGACATTGAAGTCATTGAAGCACACCATAACCGGAAACAGGATGCACCCAGTGGAACTGCAATGAGGGCTGCAGAGGTTATTGGAAAAGCTGTTGGGCGTGAAGAGTACATCTTTGGCCGCCAGGGCAACGCACCTCGTAAAAAAGAGATAGGTATTCATGCAATCCGTGGAGGAGATATTGCCGGTGACCACACGATCCTTTTTGCCGGAGAAGGTGAAAGGATTGAAATAAAACACCAGGCGCATTCTCGCGATGCATTCGCCGCAGGTGCTGTAAAAGCCGCAATTTGGTTAAAAGATAAAAAATCCGGCATTTATTCCATGGAAGATATTCTGGGACTATAAATTAAAGGAGATGATCTGCAATATTTTCACAGATCACCCTTTCACAATAGCCACAACGTAATTCGATTTTACCTTCCCCCGCATCCACATCAAATTTAGATTCTATGGGTTCATTACTGTTGGAAATGCAATTTGGATTGATACATTTTACAACACCTTCTACATGCGAGGGTATACCTACCTGATTCTTTTCCTGCACATCATAATCCCGGATTATATTGATAGTAGCACCAGGAGAAATGAGAGATATTTTATCCACCTCACTACTCACGAGTTCACGCCCTTCTATCTTGACCACATCCTTCTTTCCATATGAACTGGGGGCATTAATCAGGATACTGACAATTCCCCAGGAAGTGCCGGTTATACCCAGAATCTTGAGAACGTTGAGAGCCTGACCGGCTGTAATATGGTCAATTACTGTGCCTGAACATATGGGTTGTACACGAATTTCTTTTTTCACGATCTCACTCATTCAAACACCCCCATAACAAGACAAAGCAAAGCCATTCTTATTGGAACACCATAAAAAGATTGGTCGAAGTAGGAAGCATGGGGCGTTTCATCAACTTGAGGGGTGATTTCGTTTGTTCGGGGGAGAGGATGCATTATCCGTAGATTTTTCTTCGCATTTTTCAATACTTCAGGCGTAATCTGGAGGCGATTAGCGACTTTCTGATATTCTGCCGGATCAGGAAAACGTTCTTTCTGTATCCGTGTCATATAAAGCACCTCCACATCCTGTATGGCATCTTCAATGGAACTCTCCTCTATCACCTTGATATTTTTCTTTTTCAGATCCTCGATAATCTCTGAAGGCATTGAAAGTTCAGGTGGGGACACAAGGGTTATCTGGGCACCATAAAGAGAAAGGGCATAACAAAGCGAATGTACAGTTCTGCCATATTTGAGATCTCCTGCAAGAGCTACTTTTAAGCCTTCAAGATGGCTTTCACGCTTGATGGTATAAAGATCGAGAAACGTCTGTGTGGGATGATGACCAGCACCATCGCCTGCATTGAGTATGGGAACTGCAGAAAACTCAGAAGCCAGTCGTGCAGCACCTTCCATAGGATGACGAAGGACAATGGCATTACTGTAACCGGCTACAACCCTTATGGTATCAGCAAGGGTTTCACCCTTTGCAACAGAACTTGCATCAACCGAGCCGAGACTTAACACTTCCCCCCCAAGTCGCATCATGGCGGCCTCAAAAGACATCCTTGTACGGGTACTGGGCTCAAAAAACAGAACACCAAGCACTTTGCCTTTTAAGAGGTCGGAACTTGACTTAGACCTGGCAATTGGTTCCATTTCTTCGGCGACCTCCAGAACATGGTCAATCATATCACGTGTGAATTCTTTCATAGAAATGATATGCATATGCTCAAATGACATCAAAATACAGCTCCTTGCAGATTAAATCTTTAGAGATTATTTTCATAGTAATCAACCGCAGGCGTTTTTTATTCCTATCCGATTATTTGCGGATAGCGTATAAACTTATTGCCAATTATCATGTTCTTTTCTAATTGACTCTTTCCGCAGACCTAATGATATAAGCCCCAGGGAAGCATCAAAGACTAATCTGGAAAACTTTATAGTGATTCACTTCTATTCTCCAGCCTGAAGAAATCATTATCAATAATTCCAAATAAAAGTTAACAAGGTGATCCTATTAAAACTATAATCCAGCTTGCTCTTGATATACTGGAGATAGATAGAGCTGTGCAGATTGCTAAGGAAGCAGTCAAGGGAGATATCGACTGGATAGAAATCGGAACTCCCCTTATAAAAAGTGAGGGCATGGATGCTATTCGTACTCTCAGGAAAAGCTTTCCCGGACACACCATCGTGGCAGATATGAAAATTGCAGATACCGGAAGCCTTGAAGTTGAAATGGCTGCAAAAGCCGGTGCAGATATTGTTATGGTTATGGCAACCGCCGATGACTCAACGATAAAAGATGCACTCCTGGCCGCACGAAAATATGGAGTTCGGCTCATGGCAGATCTAATTAGCACCCCAAAACCTGTTCAGAGGGCCCAAGAAATGGACAGGATAGGTGTGGACATCATCAATATCCATATGGGAATAGACCAGCAGATGACCGGAAAAACACCGGTAGATCTTGTGCTTGAGATTGCCTCCAAAATCAGGGCTAATATTGCTGTAGCAGGTGGACTGGATGAGCAAACTGCAGCCCGGTCTGTAGAAGCAGGTGCTGATATTGTCATTGTGGGCGGTAATATAATTCGCTCGGATAATGTAACAGAAGCTTCCAAAAAGATTCGCCGTAGTGTAGATAATCCACAATTAAATCAGGCAAAAAAACTCGATATGGACGAAGAAATACGCAAGTTGTTCATGGAAATTTCCACTCCTAATATTTCAGATGCCATGCACCGACAGGGTGCCATGAAAAACATCAAACCAATGCTAAATGATACCAAAATGGTAGGACCGGCTGTAACGGTGCAGACATTCGAGGGCGATTGGGCCAAAACAGTGGAAGCGATAGATGAAGCAAAGGAAGGTAATGTAATAGTAATTTATAACGGAAGTTCTCATATCGCACCCTGGGGCGGACTGGCAACACAGAGCAGCCTGAACCGTGGTATCGCAGGCATTGTGGTCGATGGAGCGGTAAGAGATATAGAAGAGATACGCAAAATCGGACTTCCGGTATTTGCAACTTCAAATGTACCAAATGCAGGTGATCCCAAAGGGTTTGGGGAAGTTAATGCGCTGATTAACTGTGGAGGGCAAAAGGTCAAACCCGGCGATTACATCATAGGTGATGATAACGGAGTTGTTGTAGTACCCGCAGAAAGAGCATACGAGATTGCAAGACGTGCAAAGGAAGTACAAAAAACTGAAGAAAGATTATTTGATGAAATCCGTAGGGGAGGGACACTTTCTGAAATTCTTAAACTCAAAAAGTGGGAGAAGCAAAAATGATAGTTATTGCCAAGATACTTCTATGCCTGGCATTTCTCTCCTATGCCTCCTATAGGGACATAAAGGAGCGCAGGGTAGGCAACAGGGTATGGGTAATTATGCTGGCAGCCTTTTCCCCATTTATAATTTATGAGCTTGCAACTTCATCCAGCCCGGTTACATATCTTATACAAATGGCCATCTCCTTTGGACTAATTTTTGTTTTTTCCTACGTCCTGTTCTATCTGGGAGCATTCGGAGGTGCAGACGCCAAATTGTTGATGGTAATGTCCATTGTGTTTCCTTTCTATCCGGCATTTACTATGGGAGGAACCTATTTCCCGGTAGAAGGCGTTCCGATCATGAACTTTTTTACTTTTACAGTATTTGGTAATTCAATACTCCTGACAATAATCGTGCCCCTGGGGCTTTTTATCTATAACCTGAGCCAGCCTGACGTTAAAACTACCCTCAGAAAACCCTATTTTATGTTTATAGGCTACAGGGCACCGATCGGAAAACTTGAAAACAGGCATGTAAAACTCATGCAGCAGTACGAAAAAGATGAAAATGGTAAACTTCAAACCTATTTCAGGAGAAGCGGTAAAGAGATTGACACGGAAACTCTTGAAGAACTCAGGGCCTACTCAAAGAAGGGAATTATCGACAGTATGGTGTGGGTTACCCCGGGTTTGCCTTTTATAGTCCCGATAACCGCTGGTTTTTTAGCAGCTGTATTTTACGGTGACCTGATCTTTAAACTCACTTTATACTTCATGGCCTGAAAAACAAATATTCAACAAAAACTTTTGATCTCTGACAAAAATGCGTCACCATATTTTTCCATTTTACATTTCCCGACTCCTGTTATGGTGAGCATCTGGTTTGCAGTTTGGGGTTTGCTGGAGGCCATCTGCTTCAAACTGGTATCCGCAAATACAATGTAGGGTGGCACATTATCCCTTTTTGCAAATTGCAACCGGAGTCTGCGCAATTTTTCAAATAACTTCGAATATTCACAATCAACAGGAGATGACTTCGAAGAAACCTTGCTTTGCCCGGATGATTTGTTCTTTGAATTTTTTGCAGCAGATAATTGAGGTATAATTACGTTAGCACCATCATTGAGAGCTGCACGGCTTTTCTTATTTAACTTTAAGACCGGATATCTTCCGCCTTTCACTTCCAGAAATCCCAGGGAGGAAAGCCGATGAGAAAGGTCTTTCCAGTAATCTTGCGGATTGTGGGAACCATTACCATGACAATGGAGTCGATGGTGACCACATGACACAATTTTTTTAGCCTTTGAACCTGCAACTACCGATGCAACATGTGTTGCCCCGAATTTCTGGTTCAACTCCTTTATGCACTTAAAAATAATTAATGCATCCTCTGTAACATCCACCTGTTGTGGCGGGTTAATACAAACGTCACAATGACCACAATCTTTTTCGGTGGACTCTCCGAAGTATTCGAGTAAGATTTTCCTTCGACAGGTGACTGTTTCACAGTAATCCATCATGAGGCGTAACTTGGAAAGGGCAATTTCTCGTTCTTTTTTAGAAGACATCTGTTCAATGAAGTATTGCTGTTTATACCAATCCCCTCTCTTGAAAAAAAGGATACAATCACATGGTTGACCATCCCTGCCACCCCTGCCGGTTTGCTGATAGTAACTTTCCAGGTCCGCTGGCAGATCATAATGAATAACAAAACGTACATTGGACTTATCAATCCCCATCCCAAATGCAACTGTTGCCACAACTACCCTTATAGTTCCATTCAGGAACTTTTCCTGAGCACGGTGCCTCAGTTCATCTGACATACCGGCATGATAGAATGCAGCATTGACTCCTAATTTTTTCAGTCTGCCAGCAAGTACTTCTACGGATTTTCGTGTCTGGCAATAAATAATTCCACATGATTCAGGATGAGAGCGCAGGTAAGATATGATTTGTTGATCTGCATTCTCACCGGATTTAACCTCATAATAGAGGTTGGTCCGATTAAAACTTGCTACATACTTCTCAGACCTGACCATATTGAGTTGTTTTGCTATATCACGGGCAACTGCAGGGGTAGCAGTAGCTGTAAGTGCTATTAGAGGAATATCTGGAAAACCGGAGCGCAGGGCACCTAATTTCCTGTATTCAGGTCTGAAATCATGCCCCCACTGAGATATACAATGTGCTTCATCAACGGCAAAAAGGTTAACATTTGCTTTTGCAAGCAATTTAAGAGTAGACGGCATAGCCAGTCTTTCGGGGGCCACATAGAGAAGATCGAGTTGCCCCCTAATCAGAGAATCCTTAACATGGTTCATTTCGGAATTGTCAAGTGTACTGTTCATATAGGCAGCGGCAATGCCACGTGAAAGCAACCTGTCAACCTGATCTTTCATAAGGGATATCAAAGGGGACACAACGACAGTAACGCCCTCCATAAGCAGGGAAGGCAACTGGTAACACAAAGATTTCCCACCCCCGGTTGGCATCAATACAAATACATCTTTTTTATCCAGCACATCCTGAATAATATTTTCCTGAAGGGGTCGAAATTTTTTATAACCGAAATAGTCATAGAGGGTTTGCCGCATGCTACATAGATGGCACTGAATGCATATAAAGCTGTAAATAGTGGATTGAAAGTATTATGTTAAAAGTTACCGACCGGAAAACATATCTATATAAATTAAAAATTGCATCGGTACGATTAAGTCATACAAATCCCTAGTAAGCACAAATCATCATAAACCATATGGAGTTTCCTTTCATGGTAAAAACCGAAAAATTCATTCCAAAAGCAATCGAGAAAATAAAAGCCAAAGCGCAGGGCAAAACCATCATCGCCCTCTCGGGAGGTGTTGACAGTTCCGTATGTGCAGTCCTTGCACACCGTGCAATTGGTGATAATCTGATACCGATCTATATAGACACGGGTCTTATGAGAAAAGGTGAAACCGAACGAATAAAGGAAATATTCGGTGATATGAATCTCCAAATCATCGATGCAAAGGATCGTTTCCTTGACAGCCTGGTGGGAATCAAGGACCCTGAAGAAAAAAGAAAAGCTGTCGGTGAGACTTTTATTCGTGTGTTTGAAGAAGAAGCACTAGATATTGAGGCAGAATGCCTGATCCAGGGAACCATATACCCGGATAAAATTGAATCCGATGGTGGTATCAAGTCTCATCACAACGTAGGCGGCCTGCCCGAACATATCAATTTCAAACATATTATAGAACCCATTGATGACCTCTACAAGGATGAGGTAAGGGTAGTAGCCCATGCACTCGACCTGCCAGAAGAGATATGTGAAAGAATGCCTTTCCCGGGACCCGGTCTTTCAGTAAGGATAATAGGGGAAGTTACAAGAGAAAAGGTCGATGTCGTAAGAGAAGCAAATGCTATTGTGGAAGAAGAACTGCTTGAACAGTTCTGCCCCTGGCAAACATTCGCGGCAGTTCTGGGCAAAGGGACCGGCGTGAAAGGCGACCTCAGGGTACATGGTTGGATCGTTGCCGTGCGCGCAGTAGGTTCAAGAGATGGTATGACCGCAGAGGCCCTGGAATTGCCCTGGGAGACCCTCAGGAAAATCAGCTCACGCATAACCGGGGAAATCCCCACTGCAGCAAGAGTTGTCTATGACATAACACCAAAACCACCTGCTACAATCGAGTTCGAATGAATCTTAATGATAGAATACTGGAAATTAGACAGCAGCAACGCATTAAAAAGGCTCCAAACAATGAGCCTGCTGCTGTCTGGACAGGCAGAGACCTTCTTCAAGGAGAAGTAACAGATACCCTTACCCTTATTTTCAAGACCAGTGGATGCTGGTGGGGGATAAAAGGAGGGTGTACCATGTGTGGTTTTGTTTATGACAGAGCCTCCACACCTCCATCAGCTGAAGATCTCTTGCAGCAGTACGAAAAAGCACTTGAGCGTTCTTCCGGATTGCAGGAATTCATAGTCAAAATATTCACATCCGGCAGTTTCCTGGATGAAAAGGAAATTGATGCACAAGTCAGAGAAACCCTGCTGAATAAAATGGAAGCAGACGAAAGGATTAAGAAAGTACTTGTGGAAACCCGGCCTGAATTTGTAACAGAAGATACCCTTACTTCCTGCACAGAAGTGCTCAAAAACACCGGTTTTGAAATAGCTATTGGTCTTGAGACAAGCAGTGATGTAATACGCAAACGTTCCATAAACAAGGGTTTTACCTATGCAGGTTTTTCCCGTGCTGCACACCTTGCTCACGAGAAAGATGTTACTGTCAAAGCATACCTGCTTCTCAAACCACCCTTTTTATCAGAAACCGAAGGAATGGAGGACATTATAGATACGGTAGATGATATTGCCGATCTGGTTGACACAGTCTCCATAAACCTGTGTAATGTCCAGAGAGGAACTTTTGTGGAACGCCTATGGGAAAGAAACCAATACAGACCGCCCTGGCTATGGAGTATTGTCCAGATACTCATCGAGTCCAAAAAGAAATACCCCGAACTCGTGATCACATCCGATCCCGTAGGAGCCGGTTCAAAACGTGGACCTCATAACTGCAGGGAATGCAGCCACATGGTTGCCGATGCGATCAGGGATTATTCCCTTACACAAAATATCGCGATACTGAAAAACCTCAACTGTGATTGCAAGGAAGAATGGGAAAAAGTACTGGAACTTGACGGGTTAACCTTTGGCTGCCCCATCAAATCCTGAAAACTTAAAATACCATAGTGCCTATCCCGCCATCTGTAAACAGTTCCAGAAGGATGGAATGGGGCACACTTCCATTTATTATATGCACCCTTTCTACACCGTTTTCCACACTTGTGGATGCACTGCGCATTTTGGGGATCATACCGCCACCAATAATTCCCTCATCAATCATATCATCGACCTGGGGTGCAAGTACCCGTGAAATCCTTGTAGTAGTGTCTGAAGGATCCCTCATAAGTCCTGCCACATCAGTCATTAGAATGAGTTTCTTGGCCTGCAGGGATTTGGCAATATCTCCGGCAACCGTATCTGCATTAATATTCAGGGCATTGCCCTCATTATCCACAGCAATCGGGGAGATCACAGGTATGTAGCCCTGTTCTGTAACTATATGGATCAATTCCGGATTGATTATCTCGGTCTCTCCAACCCATCCCAGGTCCACACTGTGCTCAATATCCTTTATCATGATCTTCTGGGCAGGTTTTTTGCGTGCCATTATCATTTTGCCGTCTTTACCGGAAAGACCCACACCTTTGGCACCGTGCTGACCAATCAGGGACACAATTTTCGTATTGATGCTGCCTACAAGTACCATACGGGCAATTTCCACAGTCTCGTCATCGGTAATACGCAAGCCGCCTACAAATTCGGGTTTCTTGCCCATCTGCTCCATTTTTTCAGTAATTTCAGGTCCGCCGCCATGTACGATGACCGGATGTATTCCCACGAATCTGAGAAGCACAATGTCCTCAACAATTGCACTCATTATTTCGGGATCTACCATTGCGTGCCCTCCAACCTTTATCACCATAAAAGAGTCATAAAATTCACGAATATAGGGGAGGGCTTCAATCAATATATTTTCCTTCTTATAGTGGCCTTCTGACATAAAGGCTACATAGGAAAACAATGCTTTAAACTTTTTGTAAAGAAAAATAGATAAACAAGGGGATAACCCCTATATGAGTATAATAAAAAAAGTAATAGAAATAATCAGACTTGCTCAAGTTTGATTATGCCTGGTTTTTCTTTTCTTACAAAAGGCTTGTTGATTTTGTCAGGCATCCAGTCTGGTTTGTTCTTGGGAGCATCAACTTCCTGTTTCCAACCATAGAAAACATGGACTTTCTTAGTTCCCCTTTCACGGAGCATGATTTTATCAGGGTTTTTCTTGGTGCCTTTACCACGGTTTGCAACTTTAAGAGCTGCCTGCCTTGGTTGCTTTCCTGTAAAGACCCCATGTTCGTTTCCTTTCTCATCCCTTAATACAAAATTTCTCGGTTCTGACTTAGACATTTAATCACCTTGTCCACCGTTACCGGTTATTGATTAATTGTAATGTTGTTATATATATAATTAACTTTTAATGTTGCCTTTTGATAATGATTTGGCCTAAAATCAACCAAAAAGGTTAATGCACAGTAGTAAACACATACAATAAATTCGTCAACAAAACATTTACATGCTATGAATAAGTTTCAATTATAGTTTTAAATTATCCCACCGATTCATTTTACTTAACCCGTTTTGAGGTCATTTACATGAAACTCCCAGTATTAGACTTACCAGATGTCCAGGCAAATAAACCAAAAGTACCGATTAACCTCACCAGAGTCGGTGTAACCGACGTGAAAAAACTGGTGGAGATAAAGAGAAAAGATAAAAGACCAATCGTCCTTATATCTACTTTTGATATTTTTGTTGATCTGCCCTCTGACAGAAAGGGGGCAAACCTTTCACGTAATTTTGAAGCTATAGACGAGGTTCTCGAAAAGGCAGTCAATATGCCTGTTTATGAGATAGAACAACTTTGTGGCGATGTTGCACAGAACCTACTCACAAGACATGAATATGCCACTCAGGCAGAAGTGATAATGAAAAGTGAGTATGTGATCAAACGTGAAGCACCGGTGAACAAAATGCAATGTCAGGAAGTTGTCGATATATTCGCAGAATCCATTGCAATCCGTGATGAAGAAAACAACATAGAAGTCAAGAAACTTATTGGTTCCGAAGTTGTAGGGATGACCGCATGCCCCTGTGCACAGGAGATTATGCGGGATAAGGCCATGAAAGAACTTACAGAACTTGGAGTGGATGAGAAGACCGTCTCCCTTTTCCTCAAAAGGATGCCAATGCCTACCCACAATCAGCGTGGCAGAGGTATAATTTCGATCCAGACAAATTGTGATGTCGAAGTGTCCTTGGAAGAAATAATAAAGATTATCGAAACATCCATGAGTACAAGTGTCTTCGAATTATTGAAGCGCCAGGACGAAGCTTTTGTGGTAGAAACCGCTCACAGAAATCCAAAATTCGTCGAAGACTGTGTGAGAACAATGGCACAGAAAGTTGTAGAAAAGTTCCCCCACCTGCCCAATGATGCTGTCGTAACTATAAAGCAGATAAATGAGGAAAGCATACACAGGCATAATGCATTTGCAGAAAGGGTTGCGGATTTCAGTGATCTCAAAGATGAGATTGCAAATAGTTAAAGAAGGCAATACAAATGGAACATGTAGAAACATCTGACATCGATGGACATCCCCTTGAAAAAGGCATGGTGGTGAGATATCTCAATACAGGAACCCTAGGAGAAATCGTCGATATAAAGGAAGATGATGAAGGCACATGGGCCCTGATGAATACCACAGACCTTTACTACAGGGTCGATACCTTGAAAGTATCAGGCGAAAAAGTAGGAAAAAGGGGAGAAAAAGAATACAGTGCAAGCGATGTAAAAGATTACCTGCTCAGCCAGGAGGAGGAAACTTCTTCAGGAAATCTGGAGAATGTATATCAGTCCACTGGGGGGGGCTGATTACAATAAACCTTCTTTCTCAAGCAACGTAAGGGAGCGCATCCATTCACCCCGTGGCTCCCTTGAAGTACCTACTACAAGCCTTTTTTTATGCCCCATATCCTCAACTACTCCCCTTGCCTCTATTCTTTCTCCTGCTAATGCCTGACCCGAATAGGTGTGAGTATATGAAAGGATATGATCGATCTCCTCATGATCTATTTCATACAATGCAGGATTATCAAAAGCAAATGTCGCATCTGTAACATTAGCCTCTATTTTTATATGCTCGGTATCTAGCCCCCTTTCCAGAGGGTGATGTATCTGATCCCAATCTCTTGTAAAGAGGAGATCAAAATAGGTACCATTTACCATTCCACGATTTCCTTTTCTCAATTCATGCAGAAGAAACTCATCATATGAAATTTCAGGGGAGCGTTTCCTGTAAATACGTTGCCACATATTCTCATCGATTGCCTCAATTCGAAAACCGGATAGTTTTGCCCTGTTTATGGCGTCACGTGCCTTAAACCAGTCCGGCCCGTAAACCACAAAATCAATATCAGACATGTCATTTTGTAAACCAGGAAGAATTGAACCGGTAACACCCTGTTTGTTCATAGGTATACCGGCGTCAGAAAGAACCCTGACTATTGTTTTGATTCGGTCATCCAAGTCAACTACTTCAGGCAGCCGATCTACAGGGCTGAGAATTTCTGAAATCCGTTCCTGTGGAATTATATGTACATCAGCTATCCAATCCGGGTGATGCTTGCGCATGTAACCGAAAGAATCGGCGAAATCGTATTTCCTGTACTTGATCCCATTTGCAAAACGGTCCCCCTTCTCATCAGGAGCATACCTTAGTATTCCCCTTACACCGTCGGGGTGGAAATAATCGACTACCGAAAAAAAACAGTCTTCATCTGTGCGTACAAAATCCCTCAATCTGGTCCTAATCATCCATAGCCTTCCTTTAATAAATGCAAGCGAGAATCATGATAAAGAAATTACAAATACCTGAGCAAAGCAATTTCATTGCAATCCGGGAATTTGGGACATTTTATGCAACCCACCCATACCTTATGCGGCAATGATGCTTTTTCAACTTTTGAAAAACCCTGTCTTTCAAAAAATTCTGGCACGTAAGTAAGGGTAAATGCTCTTTTAACCCCGATGTTTTTGCCCTCTTCGATACTGGCATCAAGTAGCATCGACCCAATGCCCATTCCAGTGCATTCGGGTTTAACAGCAAAAGACAGGATTTCGGCCAGATCTTCCCATACAACCTGAAGAGCACAGCAACCAACCACTTCACCATTTTCCTCATAAACATAAAAGTTCCTTATGTTTTCATACAGTTCCCCCACAGAGCGGGGTAACATAATCTCTTTTTTCGCATAGCTGTTTATGAGGTCTTTCATGGGAGTTACATCCTCAATTACAGCCTTACGAATTATACCCGGTAACTGCTTATGGATATTAGATTCCTCCG
This sequence comes from Methanohalophilus portucalensis, assembly GCF_002761295.1. Taxonomy (NCBI): domain Archaea; kingdom Methanobacteriati; phylum Methanobacteriota; class Methanomicrobia; order Methanosarcinales; family Methanosarcinaceae; genus Methanohalophilus; species Methanohalophilus portucalensis. Next base: position 677,603 of record NZ_CP017881.1, on the reverse strand, counting down.
AAATAATAGCATGGATGATACGAATGAACAAAAAGATAAATAAAAATATCGAGTCAAAATTGTAATAACCCTGTCTGGAAGATGCACGTGACAGGGATAAATAATATAAAATTACAAATAATATTATAAAAACTATAATCACTCTTCAGAATCTATTTCTTTATACATTGAAATACCAGTACTTTTCAGATCGCCTTCAAGTAACTCAACATCTTCCATTTCAAGGAATTTAATTGCCACATCAGACAATGTTTTCCTGTAGGATGAAGGCAATTGCAAAGCCTTTAAGCCCTTACACCTGGTGATAATCTGCATAATATCCGTATTGCTCGGCCTGAAAGAAAGATGTACAACTTCTTCATCTTCTTTAAGCGTTTCAATCTCATATTTGGAATTCAACATCCTTATTCTCATCAACTCACCTCTATGAATTAATCGATATTGCACAAATACATATAGTATTCTTTGTATAACAATATATAATTCGTACTTCATAGTATTTAATTACAATAGAGAATAGAAGAATTTACAAACTTGAGTATAAAAAGAAATACAATATAATTAATTACATAATAAGAAAATGGCGGGCGTGAAGGGAGTTGAACCCCTGACTTACAGCTTAGGAGGCTGCCGCCATATCCTGGCTAGGCCACACGCCCGCTACCGACACATCCTGAATGTAAAAACAATCATTTATACTTATTGGTAAAATCGAATCACGGAAAATTATTTCAGTCAAATTTGCTGGTATATGGTTTAATATCAAGTACAGGGGTACCATCTATAGCATCAAGACCTTCTACTTCCAGGGTTAATCCATCGACTGAAAGCAGGTTTACCGTTGTTATACCTATACCATTTGGACGATGAGGGCTTCGGGTGGCAAATAGTCCCACCAATTTACCATCTGTTCGACGCTTTTGCTTTAACTTATAACCCTGACTTTTGTCAAACTGAAACAATATCTGGATTTTCGTAAATTCATCAACTCCATCCAGGGCTTCTGCAAAATCAGGATAGATTTCAATAAAAGAAATTGATGAATACATTTTTTCATCAAATACAGGTTCCTTAAAGGTACTTTTAACATAACCAACCGGTTCCGGATAACATGTATTGTTCATGTATTAATCATACTTGCTATCAAATAAAAACATGATGGGAAATATTTATACTAATTTGACTACAGGATTAAAGACTGCTTAATCCATCAACAAAAGAGCCTTATTCGGGCAATGAGAAACGCATTGACCACAAGCATTGCACTTTTGTATGTCTATTTGAACGCGGCCGGCACTATAAAAAATTGCATTCTCAATGCAAATAGATATGCATTTTCTACAGCCTTTACATCCGATTACGGCTACATGTGACCCACAAACCATGAAATGGTGTCTGATTTTATACTAGTTAACCCTGATGGGTAAAGAAAAAGTTATATACTGATATATTCATGCAAAAGCAATGGCAAATATCCAGCAAGCAGAAGCAGGCTCTTTTTACAGTTATCTTTCAACCGGTTGCAAAATGTGCCGTGATGGTGCAAAAATGGTGTTATACGTAACCGGCCTTTGTGGTAAGAATTGTTTCTATTGCCCGCTATCAGAAGAGAGAAAAAGCGATGCCGCATATGCCAATGAAAGGAAAGTGCAATGCGACGATGAAGTAATAGAAGAAAGCATGCGTATGCAGGCCCTGGGAACAGGAATTACGGGTGGTGAACCACTCCTTGAAATTGGAAGGGTCCTGCATTACATCCATCTACTGAAAAGCACATTCGGACAAAAGTACCATATTCATCTCTATACTGCCTTACCCGTAGATGAAAAAACAATAAATAATCTTGTTGAAGCAGGACTGGACGAGATACGTTTTCACCCTCCCCTGCAGGAATGGGAATATATTGAAAAAAGTAAATTTAAAACGGCAATCCTCAATTGTAAACAAGCAGGACTGGAAACAGGAATCGAAGTGCCTGCCATAGAAGGTATTGGAAAGTTTGCTGATTTGTGTGATAACGTTGACTGTTACATAAATTTCAATGAACTGGAATTTACAGATACAAATTACGGGGAATTGCATCGCAGAGGGTACCGGTTAAAGGACGATATTTCAAATGCTGTAGCGGGTTCACGAGATAGTGCATTAAAAGTCATGAAACTTTTTAAAAGGGGCCATTTCTGTTCATCTGCGTATAAAGACGCTATACAGCTAAGGAAACGTCTTATCAGGATTGCAGAAAATACTTCTCGCCCATTTGACGAAATAACCGATGATGGAACTATCATATTTGGAATAATACATACTAAAAATACTACTAAAATACGTGATCAATTGCAGGAATTTGAAGTTCCTGAAGAAATGTATGAACTAAAGGTAAATAATATTGAAATCGCATCATGGATACTTGAAGATATTGCAGATGAGATTCGGGACATTAGTGATAAAATTGAAATTATTGAAAAGTACCCTACCTCAGATGGCCTTATTGTTGAAAGCATGCCTGTTTAAGGTGCAAAAATACCCTTGAACTTAAAATAAAACAATATGTTTTTATGTTAAAATGAATTATAAAGGGCAGTTCAAGCTTTAAAAGGCAGATAAATAGGTATCCCGCATCAGAAAAATAAAAGGTCTTGCGATTGTTTCTTTTCAGGGATACATATTACAAGTTAGCATAAATATATATGCAAAAATAACATAGTTTAGATAGAGGTGTTCGTGCTGGAAACCATAGAAAACCGGGTAAGATCAAGGCTGATAAAATATCTTGGCCGGGATGACACAGGGATACGCAAAGTGGTACTTAAGCTGTTCCTTGACGGCGGAAAATATACCACCAATGATATCTATAAATTCCTTCACGAAAAGGATTTTGATATCAGTTACAGGGGAGTTTCAGCTATGGTTGGGCTCATGAACACACGCCTGGGAATCCTGAGTATTGATGTAACCGGCGATCACAACATCTATTTATTAAAAAATGATTACAGGGATATCGTACGTTCAGTACTTGACAATTATTAACATCGCCTGTAGCTCTGATTATGATGTGGCGGATATTACCGAAATTATTGTATAAAGGATATGAATTTATTCTGGAAAAAAATATCCGCAATTCTAAATTACCGCAGCATATAGCTATTATAATGGATGGAAACCGCAGATACGCCAAAAGAATTGGTAAATTCACCTCATACGGCCATACCCGGGGAGCCGATATTACTGAAAAAGTCATTGAATGGTCCTATGAAAGCGGCATCAAGGAATTGACAATATATGCTTTTTCTACTGAGAATTTCAACAGGAAAAAAGATGAGAAGAAAAGCATACTAAAACTTATAGGAACCAGACTTGAAGAGATGTGTGTTGATGAAAGGACACATAAAAGACGCCTAAAAGTACGTGTAATTGGAGACAGAACCTTGTTACCCGGGGACCTTTTGCAGAGTATTGATAAAGTTGAGATGGCAACAAAGGACTATGACAGGCTAAAACTTAACATTGCAATTGCTTATGGCGGAAGACAGGATATCATACAGGCAATACGTGAAGTTGCCAGGAAGGTAAAAACAGGGGATATCGAAAAGGGTGAAATAACTGAAAAAACCATATCAAGACACCTATATCCAGAAGAAAATTCGGCCGTATCAAACGTTGATCTCATAATCCGTACAGGAGGAAATGAAAGGGTTTCGAATTTCCTTCCCTGGCAAGCATGTGGAAATGAATGTGCAGCCTATTTCTGCGCCCCCTACTGGCCGGATTTCAGGAAAATCGATTTCCTTCGTTCCATCCGTACATACCAGCAGAGACAGGAAGAAAGAAGCAGGACACTTTCCAACAGGACACTGCATTTTATCCATAATATAGAGAGAAAACTGGATGTAAGAGATATTGATTCTCAACCAAAAAAATTACCTGAAAAAAATAGCTAAAATTCATAAAAGGCCGGTATCATCAGAAACCATGACGGGAGGGTGATGAAGACCGGCCAGCCTTTTTATTGTTAATTGTTCCTAAAGTGGTCCAGTTTTTCATAGCGTTTGGTTCTCTCTATAAGTCCTTTGAAGAATTCATCCATACTGATCACCTCAATAAGAAATAAGAATATAAACTATTTCAAGGACCTCCAAGCAAGGTGAAAGTAATATAGAAGACTCAAAAACAGCCACTCTTCAGACAATATTTATTTATTCTTCCAGATAGGTTATGAAAATACCTGGCGTAAGGAGTTGAAAATGAAGCCCGTTGAAATTTATGGGAATGTATTTTACAATGAGGATTGCATTACAGGAGCTGCAACTCATATCCCCAACGGGTCGGTAGATCTGATTATTACCGATCCTCCATATGGGATAAAAGGGGACAAATTACATCAGCATTACAATAGGAATGAAAAATTTGTAGTTGATGGATATGTAGAAATCCCGGAAGATAAATATGCAGATTTCAGCCTGGCCTGGATTAAAGAAGCAGAAAGAATTCTCAAACCTGGTGGCTCCATCTACATTGTTTCGGGATACACAAATCTTTACCATATCCTCCATGCCCTGTACCAGACAAATCTGGAAGAGATCAATCACATAATATGGAAATACAATTTTGGTGTTTACACAAAAGCAAAATACGTATCCTCCCATTATCATATTTTATACTACGAAAAACCCGGCAAAAGGCGCACATTTAATCTTGAATCAAGGTACGGAACCTGTGAAAAAACAGAAGATGGCAGATCGCTGAATTACAGGGATAGGGAAGATGTCTGGGTAATTAACAGGGAGTACAAACCCGGTAAAATTAAAAATAAAAATGAATTGCCCTACAATCTTCTGAAAAAAATTATCCAATACAGTAGTAATGAAGGTGATCTTGTTTGTGACATGTTCCTGGGCGGATTTTCAACTGCAACCGTTGCAATTGGCCTGAATAGACGCTGCATTGGTTTTGAAATATCAGAAACGATGTTTAGAACAAAAACCCGGGAAATTAGCCAGAGCAATATAATCAAACCGGGATTTATGATCCCGGAATTACGCAATCCTGTCATCAAAAATCTGGAAAACCAGGGAAACCCCTGGACCCCTCAGGAAGAAGATTACCTGTGTACAAGATACAGGGAATTGCGCCAATGCGGAAAAAACAAAAAAGATACTATAGAGATAATAGGGGAGGAATTGGGCAGGGGGAGATGGAGTATAGAGAAAGCAATTAAGAAAACGAGCAAAAAGAATGAAAACAGGTAACCACAATAAACCCAATAACCCGAAATCCACCCAGATCACAATTTAATTCCTGTTGTATAATTAATTGTTTTTGACGTGGGAAATACAAACGAAAACACATTGTTCCTAAGCAAAAAAGAGTCCAGATTTGTACTATTGTTGAAAATATCGCTTAGGAAAATGCTTCTGCGGACACCTTTTATGTCGATGAATTTACGCGGGAAGACAGGTTTGCACCAACCTGTAATATGTTCTATCAGCTCAAGCATCGCAATGATACAATCTCTTTCATTTTCAGTAGATGTCCACTGGCATTGATAACCGGAAAGACCCAGATGATAAGACCTAACCTGACCCCTTGAGATATTCAAACCGGTTCCCTCAAGTAGAGGGAATAGCCAGTCGGATAATAAATATTCAAACTTATACGTATCAATTAATTCGAAAGAATCCAGAAATGCCTGTGATCTGAAAAAGTTCATCACCCATTCATGAACATTCGACCTGAATCTGTGACGCTGTCCATTTACATAAGAAGAATCTGCAAGCCATACAAGGCTTCTGGTCTTTATATCCAGGCCATCTTCGGATTCAAACAACCAGAGAAGAAAATGAATGGTACTTAAGGGATATTTTCTCCTGTAATTTTGGAGATAGATACCCCTTAGAAGGTTCGGATTCAGCGAATTTGAATGACCTTCAAGGCAGTCCTGACAGCTGGATCCTATTATATGATGTCCAATGGAGAAGATGCATGGATGATATATGTCCAGATCCACAGCAATATATTTTCCTTCAAGCAACTTATTGTGGAAATCTCCCACTTTATCTGAAAAACTTAATGTCTTGTAGTCATAAACACCAACTATGTCCCATCCAAATTTTGTTTTAAGGAAAGAGGCACTCAGAAGAGAATCTAGATCGTTGCCTATAATCATACCCTCAATTTTCTGTGGATTATAGAATGGATCAAAGTTACTAACAATCCTAGAAGGAACATTGCACCCCATATCCCTCAAAACAGACATATCAATCTCCTTTTACATCATATAAATCTAAAACTTACGCCCATAAATAATCAATTCTCTATTATTGAGTATATGAAGTAAGTTCAAGCATTAATACTTTACCAAATTATTGCCGATTATTGGAAGTTATGCAAAAAAAAGATGAATCAGAGTTAAAAATTACAAACTTCGACTGGTTCGCAATATTCCATATTTGTACAAAAATCCGGTTTTAAATCCAGACCTAACAGGAAAGTTCCCATAGAGTTGTTCGATTCAATACCCATCCTGGATTTGATATAGGAATCACTTAACCTTGAGGGTAATGCAACCATAGCTTCTGAAACACAGGAGATATTCTCAACTTCAGGGAAAGGCTTTGCCTGAATTAACATTTCAAGTTCTAAATCCGGTGCTTTCAGACTTTTGAAACGGTCATTATAAAACACTATGTTACCCATCACACAGCAATCCTTGCATTTTTCAAGTCGTGCAAGCTCCAGCGGATCACTGATATCTTCACCCACAATTTCATCCCCGTATATGAGTTTCAGATTATTTTCTGGCCAGTCATATTCCTGGTTTGTTAGGAAAGAGACGAGAATCTGTGAGCCAAGTGTTTTTTTTACCCCGGTATTATTTTTTATTCCAAGGCTTCCGGAAGATTTCTTTTCATCCGAAAACTCAAGCCCAAGAATATAATGCCTGTCAGCCTGATTCAGTAAAAGAGTTTCTTCGATGCCTTTTATTGACTTTAGTGTATTCTCTATTTTACCCCAGATATTCTTTATTGAAATGAATAAATCCCCCTTTAACTATGGAGCGATATTTAATCAACTAAGTTTGTAATAACTCAATTATATTTAACTATTGTGCAAAACGCAAACCTATCAAATTCACATCAAAAAGATAAAGGAGAGTTTAAGTTTACCTGAATTAAATACTAAACTTATCGTTAAAATAACACAGTTAAGGAATGCTATGTAATATTATGAGACATAAAACCAAGAAACACAATTATAAAAATGTTTTTAGTGATTTAAAAAAGTATTTGGTGCGAGGGAAGGGATTCGAACCCTCGAACTCCTACGAGACTAGGCCCTCAACCTAGCGCCTTTGGCCTGGCTGGGCAACCCTCGCACGCTGTTGTTTTTCGCCATAAATGGGCCAATGGTATATATACTTTGCCCATATGGATGGTCACAAAAATTCCAATTATGAATTTTTGCTTCTGCTATTAGATCCTATAAAAGGATAATAGGAAAGGGTATCTCCTATTACAATTCACCCAGGATGTCATCAAGGGTTGAAGCTTTCGTCCTGATAGTATTAACTGCATTTATAATTAACTCTTCTGCACTATATGAACCATCGGATTCAAGAGTGAAAATAAAAGATGTATCATTCTCACGAACCGAGATTGCATCAATTCCACAGACTTCTACACACTGCTTGCAGAGAGAGCAATTCAATAGTCTATCATTCACAACTTCTGCAGATTCCTCACCAAGGGCCAATATATCGCGAGGACATGCCTCAACGCACTTTTCGCAGAGGTCACAGCCTTCAATTGTGATCACTGGCACATTTTTGTAACCACAGGCAACTCCTGCCTGCCATTTAGCGTGGTCGTGACCGTAACCCATCCTTGCAATCGCTTCAAGGAAAAGTTCCTGCCCGCCTTTAAGCTTAACAACAGGGATATTAGAATCAGCAGCTTTTACTTTGGGATCTGCGGATACAAGGTCCCCTGAATAAACAGTATTTTCCTCATCCATTGGTGCTTCCACACTCAACGTGAGAGAAACCGTACATGCCGGACACCCATCTTCACAGGAACACTCTTCATGAGGAGTAAACTCATCGAAGCTTGTCACAAGAGGTACCAGAGCCAGTCTCAAAGCTACCTGTTCATCATAAAGGACTGAAGTATTGTTGTAAATATTGACTTCATCGATTGCGAGAGTGGGGACATCGGCAAGCATAGCCCGCCTCAATCCGTTCGCAAAAGCTGCATCCACATCTGACAAAATAAATCTGGCAGATCTATCAGACAGCTCAAGTATATCGATATCCATTTTCGGGAACCTCGTGAAATTACAAACCTTCTATATATTATACTCCAATTAGACGCGCCTGCCGCCTATTGGACGGGTACCGTCATGTGGCACAGGAGTTACATCCTCAATACGTCCAATCCTGATACCTGCACGTGCGAAAGCCCTAATGGCTGCCTGTGCACCTGGACCGGGACTTCTCTGCTTGTTACCACCGGGAGCACGGACACGAATGTGTACACCTTCGACACCTTTATCCCTGAGAGTATCAGCAAGCTGGCCGGCCATCTGCATAGCAGTATAAGGAGAACTCTCATCCCTTGCAGCTTTGACTACCATCCCACCGGATGATTTCGCTATTGTTTCAGCACCGGTTATATCGGTAACTGTGATTATAGTATTGTTAAATGAACATTTGATGTGAGCAACAGCCCATATTCCATTTGCCATAATTCAAACCTCCTTCATTCCTCCACAAGGGAAGATGCAATCTGAGCGGGTCTCTCCGGGTGTGACTCGGTAGTCATAGGTGATGTTCCATAGTAATCTATCATCATCTCATCCTGTTTTGACACCAGCATACCAGGGACTGTCAACTTCTTACCACCAATTGCAATATGACCATGGGTAATAAACTGTCTTGCCTGCTTGGGAGTTCTGGCTAAACCAAGTCTGTGGACAAGGGTCTGAAGCCTTCTTTCGAGTATAGCTTCTGTATTTAATGCCAGAATGTCATCGATCTCGGCATCGCCTTTTATCATGGAATAACGAATCAATTTGGATAGAATCTGGTCTGCTTCAGTCTTTGCGTGACCGGTAAGTTCAGCTTCTGCAGAATCAGCAAGTAATCTACGGGCATCTGCCCTGTAACGTCTGAGAATACTTTGTGCTTTCCAGAGTTCTTTTTTATTTCTGAGGCCGTATTTTTTAATCAGGTCAACCTCATTTGCCATACGGGAAGCTTGCCAGGGGTGCTTCGGGGTGTCATAACTTTTTCTTTTCTTTCCGGGATAAACCATATCAAATCACCTTCATCTTGTTTTGCTGACACCTATTGTGGACCCACCGCGTCCTGCGGATTTGGTTCTCTGTCCACGTACCTTCAAACCTCTTTCATGGCGTATACCACGATAGGCACGAATCTTTTTAAGATCGTTCAAATCTTCCCTTATAGTCAGGTCAATATCCTGTCCAAGAAGGTGTTTATTTTCACCTGTCAACAAATCCTTTTGCCTATTAAGCATCCACACAGGAAGATGGTTTTCAAATGTCTCTATAGCTTCATTAAGCCTGGCAATACCCTCATCAGAAAGATAACCAATGGTTTCTGATGGATCTACTTCTGCACTTTCTGCAATGAGTCTTGCAGTCCTTCTGCCAATCCCCTTGATACCGGTGAGTGCATAAAGGACCTTCTGCTTACCCTGCAAGTCAGTGTTCATTATACGTACAAGATGTCTTATTTCTTCGTCTGCCATTATAAACCTCCTTAAGGACACATTCTTGCGTCCCGTAGCCCTGGAACTAAGGTCCAGCACTGCCCTTTTACAGGCTGTGTAAAAACCTATGATACAGACTTACTCGGCCCAATATGACTTTCTCTTATATAATGTTAATGTCTGAAAAGAAACACCAGGAAAAAGGCTCAATCGGTACTAGATGATATTTGTGCTAACACCTTCTACATAAAAATAAGTTGTGATCAAAAATAGTAGAGACCTGTTTATTATAAGTGATAATTATAAATAAAAACCAAACCGACTATTTGTATATACAAAAGGAAACTGATAGCCATGACCAACAAAAAACATACTGATACTAAATCTGAAAATTCTTGTACCCTTCAGATATTAGAATGTCTTGACAGTTTCTACGATATCCTGACATCTTCAGAGAATACAGATAAACTGATGGAGGATATTACAGAACTTCTGGCAGACAGATGTGGTGGAAATCAGTATTTTGCACGCATAACTTTTGAAGATAAAATATTTACAAGCACCAACTTCCTTGAGACTGACCTTAAACTTGAGCACAGCATCAATGTCAATGGAAATACAAAAGGCAAACTGGAGTATTTCAAAAACAAATCATCAGAAGACACGTGCTTTCTGGATGAAGAAAAAAAACTGGTGGAATTGGTGAAAAAGGGTTTGACCAAGGCTATAAAGAGCAGGAATGCGGAAGACAAACTCACCCGTTCCGAAAAAAAATTCCATACTATTTTTGATAACGCAGCTGATGCAATTTTCATCCATGATCAGGAAGGCAATTTTGTGGAGATAAATGAAATTGCCTGCAAAAGACTGGGATACACCAGAGGAGAATTACTAAACCTGACACCTATGGATATTGATAGTCAAGCAAATACCAAAGAAGTACCCGAAATGATAGAACAAATTCTTAAAAATGGCTCATTGATATTTGAAACTGTCCATCTGACCAAAGACGGCAAAAAAATCCCCACGGAAATAAGCAGTAAAGTCATTGATTATCGTGAAGAAAAAGTAATACTCAGTATTGCAAGGGATATCTCCAGAAGGAAAAAAGCGGAAGAACAGATTGGAAAATTGCAACACAGACTACAGAATGCAATGGGAGAAGGCAACCTTAGCTGGTGGGAAATGGACATTCCTAGTGGCAAAGTAAACTTTGATCCCGGCAAAGTTACCAGACTGGGATATTCCATGGATGAATTTAAAGATGCGCATTATACTGATTTCATGAAACTACTGCACCCCCAGGATAAAAAAAATGCAATGGAAGCAATGCGTTGCCATATAGAAGGAAAATGTCCTACCTATGAAGTGGACTATCGAATAGAGACAAAGGATGGTAAATGGAAATGGTATCACGACAGGGGTGCAATTACAGAAAAAGACAAGCAAGGGAATCCAGTTATTGTAAGCGGTATTGTAGTGGACATCACAAAACGTAAAAATACAGAACTTGAGATGGAAAATGCAAAAATAGAATCTGAAACTGCCAACCGCACAAAAAGTGAATTCCTGGCGACAATGAGTCATGAATTGCGCACCCCACTTAATTCCATAATCGGATTTTCGGATATACTACTTGACCAGGTTTTTGGAGAACTGAACGAAAAACAAACCAAGTATGTGGGAAATGTGCTTAAAAGTGGCAAACATTTGCTCGATCTCATAAACAGCATCCTTGATATATCAAAAGTAGAAGCAGGAAAAATGGATCTCCAGTACGAAATATTCTATTTTAATGATGTGTTCAGAGAAGTTAAAACAATCATTTCACCACTGGCATCCAAGAAATCCATAAACTTACAGATAGAGCCAGCCGAAAACATTCCAAAAATAAAAGCAGATAAAGGAAAAATTAAACAAGTGCTTTATAATCTGTTAAGTAATGCGATAAAATTCACCCCGGAGGGAGGGAATGTTAGAATTATTCCTACCAAATCCGAAAAGATGGTCCATGTAGCTGTAGAAGACACAGGCATAGGCATTGCTGAAAATGATCGGGACAAATTGTTCAAACCTTTTGTCCAGCTTGATTCATCAGCAAATAGAGAATATGAAGGTACAGGACTGGGACTTGCACTTATAACTAAGTTCATAGAACTTCACGGTGGATCACTTGAAGTGAAAAGTGAAGAAGGAAAAGGCAGCACATTTACATTTTCCATACCTGTTGATCCTGCAGAAACAAACGAATTGATACCGGAAGATAAAGTTGAAAAGAAAATACCTGAGATGAAAGTGGATGATGAAACCTTTGTCGCTGCACCTCACAATCCTAAAGGAGACGACCCGGTAGTTGTCGTTGCTGAAGATGATCCAAAATCAAGAGAACTTCTGCTTGCGATGCTGAGTTCTAAAGGATACCATGCAATAGGAGTGGAAAGAGGGGATCAGGTAATAAAAAAGGTCAGGGAACTCAAACCACTTGCCGTCACCCTTGATATAATGATGCCGGGCCAGGACGGCTGGACCGTACTTGATAGACTCAAAAAGGACAGCCATACACGGGACATACCTGTTATCATGATATCCGTACTGGACAAAGCCAAAATCGATAGCATGTGGACGGTGGAAGATTATTTTGTGAAACCTGTTGACAAAACCGACCTTATCGAAACACTTGAAAGAGTCAGGAAAAATATGAAACCAGAAGAGACAACGATTCTTGTGGTGGATGATGAGGAACAAGATAGGGAGCTTATCCATTCCATGCTGGATTCTGAAGGTTTTTGGATACTGGATGCTGCCGGAGGGGAAGAAGCTATCAAAATTCTCCAAAAACAGCAACCCGATATAGTACTGCTTGATTTGATGATGCCAGAGTTCAGTGGCTATGATGTTATTGAATATATTCAAAACCTGGATTCGACTTCAAATATATCTATTATTATCTGTACGGCACAGGAACTTACCGAAGAAAACAGAAAAATGCTTGACGATAATGTTGCCTGCATTATGCATAAAGGAATGTTCCGACGTCAGGAACTTGTACAACTGATTAATAATCTCAATATTACAAAAAATTAATTTACTATGTTGCATGAACCGGGATTAACTGAGAAGTCCAGGATGATTTGTTATATTAGATTGTAATCGCCAGTACCAAATAGGATACATCAGATATCATAATACGGTGATCGGTATGGATAATAAGAAGAAAATACTAATGGTAATCGCCCAGGAAAATTTCCGTGACGAAGAATTCCTTCAACCCAGAGAAATCTTTGAAAATGCAGGATTTGACATAGTCGTTGCAACAAACCAAAAGAAAGTTGCCAGAGGGATGCTTGGATGTAAAGTCAAGCCCGACACAACTATTTCCTCTGAAAAAGCAGACAGTTATGATGCCATCGTTATTTCAGGAGGCGGAGGTGCAAAGCAGTATCTCTGGGATAACAAAGAACTACACAAAATTGTCCAGGATGCCTACAAACAGGGTAAATTAATCGCTGCTATCTGTATATCGCCGGTAGTGCTGGCAAAAGCAGGAATACTAAAAGGTAAAAAGAGCACCGTATTCAGCGATCCGGAAAGTGTAAAACAAATAAAAAAGGGAGGAGCTGAATATAAAGACAAAGATGTTATCAGAGATGGCCATATAATCACTGCCAGAGACCCGAAGGCTGCTCCCTCATTCGGCAAAACTGTCCAGGAATTCCTGAAAGAATAATCTACCTTCTTTTTTTTTGATTGTTAGAAAAATAAAGAGACGCTGAGGGGGAGATTCGAACTCCCGGGGCGCAGAGCACCACCGGTTTTCAAGACCGGCGCCGTAGTCCGCTTGGCTACCTCAGCATAATGAAAAACAATCACAAGCATCTGGTGAACAGCGCTTATAATATAAAAAATTGGCGAAGATTACTCTTCACCAGAGTCATTATCTTCGCTTTCTGCTTCTGCCTCTTCAGCAGGTGCAGAAGATTCTACCGGATAAGTCTCGACAAATTTGACATTTTTCATTCCGATATTTTCGATTATCTCAGAAGCAATCCTATTTTTTGACATGAGCCAGCGCTGGTTAAAGCTCAGTGCAACAGGGATATTGATAATGGCAGTCTTATCTTCAACTTCAACTTCGATTTCTGGTACTCCGGTGTAAAGGGAAAGCAAACCATTTATTTTGTCAACATCTCCTTCGAGTTTCTCATCAATGGTGTATTCATAGGTTACTTCCTTACCTGCAAGGGGATGATTGAAGTCAACGCGTGCACGTCTTCCGATGACCTTGGTGACCACACCGCGTTTTCCTTCTATTTCTACACCCATCCCGGGAGTTGCTTTACGGTCCTCGAATTTATTCAGGGAAATGGTCTCAACCTTCTTGGGGTCATGTTCTCCAAATCCTTTTTCAGGAGGAATGACAAGTTCTCCCTTGTATCCAACATCCTTGCCAACAAAATCCTCGTCAAGTCCTTTAATGGTATGACCGGCACCTACAACTACCACATCACCGCCATAAACTCCACGTGGATTGAAGATCTGGTTTTCCTTGGCCAATTCCTCATCGGTAGTGTCAAAAATCAGACCGCCTTCGAATTTACCAGTATATGATACTTTTATGAAATCTCCATTTTCGATTGCCAATATAATCAACTCTGAATTTAGTTTTAATATGATATGTTAAAGGTCTGTCTCGTATAGCCTTCTGCCTTTATATAACTTTTTGGAAACTAGACAACAAGATAATAGGGTAAACCCGCCATATGAGTCATTTATGCAAGAATAGTGCAACAAAACATGCTACATATATTTTTCTCATAATGATGGCGAAAATGAAATACATTTAAAATAAAAATAACATATCAATTATAATATGTATGGACTTGATTTCTATACATTAAAAATAATATTATATATTCTCCCAAACATATATAAGTTTATATATGTTTAAAAAAGAGCAATCAATTGCAATATAATTTTGCTAATTAAGGATGGAGAAGGGATGAATATTAATGGTTACAGAAAAGCCCGTACCGGGAAACAATTTGAGGCACCTTAAACCCAAGGAAAAATATAAAGGTACTAATATATTCACAGTTGCAACAAGCTTCGAAGAAATAATCGATAAAAGCCCCATGATTGTTTTTTTTTGGGAAGGGGATCAGCGTGCCAGGACAAATTATGTATCTGAAAGAGTAACAATTTTTGGATACAAACCTGAAGACTTCCTGGAAGGAAGGATGACATATAATGAATTAATCCATCCCGAAGATCGCAGCTTTGTCCATAATGAGTTTGACAGCTTCCGGAAAAATTCGTCAAACCAGTTTACCTGTGAATATCGTGTTGTAGATTCTTCAGGCAGCATAAAATGGATTTCAGAGATTACATTCCCCTGCAAATGTGATGATAATCTGGAATACCATGGAATTTTGCTTGATGTAACAGACCGTAAAATGTCCGAACGGACCATTCTGGAAAAGGAACGTGATATATCCATCCTATATTCAGCATCTGCTCTTGCATCAGAATCTCTTGATGTGGATGATCTCCTTGATGAAATGTTAATGGAAATGGGAGACCTTCTTGACATTACTGCCGGTGGAGTATACATAATAAACCCAGAAGAAAAAGAGGCAGTATTGCGTGCCTATATAGGTCCAAGAGGAGAATATCCTGAAAGCATCCACTATTCTGTAGTCGAAAACATGTTTAATAATTCTGCAGGTGCTCCATCCGGCCCCCTTGTTGCAGAAGATACTTTCCATTACCAGGGCCAAATGCAACGCAAGAAATATCTTTTATTCCGCCTCTATTCCAGGGAAAAAGTAATGGGTTTTATCCAGCTTTCTATCCCTCTCAATCATGAAGTCAGTGAAAAAAGCCTGCAAGTACTGGAACATGTAGGCAAACACATCGGGATTGCAATTGAAAATGCCCAGCTTTTCGAGATGACCCAGCGAGCCTATGAAGACCTTAAACATCTGGATAAGCTAAAGAGTGAATTCCTCGCAAACCTGACCCATGAACTGAAAACACCCCTGATATCTATCAAGGGATTCAGTGACCTGCTTGATAAAGGACGACTGGGTGAATTAAACGAAGACCAGAAAAAAGCAAATTTGGCAGTTGTACGTAATGCAGACCGGCTCAAAAGGCTAATTGACTCCCTGCTTTATATGAGTATGGAAAAAGAGGGCAAATACCAGTATCACTTCGAAGAGGTGGATGTTGGTGAAATCATAACTGATTCCATGGAAAAAATGAAAGTCCACACAGAAGGAAAAGATGTCGATATAAGTATTGATATCCAAAATAAGTCTTCCCTTATCTATGGTGACAGAGACAGGTTAACAAACGTTTTCCTTAATATACTGGACAATGCATCAAAATTCACACAGGGATCCGGGAAAATAAAAATTACACTGAAAGAAGAAGAAGAATATATACACATAAAGATAAAAGATAATGGTATAGGAATACCAAAAGAAAAACTTCCGCGTATTTTTGACATGTTTTACCAAATAGATGGATCCACAACCCGCATCTATAATGGTGTTGGCCTGGGACTCCATATATGCAAAAAGGTAATCGATATTCATAATGGAAGTATATGGGCAAGGAGTATGGAAGGATTGGGTACTACAGTTCATGTGAAATTACCCAAGACCTAAATTTCTATTGTTTTCAGTGCCTTTTTTTATATATACCCAGAAAACACTACCCTGCCCTTCCGGGTTATCTTCCACACCAACACTGCCACCATGCAAATCTACAATTCTTTTTACTATTGCAAGTCCAAGACCTGTACCCTTTATGCTTCCTTTTTGTGCCCTGTTAAACCTGTTAAATATGTATGGTTTATCATCATCAGCAATCCCAGAACCCCTATCCTTAATCATTATTTTAAATGAAGAGTCGTTTTCCTGCACCCCTACATGAATTGAACTTTCCGAAGGGCTATATTTGATTGCATTTGAAAGCAGATTGATAAAAACCTCCTTGATTATAGGATTGGCCTTTAGAGGATATGGCTGTTGCAGATCGTGTATTATATCCATATTTTCATTATCAGCCAGAGGAGCCATCTCTGAAATACAGGAAGTTAATATTCGACCCAGGTCCATTTTTTGCAGATCAAGGGTTTCAGTAGATTCAAGTTTGGACAGGTAAGCTGTGTTTTCGATCATATCGATCAAGCGTTCTGTGTTATCCCTGATCCTTGATAGAAAATGAATCTTTTTTTCTTCCTTTTCTTTCTTAATGAGTACGTCTGTAAAACCTTTCACGATATTTGCAGGATTTAAAAGATCATGGCGCATTATATCGGTAAAAAGATCCTTCATTTCATTAGATTTCTCCAATTGACCTGCATAATCTTTAAGGGCGATTTCAGCCTGTTTTCTTCGTGTAATGTCCTGTGCAGTAAAGATTACCTTTTGAGGAGAATCTTTCAAATCCAGTGGCTGAGAATTGAACTGTATACAGATGTGTTTTTTATTGCATACCCAGTGCAATTCTGTGGAAAATTGTTTTTCAAGAATATCTGGCCCTAAGTCCTTATCAAGATACTTCGAAGATCCTTCAGTGCATATAGAAAATAGTGATTTACCTACAATATTTTCTCTAGGAATGCCAGTAATTTCGGCCATACCTTTATTAAGATCTATCAATTCCAGATCTTTATTAAGCACACCGATACCTATAGGAGCATTGTCATAGAGAGCAGAGACCCAGGAATTGGCAGTTTGGAGTTCAGAGGTACGTTGATCCACAATTTCTTCCAGATGTTTGCGATAATTTTCCAGTTCCAATTCTGAACTTTTACGTTCAGTAATATCTCGTACTATACTGAGCATGATACTATTTTCTTTATCAAGTACAGAAGAACTGATCTCAACATCAATAACTGAATCATTCATATGTTTCATTTTCGATTCGAAACGTGTAGATCCTTCATTCAATGTTTTCTGGATTGCTGATCGTGACTGTGCCATATATTTAGATTCATGAGGATAGAGATCAGCAATTTTCATAGATAACATATCAGAATGGGAACAGCCAATTGTTTTGCAGGCACTTCTATTGGCATCTATTATTGTACCTTCAGAAGAGTGGATAAAGATAGCATCATTTGATCTGTCAAAAAGAGAACGGTAAAGATGCATTGTATTATCAAGCATAGTATAGGTCTTACCGCGCTCCTTTGCATTGAATATGGAATCAAACAATATCCTGAGGAGATCATCACTATAGGATGGCCAATGTTTGTTTTTTGTGGCCGAAACTACACCGATAAATCCTACCAACTGATTTTCGACATGTACAGGCATAATCTGGGCCGATTCAAGATCCAATGTTGTTAAGAGTCCTTTCAGATTTTTTTCAGAATCTGGAAGTTGCTCTATAGAATTCACATAATAAGGCTCATTTTTCTGGAATTTCTCAATTATAGTCGGGAATTGTGCAGTTGACAGTGAGCTTAATTTATCCATTTCCAATTCGCATCTACCTTTTAAAAGTGGCACGCAAGTGTAATGTGTTAGATGCATATTATTTTCGCTATGGTTTAGTTCATAGATAAAAATTGAATCTGCATCAAGAATTCCCCGGATCTTTTCCAGAATTGGTTCTATAAGCAGATCAATATCTTCAAAAAATGGGTCTACGAACTGATTACACGCTCTTGCTAGAAAACGAAACGCATTGGACTGTTCCTGAGAATGGATTTCCGCCTCTTTTCTCCTGTTTATTTCACTGAGTAAACCATTACTTCCCAAAAAATTCCCCATTTCATCATATATTGGGTCTATATGATTCTGGAACCAATGCAACTCTTTACTGTTATTCTGAATACGCATCTGTGCTTTAAGAGGCAATATATCCACTGATTTTATTTTTTTAAATATATTCAACCACTCATACCTATCATCCGGGCATAAATAATCTGTAAATGACCGGGAAATCATTTGTTCAGGACGCAAACCGTATTCTTGAATCTTGGGTGAAATGTAGACAATTTTTCCTTCACTGTTTAGGGAATAGGGGATTTCATTGGTACTACCCAAAAGGAAATCGTAATCATACCGGGCTTTTTTCACTTCGATCTCCTTATCAATAAATATAGACAAAATCTTTGCAATAAAATCAAGTTTTTGTTTTTCATCAAAAGTGAAAGGTTCGTAATTATTTTTCAATGAAAGGTTATTATAAAATAACTCAAGACATAACTCATGGTTTTTCTCTTCATTTTTGGATATATTTGAAGAGGAGATTTGATATTTACCCTGCTCAAAGCCAGGAGACTTATAAGAATAAGGACCAAATAATATCCTTGCAGACGCCTTCTCCGGATATCGAAGTATTTGAGGAAGGGCTTTTGCAATTTCTTCCATCTTTTGGTCAAATGACATATCCGTTGCCAGGATTTCATATAACATATTGTCAAATAATGAATTATGTATGCTAGTACCCATTAACACCATACCAACTCCCATTTGCCATATATTTCACCAAATATAATAACTCTTTGATTCACAAAAACAAAAAAGAATTATATCCAATAACCAGAAGTAATATATAGATACTCTAATATTACCAATTGATATTAACAGAGGTAGATTTCATGGTAGAAAAATCCATAGAGGAGATAAACAGGAGAATAAAAGAGGGTAGTGTCAATGTTGTGACGGCTGAGGAAATGGTAGGTATAGTGGGAGAACTGGGTGCAAAAGAGGCTGCTAAGGAAGTTGATGTAGTTACCACAGGTACATTTGGAGCAATGTGTTCCTCAGGAGCCTGGCTCAATTTCGGACATCCAGAGCCACCAATGAAAATGAATAAGGTTTTTTTGAATGGCGTGGAAGCCTACTCAGGCGTAGCTGCAGTAGATGCCTTTATAGGCGCAGGACAACTTTCCGAAACTGAAGGTTTCGATTATGGCGGGGCCCATGTAATTGAGGACCTGATACGCGGCAAATCCATTGATCTTCATGCCACATCTTATGGTACCGATTGTTATCCCAGAAAAACACTTGACACTACACTCAACATATATGACCTGAACCAGGCAATCATGATCAACCCCCGTAACGGATATCAGAAATACAATGTTGCTACTAACGGGATAAACAGAACGATTTACACATATATGGGTTCGTTACTTCCCAACTATGGAAATGTAACCTATTCCGGCGCTGGTGTACTATCACCATTATCCAATGACCCTGATTATCAGACAATCGGAGTTGGCACCCCTATCTTCCTTGGTGGGACAAAAGGACATATTATTGGGGAAGGAACACAGCACAGCCCGGAAACTAATTTTGGTACATTGATGCTTAGGGGTGACCTGAAAGATATGAGTGCAGATTATATTCGTGCGGCGAATTTCCATGAATACGGCACTTCCCTCTACGTTGGAATGGGCATACCTATACCGATCCTGAATGAACAACTTGCACAATCAACCGCAGTTACAGATAAAGATGTAGTGACAAACGTACTGGATTACGGGGTGCCAAGTAGGGACAGGCCTGTTCTCAGAAAGGTCAATTATGAAGAACTACGCTCCGGTAGCATCGAAATAAACGGCAAAGATACACCTACCTCCTCCATGTCAAGTTTCAAAAAATCACGTGAGATTGCAGGGGAACTGAAAAAATGGGTCGCAGCTGGAGAATTTTTTGTAAACACCCCCTCCCAGAGACTTCCTGCAAAAGCCACATGCAAACCAATGAGACAAACAACGAGGAACCCATTGGTACAGGATATAATGGCAAAGGATGTAGTAGTCATCGATGAGAATGCAACCTTTCATGAAGCAGCTAAAATGATCATGGAAAATACTTTTAGCCATTTGCCTGTAGTTTCAGAGGATGGAAAACTGGCAGGTATTGTGACTGCATGGGACATATCCAAAGCTGTTGCTGAAACGGGATGTAATTATGTGAAGGATATAATGACAAAAAGGGTTCTCACCTCCAATGCCACCGATCCCATAGATATTGCAGCACGCAATCTTGACATGAAGGAAGTATCAGCAATGCCTGTGATAGATAAAGACAGATATGTAATCGGTATAATCACGAGTAATGATATCAGCAAACTGTTTGCAAGGAGGCGGTGAGGATGATGATAAAGATCAACATTTCGTCCAATGTCATAGGTGAGCCTATACTTGCAGAATCTATGATTGAAACTAAAACTGCCCTGAACATTTCGCAGGCACATTTCGATTCCACATACGGAGAGATAATTGCCGAGGTCGAAACTGATGATTTCAAGTCTATAAGGGAAGCACTTGAGTCAAAGGGTGCTAAAGTAACAGTTCTAGACCATCCGATCGTCAGGGATGAGGAAGAATGTGTAGAATGTGGAGCCTGTATATCGGTTTGTCCCGGACATGTGTTTTCCTTTGATGAGGAATGGGGTATTGCCCAGGACATAGAAAAATGTATACAGTGTGGCACCTGTATCAAAATGTGTCCGCACCATGCCCTGAGCCTTGAGAAATAATTATCTTGCAAATCATGAAAGAACATTACCGTCTCAAGGAAACTATAGTTAGCATCCATGCAGATGATGCCAGCCATGTGGAAGCAGCCAAAGAAGCTATTGGCTTCCACAGGTCACTGCTTGAGAATTATATTCGAAGGGACCCTTATTTTCAGATTACACTGGAACCTCATTCATGCCCCGAAGATGCTCCTGAAGTAGTCAGAAGAATGACAGATGCTTCAGCTACAATGGGACTTGGTCCGATGAGTGCCGTGGCCGGTACGATTGCTTCACTTGCTGTTGAAGCAATGGTAGATGCAGGAGCAAGTTTTGCACTGGTTGACAATGGAGGAGACATAGCCTATGTAACAAATAGACAGATTGTTGTAGGTATATATGCAGGAGAATCCGCCGTAAAGGATGTTGGTTTTGTGCTTGATCCGGTTGACAATGTGACAGGGATATGCACTTCATCAGGCACTGTCGGTCCATCGATCAGTTTTGGAATGGCAGATGCTGCAGTTGTTTTTTCCGAAAATGTATCCCTTGCTGACTCTGCTGCAACCGCTCTTTCAAACGCAACCGATCCTGGCAAGGAAGCTGTGGAAAAAGCATTTAAAGTTTTAGAAGGGATTGGGGGTATAAATGGTGCCCTTGTTGTTCAGGGTGAGTATATTGGCATGTGGGGAAACATACCCGGCCTTAAAAGAGCCAGTGTCGATTACGATTGTATAACAAAGGGTTGACATAAATAGATACCCTTATATACAACTATTTATAAATAATAAGTCAGACAACCGTCAGAATATAGTCAGACAGAAAGCAGATGCTTGGCTGCTTTAAGTCAGACTTATGTCTGTCACATGTCAGACCCCCGAGGCTACACAAATGCAAAGAATAACGATCAGACTTCCGGAACAACAGTTGGAGATGATCGATTATATGGTAGCTCAGGGCGAATTCCCGTCCGCAAGCGAAGCAATACGGACGGCTGTGAGAGAATTAATTGACGATAGGGGTGAAAAGCTTCTCCGCAGATCGGAGATACTGAGTGCCATGTCGTGATTTTGAAGGCCGTTGAGTCATGAATCATCAGAGGGGATGAATGTGCAATCAATAGTGCAAGATGCATTGAAACTATCAGAACAGGAAAGAGAGTATCGCCAGAATTTTGAAGATGAAGAAGATTTTGAATTCGGACTTCCCAGAATAACCATTGTTGGTTGCGGAGGCGCCGGAAACAACACCATCAACCGTCTTTATAATATCGGTATCGAAGGTGCCGAAACTATTGCAATAAATACGGACAAACAACATCTTGATCACATACGTGCTGACAAGAAGATCCTTGTTGGTAAAACCTTAACTCGTGGACTTGGTGCGGGTGGCTTCCCGGAAGTCGGGGCCAAAGCAGCAGACCTTGCCCGTGGAACCCTTGAAGAGGTATTCAAGGAAAGTGACCTTGTTTTTGTAACTGCAGGTATGGGAGGAGGTACCGGTACCGGTGTTGCCCCCGTTGTGGCTGATATAGCAAAAGAACAGGGAGCAATTGTAGTAGGCATGGTCTCCAGTCCTTTCAGGGTAGAAAGGGCCCGTGCTGTGAAAGCTGAAGAGGGAATAGAGGATTTCCGCCTTGCAGCAGATACTGTTATTGTACTTGACAACAACAGGCTTCTCAACTATGTACCAAACCTCCCTATAGAGCAGGCATTTTCAGTAATGGATCAGCTAATCGCTGAAACCGTAAAGGGCATCACTGAAACGATTACACAGCCATCCCTTATCAATCTGGACTATGCAGACATCCGTGCTATTATGGGATGTGGTGGCGTGGCCGTAATGCTTGTAGGGGAAAGTAAGAATCAGGACAAGAGCGAAGATGTAGTAAGGGCAGCTTTGAATCACCCACTTCTCGATGTCGATTACCGCGGTGCCACAGGTAGCCTTGTACATATTACCGGAGGGCCGGACCTGAGCCTCAAGGAAGCTGAAGAAGTTGCAGCATCCCTGACATATGAATTGTCATCAAATGCAAATGTAATCTGGGGAGCCAGAATTCGCGATGACTATGAAGGAAAGATTCGTGTAATGGCCATTATGACCGGAGTGCAGTCAGCACAGGTACTCGGACCTCAATATCAGGCCGATATTGTAGAAAAGAATACTGAATCACGTTATACAAAGGTCCCAAACGGAAGCCGTCAGGTAGTCGAACCAATGAATCGATCTTCTGACAATGGCGGTTCTATCATAGACATAATTAATTAAAATCTGGAAAGATGCCTCAAAAGCATCTTTCACAGATACTTATTTTTAATATCCAATCGATTATTCTCCCATGAAAATTCTTGTAGCTACAGGTCACCTGGCGGAAAGCACAGTTCGTCATGCGGTTGGTTCTGATACAAGTGTACTTACTGTTGATACTGACGTAGCTGCTTTCATCACCCCACACAGGTTAATTCATTCCTATGAAGACGATAATTTCAAACCCGGACAATTTGATATGGTCCTTGTCCCCGGTCTTGTCCCGGGTGATTTCACAGAAGTTGCAAACAAAATAGGTTGCCCTGTCTACTTAGGCCCTAAACATGCTTATGATCTGGATTACGCAATACGGTTTGCAGGAGATGTGCAGTTTTCAAATAAAGTCCCTGCATGTGAATTACTCAAAGATATACGTCAACAGGAAGCATACAAGAAATTGAGCCAGATGGAAAAGAGTGCCTTTGCTCCTTTAATATTCAATGGTACGAAAGTAGGGGGCAATTCCCAAATGAAAGTCATGGGAGAAATCGTTGATGCGGGAAATATGGATTGTGACCTTCTTCAGAGTAAAGTGGCAGAATTCACCCTAAAAGGTGCTGACATCATCGATCTGGGCATGGCCATAGATACACCCACTGAAAACGTCCATGAGGCCATTCTCAATGCAAGAGAAGTGACTGGATCACCCCTAAGTGTGGATACACTGGATTCTGGCCATATACGTAGTGCAATTGATGCTGATATTGATATGGTCCTCAGCCTCAATGATACAAATATTGACGAGCTGGGAGCCGAGATCGCTGCAAAGGGGTGTGCTGTTGTGATAATCCCGTCCAGTGGCAATAAATATGATACATTGATGCAGAATATCAAACGAGCAAAGGAATTCGGAATTGAAAATATAATTGCAGACCCTGTGCTTGATCCAATTGGCCACGGATTTACATCTTCTGTAGAAAGGTACAGAAATTTCCGTGTTACTTACCCGGATATCCCTCTTTTCTTTGGGGCTGGCAATGTTACGGAACTCATGGATGCTGATTCTATAGGTATAAATGCAACCCTGTGCGGAATAGCACATGAGGTCGGCGCAGCCATTCTTTTCACACCCGAATACAGTGATAAGACCCAGGGTTCCATTGCCGAACTAAAAACTGCCTCTTCAATGATGAAACTGGCAGAGGAGAGGCACAGTTCCCCAAAGGACCTGGGAATAGACATGTTCATGATCAAAGAAAAACGAAAGCGACCGGATATTGATATGCCCAATGATGCAACTGCTGCAAATAGTAGCCCCAGCTGGCAACTGGATCCAGCCGGAGCATTCCATATAGGAATTGCACATATAAATGATGGAAAAAGGTACATAGTCGCAGAACATGCAAAGGAAACTATCATCGGTAAAAATGCTGCAGAAATCCTGAACATGATAATAGATAAAGGACTTGTCACAAGCCTTGAGCACGCTGGTTATCTTGGAAGGGAACTGGAAAAAGCTGAAATTGCGATTGAATTTGACAGGAGTTATGTACAGGACGATGATTTTTAACAGGTGATCTCATGAAACTTGATTCAAAAGATAAAAAGGAAATTGCTGACATATTGGCCGGGAAATACTTTTCGCAGAATGAATGGAAATGGGTAAACCTTGCAAAGGACATGCCCAAAATACAGAAAGCCTATGAAGAAATTAAGGATCAGTATGATTCCTACCCCTACATGAGTAAGGATTGGTATGTAGAAAATTCTTCTACGAAAAGCCTGCACATGTGCAGTCGCTGGGATGAACTCCGGGATATGGTTGATTTTTTGAATGCTTATGCAGAACAATTTGATTTTTTGGTTGGAGCAAACCGCAAGATGCTGTGCATAAGTTCTACTGAAGAATTAAGCGACAGGCAAAAGACAGCTATCTCCGAGGCAAGGAAACTCAGGTATACTGTTTTTGTATTCACTGCAAGAGTCCCCGATGACATGGAATTCGAGCTGTCCCAGATAGGGGGCGGCATGTGATTGACGAAATAGGTTTATAAGTAATACCAAAGTAGCAATTATTCCCATGCATCCCGATGAAATATATGATGTGGTAGTTGTCGGAGCGGGTCCGGCGGGCACCACAGCCGCAATGTATGCCGCACAGACCGGTGCATCCGTTTTAATGGTTGACAGGAAAAAAGACATCGGTGTGCCCCTTCAATGCGGCGGGTTTATGCCCCATGCAGATACCCTGCAGGAACTTGTGCCCGATGCACACCTTCCTCACACCCTGCTTGATTATCCGAAGAGCTGTGTGCATGCTACCAGCAATTACCAACGTTTTATTGCACCTGACGGCTACTCAAAGGGTTTTGAAGTAGAGGCTGATTCTCTTGACAGGAGAAGGTTTGACAGACACCTGGCATCCCGGGCAGCTGAGGAAGGCGCTGAGTTGATGGTGGGGACCAATGTAACCGATGTTAACGGAAATACAATTGAAGTAGACGGAGTCTTTGGCCCATCGACAATCAGGGGTAAAGTCCTGATAGGTGCAGACGGTCCAAATTCTATTGTTGCAAGAGCCCACGGTATGAAACGGGAACATGATCCAATGGGAATCGGAACTGCTTTTGAATATGAACTTGCAAACACCGCAGCGGATAGGGATGCCGTAGAGATGTATTTCGGAAAAGACTATGTTCCCGGTGGATATGCCTGGATTATTTCACAGGGAGGAAATACCGCAAACATCGGTGTGGGGATCCGGGAAGTGCTTTTCGAGAAGAATATGTGTGCCCGGGATTATCTGGAAAAGTTCATGTACAAACACCCAATTGCCGGCGATAAACTGCAGGATGCAAGGATACTTTCTGTGGTTTCCGGAGTGGTGCCGGTAGGGGGCGCTCCCGAAAGAACTGTCTCAAACAATGTAATGCTTGCCGGTGATGCTGCAGGTCAGTTGATCGCTACCAACGGAGGAGGAATTCCCACGGCCATGATAGGGGGGAAACTGGCAGGAGAAACGGCTGGAGAATATATTGCCGGTAAATGTGAACTCTCCATTTATGAAAGGAGATGGAGGGAGCAAATGGGACTGGAGATAAAAACTGCTGTTTATATCCGGAAAATGATGGACAACCTGATGAGATCTGACAGATTGATGTCAAAGGCCATACGGACAATCTCACCACAACACATGAAAGCAATCCAGTGTGGCAAACTTCCTGATCCTGTGAAAAAAACACTCACAAAGCTGAATTTCGGATTGGGTTAATCATGGATATTTTTGTTTATGGGACTCTAAAAAATGGATTCTCCAATCATCATATAATCAGAGATTCTGTATTTATTGGAAAAGATACTACAACTGATCAATATTGCATGTTCGATCTGGGTAGTTTTCCAGCTGTTGTGGACACTGGTAATTGTTGTAATATCAAGGGAGAAGTATATTGTATTGACAGGGATATTTTAAATAGCCTTGATATACTTGAAGGCAAGTTCTTTACAAGAAAAAAAGTAAAACTGGAAAGCAACAGAGAAGCCTGGATGTATTTTATTGATACTTCTGTATGTAATACCTCTAACTTTCCTCTTATTCCCGATGGAGTTTGGAATAAAATGAAAACTGATAAACCCTCAATATGCTATGAGGCACATGGTAACCTGTACCTGAACATAACCAATCAATGCAGTGCAGACTGTTATTTTTGTATTCGCAATCAGGGAGAAGGATTATACGGATATAACCTGTGGCTTAAAAGAGACCCTTCCGAAAAAGAGATAATTGCAGAACTGGAAAAGCATGATCTGAAAAAGTATAAAGAGATCGTTTTCACAGGATTCGGAGAGCCTACAGCCCGTTTTGACGTGCTGCTTGCTGTCACCCGCTGGTTGAAAGCAAAGGGAACATATGTAAGACTGGATACCAATGGACACGGCCAACTTATAAATCCAGGGATCAATGTGGTTGATTGTCTTGTGGATGCCGGATTGGATGCAGTTTCAGTCAGCCTCAATGCAGAATCCGCAGAAGTTTATGACAGGATTTGTAAACCATTCTACCAAAACTCATATGCTGCCCTGCTGAAATTTGCGGAAGAATCAAAAAAAGCAGGTCTTCATTTACGTTTCAGCGTGGTAGATGTTCCTGAAATTGATACTGATAAATGCAGCCAGATAGCCAGGGACATGGGTGTGGATTTCCGCATAAGGGGCTAACAATACCCTATTTTCAGATATATTTTAGCAAGGAATCCCTTTTAGCCGAATGGATGCGCTTCCTTATAATAGAATTTAAGGCTTGCAGATCTCCTTTTTTAGCACTTATCGGTGCTACCCTGTCAATCCACTGCCTCCATGGTGGAAAAAGCCCCAATCTTTCAATAATAGCATCAAGGACCTCATCTTTATCCTCTTCCTTGACCTTATCCATTTTATTTACAACTATCAGGGGTTCAAGATCCATTTCTATAAAAAAATCGAATATTTCTATATCAATGGGAAGCTCGCCCCGTTGATCCCAGCGATCCACAACCTCAACAAAAGAACCTGCATCAACTACTATAGCAGCGATGTTAATCCGCTGATTTCCCTCTTCTATATAACGTACGATCTTATCCTTTACGATATCCTGTTTGCGCTCTTTTACACCATTCATAAATCCAAAACCGGGAAGGTCGGTAATCACTAATTCTCCTTTCTTCACATGAGTGGGTTTCAGGGTGACACCAGGTCTTTTGCCGACCTTCACTTTACTTCCGGAAAGAGCTTTTACAATAGAGGATTTGCCTACATTGGAGCGACCGGCAAATACAATTTCAAAATCATTGTTTTTGGGTACTGCAGTAGGCTTCATAGATCTCCCTGCTTTGTTTCAGCCAGATTGACCCTTCGGTCAAATTCCTGAAGGAATGCATCAAGTTTTTCTTCTGGAATACGGGCCCCTGCAGCCATTGGGTGACCGCCGCCACTACCACCGTACTGGGGCGCAATATCTCGCAAAAGGAGGTTGATATCCACACTGCTGTTACGGGAGCGCAAGCTCAGATCATAAGCAGCTTTATTATTCCTGTGTTCGGCTGCAATCCCTATTCCTTTTCTTCCATAAGAGGCTGCATAGATTGCGGATTTGGAAAGGTAACCTTCAGGATCAAGCACATAAGCTATCGAATGAAGGGGATGGACCAACTCCTTTACACGTATCCTCAACTCTTCTTCAATTCTTGATGCTTTTTTTGCATAGGGAATGAGATTGGGTATTTCTGAAGGAATCAAATCAGTAGAAAGAGGGTCAGTGATTTCTCTTTTAAAATCATAGTTTCTACCAACATATTGCAATGCCTGGATCAATGTTCCTGCCTGGAAATAGAGACTTCTTTTATCCCAATCCCTTGTCCATTTCTTAATTGCAGGTGTATTATCCTTATAGTCACCTATGGCACCATACACCGCGATCCTGCGGATATCCCTTTCCAGACGGGATTTAAAGACCTTGTATGTAAGTTCTGCGGCACATGTGTTCAGGTCATGGTAAAACCAGGGTTCATCCCAGCACATCCTTGGAAGAGGATGGTGGTCAATGTAGGTGACATCTGCACGACTGGCAATATCATTAATCTTATTGTAGAGATTTACACATGAGCGTTCATCCACGGCTATATCGCAGATAATGATATTATCATAATCTTCAGCCATATCAAGTCTATTATGCAGACTCACCGGACTGGTAAAATAGACCCTGGCATCCGGGTATGCACTTTTGGCTATGGCTCCCGAGCATACTCCGTCCGAATCACCATGTGTGAATATAATTGTATCAGTTTTTTTCATGTCTGTTCATATCAATATAGCTACAATTATTAAAAATTGAGGGAATCATATATGAATTCCATTGTTACATTCACAAAATCTTTTATAGACCTCACCGAACCAAAGGAAGAATTATTATTTGTTCCATTGATGGATGCGTTATCTGGTTTTACCGATTCATTTATTTCAAGAGGCTCTTTTGATTTTGCTTTTTCGACAGCTTCATTAAAGGTGGCAAGGGGAATGAGAATATTTCCCGATGATACAGAGCCACTGTAACCAGAAGAATCTGAAAATGATGCAAAACTGGCAGGGAGTACCAGGTTTCCTTTTTCCTCCACCTTTAAAGAACTATTTATAGTAAACGACTGATCAGGGTATAAAACACCCGATTTACCTTTATCTTTCCCGATTATTTTGGCTTCAGATGGCATTCGATCTTCAAATTTAACATATGCAGCACGATCCCCTTCGTTTGTAGTTATTGTACTGACATCTATAAAATAAGTGTCATCTTCTGCTTTTAACGAATAGTTTTTACTGATATTGATGAAAGGACCATGGACTACCAGATTACTATCATTTGTCTTTAGATGATAATCAATACCAAGATAAGTCAGATTTAAATGAACAGGATTCAGGGTATAATTTCCTGGCTTGATTGCCCGTACAGAATAATGAAATGTCTTATCTTTGCGAGGGGGTAGTGAACCTTTAAAATCAAGATCCTGATCAGGATCAACTATGAGACCATCAGGAAGAGAAGTATTTATGGATATTTTTTCAAAATGAATGCCTTTAAGATTTGAGACCTTAACGGTAACATGTGCTTTTTGGTCAATATATATTTCATTAACAGTAATCCTGGAAAATGAAACAGAGTCATTTATCCAGGAAGTAGAGGTTTTAGTTTCGTTTGAAATTGATACATTTATTACAGTATAAGGAATCGGGATATCACTGCCGGTTACAATTTTGGAAGCATTTATTTTTACAAGATCATTAAAAACCTTTGTCGGAGAATAAAATGATTGGTTCGTACCCAAAACAGCAGTCCAGCTATCGGACTTATTTGATCTTACAGATAACATAACAAAATCGTCCTCGACATCCGTAGGGGAAGATTTCGAAAAGTCAACTGCTTTTATTGTATAACCACTAACATTAACCTCTTCACCCCAATCGAGAGTATATTCTTCCGGGTCTTTCCAATCGATATCCGCTGCAGAAACTGCCATTACAGTTATATTTGCTGCAAAAAAGATTACCAGAAAAAAAAGAAAAATCCTGAAAGGCAAGGATGTGAGGTTGCGCTTCATACTATTTCCTCAATTACCGCTTTATCCCAAATACGTATATTCCTGCCAATACAAAAATTACCATCAATGCACCAAATCCGGGTTGGACTTTGTTGTTTTCATTTGTTTCACCGGAACCGCCATTTGATTCGTCATCACTGAAAATACTATTATCGTCTCCACCACCACCGGATGTTTGTGAATCAGCCTCGTTTGACTCATCAGTTGCTGCATCCTGAGTTGAAGTATTGGTGACATTAAATTGCAGGATATTGGAGACCCTTTCTCCTTTGTAATTTTCCATATCAATAAAAGAAGCTCTAACAGCTGGCACTGTGAAATTACCCTCATTTCCTGCACGAATTATATAATTGTAACTTTTTGATTTACCTTTTGGAATAACCTGGTCCAGACTGGTTTCTCCTCTTACAAAGGTAACATCATCAGGTATTTCAGATACTGCATTCACACTCGCATCCTTGTTGCCTTTATTGCTTACCTTAACGATAACTTTCACCTCATCTGAAGGTCTGATCGTTGAACTCGCCGTTCTCTGCGTGACTGTTATTACTGGACCATCAATCTGAATTTCAGGTTGGTTGGATTCATATTCGTAGATTTCCCCATTAGATGCTTTGAAAGAAGCAACTGTAGCAGGCGCTTTGAATTCTCCTGATTTGGTGGGTTTCATTGAGTATTCAAAAAGTTTAATGGTTTCTCCTGCCTCAAGAGAAATTTTCTTATTAAGAGCTACATCATCAAGCAGTTCCATATGATCGAAGATTCCATCTTCTACAGTAATATCACTCACATGATAAAGACCATTGTTGCGTATTGAAACCGAAAATCTGCCTGTTTCATCCATATAAAGTTCTTCTGAAACGGATTTGGTTAATATCAATTCAACCTTGGGAGCGATTGTTACAGTTTCGATCTCTTCATTTTCATGCAAATCCCCGTTGATATCATATCCTTCTACTGTAGCAACAATATCCAAATCCGTTTCCTCCCACAGATGAGGAACATTTAGGGTTAATTTGTATTCCTCTGTAGTCTCATCGATCTCAAGCGAAGATATGGTTTCTGTAAGGTCGCCTCCAACAACATCCATTCCTGCTGGGTCTATAGAAAGCTGAACATCTTCAGCTTTGGCTGAACCATCATTTTTGATTTTCAATGTGACTTCCATTTCGGTTTCGGAAGTTATACGGGGGTCGTATTCATCCCTGTCTGTTTCGATACTAATGTCAAACTCAGGCTCCCCTCGATTATAGGTCCTAATTTCAGCGGTAGGATCTTCCATATTTCCAGTCCAATCATCAATATTAACCTTAACTTCATTCACATGAACCCGGATGTCTTTTCCTTCTTCAGTATCCCTGTATTCAAGATTATCGCCAACAAGCAATGCTCCATGTTTCAAGGTTTGGCCATTTTTTGATATGCTGATATAGACGTGTTCATCCTTTTGAAAATCCTCAGCAGTAATAGTATAACCATTATCCTCCACGGAATCTCCCCAATGAAGGGTTGCGGAATCTATACTTTTGTCCCACTCGACGTCATCAAGTGTATAAGCAGATGCTGTGGTGGCCATAGCACATATTAACAGGAGGGATAAGAAAAGTCTTGAATACATGAATATACCTCTTTATTAAAGGGAATGTATATAAGGCAGATTATATTTACTTTGTGTATTGGTTAAATGTACCAATATTCATATAATTATCCCAATCATGTGGGAAAAAAGGTTTATAAACATGCAACTTCTTCTCTATATGAGACTTTTATATGAGTCAGGTTACTCATGGGGTTTATTATGAAAGATATGAAAATTATATTCCTGTTAATTCTGGCATTATTTGTGGGGATAGGTCCCCTTGTAGGAATTTACACGGATTACCTATGGTTTGATATGGTAGGATACACATCCGTATTTACAACAATATTACAATGGAAATTAATTGCAATAATTCCTGGTTTTATTATTGCATTCTTATTCCTTTATATAAATGCAAAATTTGCAAGAGACTCAATTGATAAGATCCTTACAGAGAAGAACATTACATCAGAAAAAGTGGATTCCCAGATAATCCTAGTGTCAATTGTGGCTGTATCATTTATCTTTGGTCTCATATTCAGTGGAAACTGGAAAACTATACTGTTATATTTTAACAGTACATCTTTCGGATTAGAAGACCCCATTCTTATGAATGATATTGGGTTTTACGTATTCCAGTTACCTTTCCTTCATATGATAAGAGGTGTGTTCCTCGGCCTGACAATTCTTTCTCTGATACTGGTACTGGCTCTTTATTTTTACAGGCTTGAACCTTTATTCAGCTCCGATAGAATTGAAATAGAAGATTCTGAAGAACCTTATTTTTTGAATCAGTCGATTGATTTAAAAGAAATAATGGATAAATTGCCTACAAAAGTTCTTGTCCATATTTCTGCAATACTTGCATTCCTGTTTGCACTAATTGCTTTTGGATTTTTCCTTGAAAGATATGAAATATTATTCTCCCAGCAGGGGGTTGTCGCAGGCGCCGGTTATACCGATGTAAATGTAAGCTTGCCGATTTTCACCATCCTGACTATATTGTCAGTGCTGACCTCAATTGCTTTACTGGCCAACGTAAAGCTGAAAAACATAAAAATACCTTTTGTGGCTATAGCCCTTATAGCACTATTTATAGTGGCCAGTTCCTTTGTACCGGGGATTTATCAGCAATTCAAGGTAGAACCTACTGAAATCCAGCTTGAAGAACCCTATCTGCAATACAATATTGAATATACTAGAGCCGCTTACGGACTTTCTGATGTTGAAGAAAAGCCATTCGAAGCCAATTTGGATTTGACTTCATCAGAGCTGGAAAACAATTCAGAGGTAATTGATAATATAAGGATATGGGACCGGCGTGCCCTGGAGCAGACCTATAAACAGCTTCAGCAGATCCGAACCTATTATACTTTCAACGATGTTGATACAGACCGCTATCATACGGACGACGGGTACAAGCAGTATATGATATCGGCCAGGGAACTGGATACCTCTCGACTAGCCCCTGAAGCCAAGACATGGGTCAATGAAAAATTGGTATATACCCATGGTTACGGGATGGTTATGAATCCGGTCAGTACAAAGACCGAAGATGGCAGACCTGAATTTGTCTTACAGGATATACCTCCACAAGGAGAATTTGAAGTTGATAATGCACGGATATATTACGGGGAAATCAACAGGGATTACAATATAGTAAATACCGGAAAGGATGAATTTGATTATCCAAAACAAGGGCAGAATGTATTTACACAATATGAAGGTAAAAGTGGAATACTACTGGATTCATTTGTAAAGCAGCTGATATTCGCATATACCTTTAGTGAACCGAATTTTGTCCTGAGCCAGTATATCGATGATGAATCCCGCTTGTTGTACCGTCAACAGATCGAGGACAGGGCACAGGAAATAGCACCTTTCCTTGAATATGACACTGATCCGTATCCGGTAATCCATGAAGGTAAGATCTACTGGATAATGGATGCTTACACTACGGCTAACAAGTATCCTTATTCTGAAACCTATTATGGAGTGCAGTTTAACGGTATTAATTACATCAGTAATTCAGTGAAAGTTGTTGTAGATGCCTATGATGGAACGGTTGATTTCTATGTGACAGAGGATGAACCGGTAGTGAATACCTACTCTAAGATATTCCCGGATTTGTTTAAGTCATTTGATGAAATGCCGGAAGGCCTGCAAAAACATATCCGCTATCCCAAGAATTTCTTTAAGGTCCAGATGGACTTATACGAAAATTACCACATGAAATCTGCCCAAGAATTCTACAATAAAGAGGATGCCTGGGAAATACCAAGGGAAGTTTACAGGGGAAGCAGCATTGAGATGGAACCCTATTACATGATCACCAGATTACCCGATAATGGTGGATTGGAATATGTGTTGCTGCAACCGTTTACACCCCGTAACAGAGAGAATATGATTGCCTGGATTGCAGCCAGATGCGATAACCCAAACTATGGACAACTCAAGCATTACGAATTGCCAAAGGGAGAACTTGTCTATGGACCTACCCAAATTGAATCCAGAATCGATCAGGATCCTGATATTTCTCAGCAACTGACCCTCTGGGGTCAAAGTGGTTCCCGTGTAATCAGGGGAAATCTGCTTGTAGTTCCAATCGGTAACTCGATATTGTATTCAGAACCCCTGTTCATAAGTGCTGAACAGTCTGAAATACCGGAACTCAGAAGAGTCGTTGTTTCTTCAGGACAAAAAGTTGTCATGGGAGAGAATCTGAGGGAATCCCTTCAAATGCTGGTTGAAGGTCGTGTTGACAGGGAAGAAGAAACCGATCAACCGGAAGTATCCCAAACCTCCCGGCAACTTGCACAAAAAGCATTGGACCATTACAATCAGGCCCAGGAATATCTGAAGGAAGGCAATTGGACCGGCTATGGGGAAGAAATAGATCAGATGGAAAATGTGCTAAACCAGCTTTCAAAGAGCCTGGCTGAAGATAATTCCATCCCATTAGAATAAAAGGATGGAGATCTGATCTTCTTTGCAGATAGTTATTGCAGCCTTTAGCAAGGCTGCATAGCCTCTTTTTTGGTACGTCTGCAGGGTTGATGCACATCGATAATTATATATAATTTTCATCGCTATGTTCTTTAGGCATCCGGAAGCTTATAAGCATCTCACCGGCCTTCTTTATTAGAGGTTTTTATATGGAAACTATGGATGAGATCCAAGAAAAGATAAAAGTGGAAAATCCAGAACTATTTTCACAGGTTGAAAAGGTCGTTCCATTCCACGGTTTTTTGAGCAGTGGTGCTTTAATAGGAATCCACATGCTAAATATTGCAAAAAGGGTACTTGATGTTAAGGAAGGGGAAAGGATATACGCCCTAAGTGAAACGTATAATTGTATACCGGACCCTTTTCAGATACTCGAAGGTTCCACTACAGGCAATAAACGTTTGAGAGTTCACGACACAGGTAAAATGGCTGTAACTGTGAACAAACAAGCTCCATCGGGAATTGCTTCTGTTAAGGGAGTAAGAATATATCTCGACCCGGAGAAGACTAAAGATTACCCTAAATTACATGCCTGGTATATGAACACAAAGAAACTTCGCCACGAAGAAGTTGTTCCTGTGCTTCTTGAAGCCGGTGAGAATGTCTATTCCTATGAAATGGTAGATATAGATGTGCCGGTAAAAAAGAAAAAGACAATAAAATTATGCCAGAAATGTAATGAAAGTTTTATTCAAAGAAACAATGAAGTTCTTTGTGATGCATGTAACGATAGCCAAACGGAGACTACAATATGAATGAAACAGTGATATCGACAAAGGACAACAAACAGGTGGTATACATTCCTGAGAAGTGTATCGGCTGTGGAACTTGTGTCATGGTGTGTCCAAAAGAGACACTGGTCATCGGTTCAGTCGGACCGGTTGCCAGAGGACTCATCGACAAAGAGTTCCTGGAGATCAGACCGAACACATGTATAACATGTGGAATGTGTTCCAAAGTTTGTCCTACAGGCGCTCTTGAAATGAGAGAAGACGGAAAGCCAGTAGAGGAAAAAACCTTCCTCATAAATGCTATTAAACCAACCACTGTCAATGATGATTGTGTACACTGCGGACTTTGTGAACAGGTATGTCCACAGGGTTGCATTGAAGTGGATCAGTGGCTCTCCAACGATAATGAAGCAAAAATCGATGGTACAACAACAATCAACCAGGAATGCTGCGTGCATTGTGGATGGTGTGAATCCGTTTGTCCGGTTGATGCCATAGAAGTGGAGAAACCATTTGAAGGAACCTGGTTCAGGGATGAGGATATCTGTCAAGCATGCCGTACCTGTGTTGATGTATGCCCCTGCAATGCATTATTCAATCCGGACTGGGAAGCCGGGGAACGTGTTGACAAAGTGGCCCAGAGACCTGATGCATGTATCTACTGTGGAGCATGCGCAGTTTCCTGCCCAGTACAGGCAATTGATGTCAAGAAAACTGCAATTGCAGCTGAAATGGAAAAGAAGAAAGTATTCGAGAAAAAACTCCTCGACAAACCTTCCGTCAAGCCAACACTTACTTCCAAACTTGTAACCGACAAATATGACTGTCTTGGCTGCGGAAACTGTGTAATTGTCTGTCCTGTGAACGCTTATGCAAACAAGGAACTTGCTGCAGGGCACCTCAATAACATGGATGAGAAAGCATTGCTGGAAGTCGAGAACGGAGCAGTTAATGTAGTTGATCAGGACGTTTGTGGCTCCTGTGGCGCATGTGCCATGATCTGCCCGACAAACGCTATATGGCTGGAGAAGAAAGAGGTGGAATAATATGGCAGCTACTATTGCAATAAAAAATGGACATGTTTTTGATCCCCTCAATGAGATAAATGGGGATATCATGGACATCTATATCAAGGACGGAAAAGTTGTCCCTGAATTATCTGATGCGGAAATGAAAGACGCAAAGGTCGTTGATGCCACTGGTAAAACTGTAATGCCAGGTGGTGTAGATTCACACACCCATATTGCGGGTGCCAAAGTAAACTCCGGTCGTCTGATGCGGCCAGAGGACAGTTACAAGTGGAATCGTCCAAAGACCTCAATAACCCATGGCGGAACCGGGGAAACGGTTCCTTCCGTATATCTTGAAGGATATGAGTATGCCCAGATGGGATATACAACAGCTTTTGAAGCTGCAGTCCCGCCTCTGGAAGCACGTCATACCCATGAAGAGATGCATTCTATCCCAATGCTGGACATGGGAGGATACCTTGTTCTTGGTAACAACTGGTTCATGATGCGCTATCTCAAGGAAGGCGACATTGACAAAGCTGCTGCATATGTGGCCTGGATGATGAGGACACACAAGACCTATGGTATAAAATGTGTGAACCCTGCCGGTGTGGAGAACTGGGGATGGGGAAAGAATGTCGAATCCCTGGATGAGACAAACATCCACTTTGAGATTACACCAAGGGAAATCATCGAAGGACTTACCGAAGTCAATGAAATGCTCGGTATCCCTATGCCAGTACACCTGCACGCCAACAATCTGGGTCACCCGGGATGTTATGAAACAACAAAGGAATCCCTTACGATTCCATCAAAAGTCAAACCCAATCAGGACATGGGAGTCGAATGGGCAGAAACAAAGATCGATCCTACAAAGGATAAATCCATCTACCTGACCCACTTGCAATTCAATGCTTTTGGCGGAACATCCTGGAGAGACTTTGAATCCGGTGTAAAGGATATTACAGATTATGTCAACAGTCAGGATCATGTGGTAATTGACAGTGGTAGCGTACCTTTCGGTGAAGCCACATGTATGACCGGTGACGGTCCGTCTATTCATGATATCGCAGTCCTTACAGGCGGTAAATGGTCCAACTGTGATGTAGAGCTTGAATGTGGTTCCGGTGTATGCCCGTTCACATATCTTAAGAGCAACCCCGTACACAGTGTCCAGTGGGCAATGGGACTTGAATCACTGCTTCTGATCGATGATCCATGGAAGACCATCATGACAACCGATAATCCTAACGGTGGACCATTCACCAAATATCCGAATGTCATGACCTGGTTGATGTCAGAGGCTTACAGGAATGAGACATTCAGCGAAGTTCACAAGTGGGCAAACGACAGAAGTACACTCGGCGGTGTCAGCCGTGAACTGTCTCTCTATGACATTGCAACCATTACCCGTGCCACTCCTGCAAAGACCAATGGTATGGCACACAGGAAAGGAAGTCTTGCTGTGGGAGCAGATGGTGATGTAACCATTTATGATATCGATCCAACCAGGTTGGACGTTACAGCCAACTACAATGATCTGCTCACCAAATTCAGGTATGCCGATTATACCATCAAGGGCGGAGAAATTGCAGCCCATAACGGCGAGATAATGTCGATTCCCGAAAGAAGGACCTACTACAGTGACATAAAGGTCGATGCAAACGAGGAAAAGAAGATGCTTGAGGACGTGAAGGATTGGTTCAGATACTACACCCTTGGTTTCGAGAACTATCCGACACCTGAGAAATACCTCGTCAACCCAACCCCCATCAACGTAAACATGGAGAAGTGATGTCATGACAGAGGTAGTACTTACACCAAACACTGAAATTGATATTAAGATCGAAGCCGATGTAATCAAACCAGATGAGTTTGCAGGCAAGAGCAAGGAAGAAATTGAGCAGTTGATTGTCTGGCAGGGACCGGACCAACTACCTTTAAAGAACTTCTTTGATGTGAAAGGTCAGGGCGGAAGCTCTGCTGAAGAGACTTCCATTGTGATCAAAGGGGATGTAGCCCGTGTGAAAATGATCGGAGCGGAAATGACCGCCGGCAAGATCACTATACAGGGTTCCACCGGCCTGAAAGTCGGAGCTGAGATGAAAGGCGGCGAAATTGTCGTGGAAGGGGATGCAGATTCCTGGGCAGGAACCGAGATGAAAGGCGGTTTGCTCCATGTAAAGGGCAACACAGTCGATCACCTGGGATGTGCCTACCGCGGCAGCTGGAAAGGAATGACCGGAGGGCGTATCGTTGTTGACGGAAATGCCCAGAGCCAGATCGGCGGAGGATTAACAGGCGGCGAGATCATTGTTAACGGTAGTGCCGAAAATTTCTGTGGTATACGCCAGTCTGGCGGTCTTATTGTCATCAGAGGAAATGCTATACGTGCAATTGGTGCCGAAATGAGCGGTGGAACAATTGTGGTCGAAGGCCATATTACCAATTTCACTCCCGGTATGCAGTATGAAGACGAGCAATATGATCTCTGTTTCGAAGACATCGAATGTGGCGGAGTATTCAAAAAATTCACAGGTGACTTTGCCATATCCAAAAAACCAAAAGGGGTCCTGTATGCTGGCAAGGAAGCAAACCTGGAGCTCTGAGGTGATATTATGAAAGCATTACTAAATACCGGAAGTACAATTTACGAAGGACAATTTGCCAAGGGTGGCGAAAAATATTCCGAAGGTTACATGAAGGAATGTGCCCTGTGCTGGATCTCTCCCTTGGATTTTGAAGAACTGGGTTGTCCTGAAAAGGTTAAAGTAACCAGCATGGATGGTAAACATACCGTAGCTGTATACACAAGATGCACTGACAGGGTAATGTGCGGTAACATATTCATGCCCCGTGCTATCTGGTCCAATGTGGTAATCGACCCACACACCTTCTCCACAGGATCACCGATTTACAAGGGAAGTCCTGTAGATATAGAGCCCACTGACGAGGAGGTTCTCACAGCCAAGGATATTGTATTGAAAGTATATGCAGGAGGTAAGTGAAATGTTCAAGAACATATTCTGTCCCGTCTGTGGTGCTTCTTGTGATGATGTACAGGTTGAACTGAAAGATAACAGCATCACTGTCAAGAACGCATGTAAGATGGGTAATGCAAAGTTCCAGGAAATAGTGAGTGATCACCGTATCAAAAAGCCCATGATCAAAAAGGATGGGGAATTCGTGGAAGTCAGCTGGGAGGAAGCCCTTACAAAGGCTGCAGAAATCCTCTCCGCTTCTAAAAAACCCATGCTCTTTATGGGAAGTGAAACCTCCTGTGAAGCACAGGAAGTAGGTCTGCATATAGGCGAATATCTTGGTGGAACAGTAGATTCCAATGCGACAATCTGTCACGGCCCAACTGTAATGGGTATCCAGGAAGCAGGATGTGCTGCAGCAACTGCGGGTACCAAAAAGAACCGCAGTGACGTAAACATCTACTGGGGTACCAACCCGCTGGAATCTATGCCCAGGCATATGTCCAAGTATGGTATTTTCCCCAGAGGTTACTGGACCAAGAGAGGACGTTTCGACAGGAAAGTTATTACTGTGGATCCAAGAAGGACACCGACCGCCGATGCTTCAGACCTTCATGTCCAGCTCAATCCCAACAGTGATTATGAATTGTTCAATGCTCTTTTGACAATCCTTAACGGAAAAGAGCCTCACCACTCTGTTGAAAAAGTCACCGGTGTACCAATTTCCATCATGGAGGAAATGGTGGACATGATTCTCGATGCCAACTTTGCCAGTTTCTCTGTTGGTCTGGGTGTCAGTTCATCATATGGTAAACACCGTAACATCGAAATGGCACTTAACGTCATAAAAGAGTTGAACAACAACCACGGAACGAAAGCCAGTATTGGTGCCCTTCGTGGTCACTGCAATGTTGCAGGATTCAATATGCTTGCATCCTATCTCTATGGGTATCCATTCGGTCTTGATTTCACACGCGGCTACCCCAGATACAACCCTGGTGAGACCACCTGTGTGGATATTCTCAGGGAAAAGGACACGGATGCGGCAATGGTTGTAGGTGCCGACCTTATAGCACATACTCCGGCAGACTGTGCATCTTATCTCACAGAAATTCCAATGGTATGCATAGACATTGCTCCAGGTCCAACACCAACTGCAGCTGATGTAATACTGCCTGGTGTAATTGATGCAATGGAATGTGACGGTACATTCTACAGGCTGGACAACGTGTCTGTCTATTTCAAACCCTTTACTTCCTCTCCCTTTGACTTCACAGAAAGCAATGAGGATACCCTCAAGCAGCTCTTTGCGAAGATAAAGGAAATGAAGAGTTAAGCATGAGTAAAGCAGACTGGCACTTCGATAAGAAACCGGATACAGAGATTACGTGGAAAGAGGAGGAGCGGGATACTACCGCTCCTTACATTCCCGTCCAGTGTATCGAAGTGAAAGGAGATGCTTCTCCAAAAAAAATCAATGTAGATGTTGTTATTGAGAAAATGTATGAGGTATTCCTCAATGGCAACTTCATATCTTCTTTTTTGGCAAGCCCCCGACAACTTAAGGAAATGGCTGCCGGCCACCTCCTATGTGAAGGCCACATTGCAAACGTTAACCAGATAACTTCTATCGTAATAGATAAAAATAAGTTGTTCTGCAAAACAAAACCATTATCCTTAGATAAGACCACTCCTAACCCTGAAATGAGGGTCAAAAGCAGTACCCTGTTCGATCTTATCGACCATATTTTTGAAAAGGGCAAAATCTGGAGGCGTACCGGTGGTGCCCATTCGACTGTAATCGCGACCTCTGAAGGAGAAATACTCACATTTTGTGAGGATGTCAGCCGGGCATCAGCAGTTGATAAAGCAATCGGCAAAGCTGCACTTGAAGGTGTCAAACTTAATGATTGCATAATGGCAACTTCTGGCAGGTTGTCCGTTACAATGGTGGGAAAAGGTGTCAATGCCAGAATTCCCCTTATGGTGAGTAAAGCTGCACCAATGGATCAGGGAATCAAACATGCCATGGAAAATAATATGACACTTGTGGGATTTGCACGCAGGCCCAATCTCTATATTTATTCTAATTCTGAGCGCTTAATCTGATATTTACTGCACAAAGGATATTTTTGTGCCACAGCTTTTGTGAATCTGTTTTGTCCCGCCAGCCTGGCTAACTATTCTTAGCATTGTTGGCGTATCATCGATTCTTGTACCCATTACAGCAGTAAATCCCTGTTCAAAGAAAAGGTCCGGATAAAGGGGCGTAGTAGGACCAAGCAGAATCGAGTTAGATGCCTGGCTTATTGATTCCATCAGAGGATCAAGGGAGTTGTTCAAAAGAGTGGTACCTGTGATAATAGCAACATCTGATGATGCTATTGTTTCTTTCAGCTCTTCCTCAGGTACAATGGTTATCCTTTCATCTTTTATTGGCCTTTTTTCCGCCACATAAAGGGTTGAGGCTTTTTTTAATATACCGGGAATCATGGGGGCAAAATGGCCCACCATTGCTACACTATCATTATTTTTTATAATATCCAATACACTGGTATCTGACGATTCGTAAGAAGAAATCTCTTCCCCGGTCTTTTTGATGAAAGCATTGAGTGCACTGGTCGCCGCTGTTCTTTTTAGGGAATTGGATGATTTACCCATCTCAAGAACCCGTGGCAAAGGATTATTATGAATTTTACCTGCGGATGGAAGGGTCTCACAGTGGGCTGATTGAGGAATCTGAGTTGCAGCAACACCGCCGTGGATACCAATTCTGGCACCACTGTAAACCACTCCCAGAGATATTTCATCTACAATGCTTTCAGGAAAAGTATCAGCATTTTCTTTAGCAAGCCTGTCAATCAATCTGGTTAGTGTATCATCCATCGGAACACCTTACATTCTTTCAATTCTGGTGGTCAGATCAAGAGGCTGAGCATAATAAGGTGCAGTGGAGACAATAATATCCACATAAGGAGCATATTGTGGAATCTCATCCGACTTAATACCACCCACAGCAATCTCAAGTCCCGGATTTATTGTTTTAAGTTTGTTAACAATAATAGCCATCTCTTCGGGAGAATAATGATCAAGTAACAGGACATCGGCAATTTCAGCGTATTTGAGTGCTTCATCATTATCACGTGGTTCTATTTCTATTTTTTTCACTGCCTTGAGATTCTCAAAAGAATCTGCTACATCCAGATGATTCTGTGTCACAAGAATGGAATCACTCAAAGAATTACGGTGGTGTGTTCCGCCAGCTACCTTTACTGCCTTTAATTCATATTTTCTGAATCCCGGATGGGTTTTGCGACTTGTGGCGATCATAATATCGGGATTTTCTTTTCTTGCAGCTTCTACGAAATTGTGAGTCCGCGTTGCAATCGCACATACTATTGAAAGGAAAGTCTGGGAGATACGCCAGAGTTTGAACAATTTTCTGAGGTTTCCTTGTGCAGAGAATATTACAGCTCCTCCTTCAAAATATTCACCGTTCTCAACTCTGTAGGTCACATCCAGTCCTTTACTTTTGTAGAATTGTTCCAGATCATCCGCACATGCTCCAATTCCCTCATCCCGTGACAGAATGTTCAGGGTACCTTCACCATTTATCTGAAGCAATTCTGTGGTTTCATCCCCGTAAGGACAGTCTTCCTGCAAGTAATGTTCAAAATACTCTATCATACTAAACCAACCTTTAATTTACGCCAGCATTTCAAATCCTAAGTGTATAGAAATTCCTGGACATCCCTCATTTTGCCTAGCGCATAGAATAACACTTTCCGAATAGACAGAAAGGTTTGGAGACTACCGATAAATGATGCATGTAACGATTTTTAAGAGAAGTAAAATCTATTCGGCCAGTGTTTTTTCCGACAGAGACAATCGGCTATTTCCTATGCGTTATGTACATGTGTACATATCAATAAAAAGCTATCGATTTAAAACCCGACAGTTTGATATTGGGACAAATTAATTTCAGAAATATGAACCTTTCAGAAATTGTAAGAAAATTGGAGGTAAT
The DNA here is from genome assembly GCF_002761295.1 of Methanohalophilus portucalensis. NCBI lineage: Archaea > Methanobacteriati > Methanobacteriota > Methanomicrobia > Methanosarcinales > Methanosarcinaceae > Methanohalophilus > Methanohalophilus portucalensis. The sequence continues at coordinate 633,671 of NZ_CP017881.1, read as the reverse complement.
TGCACCTCCAGAACTGGCAGAAGAATTTGATGAAGGCAGGATTGGATTGACGCTGGACCTGAAAAATGAAGTTCATCGAATAGCTGTGGCCCTGGATCCTACCGAATACACACTAAACCGGGCAGCAGATATCGGAGCAGACCTGCTAATTACACACCATACTTTATTATTCCATTCGATAAATTCAATATCCTGCAACCTGGCAAAACGCCTGAAGATCGCGCTGGATAACAATATTTCCCTCTATGCAATGCATACCAACTATGACCGCGCAGAAGGAGGAGTGAATGACATCCTTGCTGAAAAGCTGGGTCTTAAAAATATTGAGAAACTGGACATGGGATGTATAGGAGAAATGGATCCTGTCTCGAAGGATGTTTTCATCAATCACGTGTGCAAGTCCCTGAACACCCATGTACAATATGTCGGTGAAAAAGAAATAATTTCCAAAGTTATGGTCTTCGGTGGAAGTGGATTTAAAGGACCATTCCTTGATATCGCGAATTCAATGGATGTCGATGCCTATGTATCCTCCGAACTTAAACATGATGTGATCCGCAATTTTGCGGATATGCTGCTGGTGGATGCAACCCATTATGCCACCGAAAATCCTGCAATGCAAGCCCTTGCAACCCGTTTGGAAAATGACCTGGGTATCGACACCGAATTTATTGACCACAATCCCCTGATACGCACTTCCTGAGGTGAGAATATAGATTCAGATGAAATATCGGATGAAGAACTGGAAGACATGCTTGCAGAATCATCCAGAAAAAGGGATCGCAAACACCGGGGATTTGGTGGATACGAGCGCAATAAGATATACAGGGGTGTCGAGGTGAAGGACAAAAAGGAAGACTGAATCAGGAATTTTCGATTACTTTCTTCCCGCGATCCATTGGTACAACATGAAGTTGTGCATCTTTAAATTCATTCTTCAAGGGCTCATCTTCTGCAATCCTGTCCAGAGTAACGGCTACAGCGGCCACTTCTGAATGGGGCTGGTTACCCACAGCAACATTCCAGTCAGCCAGTTCATAGACCTCAAAAGGGACTTTTTCCGCCCCGACAACGATCATGAGTTTTTCACATTCCTGCATAGACGCAACGGCATCTGGAAGATTGATACCATACATTGAAAGATGGCAAACTTTCCCGCCTTCTGATTTCCATTTTTTAATCTCGGTCTTCCATTTTACATCATTACGGATATAAAATTCTCCTCCCCAGCGTTGGCACATCTGGGTCACGCTCCGGGTAATAGAGGGATCGTTACTTGCAAGGAGTATCCCTTCAGCACCGAAAGCCCTTGCTGTAAGAGCCACGTGGGTTGTGATACGTTTATCTCTTTGAGGCCTGTGTCCCAGACGCAGTATGACAATTCTTTTCATGGGCAAAAATAGGAAAAAGGGTATTAAAGCGTAATGGCCGCTTTACACTTCCTTAAAGGATTGTACTCGTTCAAGTAGCATACCTTCAACCACTATAGGGGAATCTCTTTGGGCATTCTGCAGAGCTGTTTCCAGTTTATTTTTCTTTTCTGCATGAATGGTAAGAACGGGTTCACCTTTTTTGACCGGTTCTCCCTGTTTCTTATGAATCAGCACACCCGCTCCCTTATCATTGGGTGCACCGGCAAGCCGTGCAATCTGCACCACTCTCTTATTCTTGAATTCAAGTACATATCCATTTGCAGGTGCGGTTATCTCAGCTGTATGCTCACCAGCAATAATATCCTTGTAAGTCACATCGGGATTGCCGCCCTGTACTTCTATTATTTCCCGGAATTTGGCAAGAGCTTTGCCATTTTTAAGGGTTTCCATGGCAAGTTCATTACCCTGGCCACGGGCAGCCACTCCACCCATCTCAAGCAGCATTCCTGCAAGAACCATACTTTTTTCGATCAGACTGTTAGGTCCTTCGCCTGTTTCCAGCACCTTGAGAGCCTCTCGTACTTCAAGTGCTGGTCCCACAGTTCGACCAATCGGAGAGGCACCATAGGTAAGTGCACAGTCCACATTCATCCCGAGGCGGTCACCCAGATTGATAAGATCACGAGCAAGTTTTCTACCTTCCTGCACGTTTACAATCTTGGTTCCGGGACCGGTGGGTATGTCAATAACCACGTTCTCAGCACCAACAGCTCCCTTTTTAGCCATTATTGATGCTAAGAGCTGACAGTGTGGATCAATGGAGAGAGGGTATTCTACTTTGATAAGCTTGTCATCTGCAGGGGCTATGTTGGTAGCACCACCCCATACCAGAACACCTCCAACCTTTTCTGTCATTTCCTTTACCTGGGAAGCGGAAAATTCAACCGGTGCAAGAATTTCCATGAGATCAGATGTCCCCCCTGCACCTGTAATTGCACGGGAACTTGTTTTTGGAATAAGTAGCCCGTTAGCGGCTACAATAGGTACTACCAGAAGAGAAATCTTATTACCCGGCACTCCTCCGATAGAATGCTTATCCATAATCGGACCCTTCGCAAATTCAAGTTTTTCTCCTGTATCTATCATTGCCCGGGTAAGCCATTCGGTTTCGTCATCCGTCATATCATTTATATAAGTGGATGTCAGGAAAGCAGCTAGTTCGATTTCACTCAAGTTCTCTTCCACAATATCTTTGACAAGGCCATATATCTCTTCCTGAACAAGTTTTTCCCCATCCATGTTTTTGCGGATCAATCGTGCAGATTTGGGTTTCTCTGCAGGTTCGACCTCTACAATTTCGGTCCACTCCCTCTGAAGCTGTTCTTTAACTTCGTGATACAGTCCGATCATTCCAGGAGATATCATATCTTCTGTAAAATCCACAATTGCTGTAACTGTAACATGTCCTGTTACACGAACCCGATCTCCTTCATAAACACCCAGTTCTTTAGCATCTATGGAATTAAGTATGATTTTGTATTTTCCGACTTTAATATCGATTGGCTGGACTTTAAGTTCCATTTTTACACCTTATATGAGTTTTGTACTATATTACATTGATAACTTATTTAAGTTTTCAAAAGGATTTGTTTAATCAAGTTATCTACTTTTCATTTATGCTTATTCAAAGGCAAATCTTAATGGAGTCGTATATCGAAAAAGCTATATAAACTTCTGCAGGAAAACAAATCTTAATATATAATAAATAAATATAATATTTATTGGGTAATAAAGTGGCTTCGATTTATACATTTGCCTCTGGAAAGGGGGGAACTGGAAAGACTACTGTTTCTGCCAATGTAGCCACAGCTCTTGCAGGGATGGGGAAAAGAGTGCTAATTATTGATACCGACCTTGGTATGGCAAATGTGGGATTGTTCTTCAGCTTAAATATAAACAAAACCCTGCATGATGTGCTTGCAGGAGATGTTGATGTAAGAGAGGCAATTTATGAGGGGCCCTACGGTGTTAAAATACTTCCTGCCGGATACACAATTAAAGGCTATCAGAAAGCTAATATCAAGATGCTTGAAACGGTGCTTGACCAGTTGAACAGGGAATTTGATTTTATAATAATGGACACACCATCCGGAATCAATCCAAATATAATAATCCCTCTCAAACTCTCACATTATGTTATGGTGATAATGAATCCGGAGATCACTTCAAAAACAGACTCCCTTAAAACGGCAACAATAGCCCGAGGTTATGATGTACCAATAAGCGGTGTTGTAGTTAACCGTATTGAAAATGGACTTAGTCAGAATTTGAGAGAGAAAATTAATGAATCGAGTGGGGTGGACATAATAGGGGAAATACCTGCTGATATTGCAATTCAAAAATCTCTTTCCCTGCAAAAACCCGTCGTTTGCAATTATCCAACATCAGCTGCATCATTGAGTTTGAAAAGAATAGCAGCCCAAATGGCAGGTATTGAAATTTCCCCGACATATCTGGATGAAACAGGTTCGCAGCCTAAAAAGGGTTTTTTCCAGAGAATTAAAGGTATATTTTTTGCTCAATAAATGAAGGTGTAACTATATGGCTTCCTCTTCAGAAGAACAAATACAGAGAATGGAAGAAAAAAGGGGCAGGGGGGACACAGAGGAGTCCGACAAAGAGAGGAATACAGACATTCATAAAAATGCGCCTGGGGGGGACGGCGACAATCCAGATGATTTCAATCTTGAAGAACAGATTGAAATGATGGACACTGTATTTTCAGATTTAGCTAATGAACCTAATGTCAATGAAGGGATTGACAAACTTGTTGAAAAAGAATTAATAAATCAGGAACTGCAACAGGGGAAGATACCAGAAGAAGTACAAACTGTCTGGGAAAAAGCCATCCGGGAAATTACAGAAGAACAAATGATGGTTGATGAAGAAAATATTGAAATACAAAAGTCTTCAATGTTGCAGAAAATAAAAGACATAATCACAAAACGTGAGATTGAATTCGAAAAATACGATATTGTAAAACATGGTCCTCTTGTAGACCTATCCGGCGAAGATAATCCTGGTGTACGTGAAATTGAACTTTATCCCATAAATCCTCCCTATTCCTACATTCGCATCCTTTATGACATGGAAATACATGAATATCAGTACAAGGTCATTGAACCTGAGCTAACTGATATGGAAAAAAAGTTGCTCGAAGATATTAAATCGCGTCTGATAGAGACTCTGGATATTGATCTGAAGGAGACCGAAAAATCAGATGCAAAAGATGTACTCAGGTCCAGGTTTACCGAATTCCTGAAAGATTACAGGATTGACCTGTCCCCGGCAAACAGAGAAAAACTTACCTATTATATCCAGCGGGATTTCCTGGGTTATGGGGATATTGATGCGGTGATGCGCGATTCGGATATTGAAGATATTTCCTGTGACGGACCTGTTACCCCAATCTATGTCTATCACAAAAAGTATGAATCAATTCCTTCGAGTATAACTTTTGACCTGGATGAGAAACTCGATTCTTTTGTAATCAGAATGGCTCAGATATGTGGAAAGCACATCTCTATTGCAAACCCTTTGCTTGATGCAACAATGCCGGATGGGTCCAGAATACAGCTGACCCTTGGAAGGGAAGTAACAACCTATGGAAGCACTTTTACGATTCGCCGTTTTAATGAAAATCCAATAACCCCACCTCAATTAATTGGTTTTCATACTTATTCCACAGCAATGATGGCCTATCTCTGGCTTGCTGTTGAATCAAACAAAAGTATCATATTTGCTGGTGGAACAGCATCAGGTAAAACAACTTCCATGAATGCAATTTCCATGTTCATCCAGCCCGAAATGAAATTGGTTTCGATTGAAGACACCAGGGAACTCAATCTTGCTCATCCCAACTGGATACCGGGCGTAACAAGACAGGCTTTTGCAGGAGAAGAAAGAGGATCCATAGGTATGTATGAGCTCCTGAGAGCATCCCTGCGACAGCGCCCGGAATACATTCTTGTAGGAGAAGTAAGAGGAGCTGAAGCATATGTACTGTTTCAGGCAATGTCTACAGGCCACACCACATTTTCCACCATACATGCAGATTCCGTACAATCAATCGTCCATCGCCTTGAAAATCCTCCCATCAATGTACCCAGAATTATGATACAGGCGCTTGACGTTGTTTGTGTGCAGGCACAGGTCAAAGTTGGTGAAGATCGAGTTAGGAGATGCAAGTCCATTACGGAAATCGTTGGAGTAGATCCGCGAACCGGCGAACTGCTTACAAATGAAGTGTTCTTGTGGGGGGCGGGGAAAGACTCCTTCCAGTACTCAGGAAGGTCCTATGTAATTGAAAGTCTGATGCAGGATCGTGGATGGGATGATGCAACTGTCAGGAAGGAATTGCAACAACGCCAGGAAGTTATAGAATGGGCTTTACAGAAAGGAATTAGCAATTATAAGGATTTTTCGAAGATAATTGTTGCCTATAAGAGAGAACCTGAAACAATAATTAAACTGGTAAAGCAGGAAATGCAAGATGAGTAAACGATACTTCAGCTATGCATATACCCTTTTCGGGGACCTTTTTGCAAAAAAGAGACTCAAATACCACCGTCTCCGCCACAACCTGCTGAAAAGCAGGATGAACATAGGTTATGATATGTATTTATCCGGAGCAATGCTTTCTGCTATAATAGGAAGCATACTGGTATTTTTATTCTTTAATGTATTAATTTTCATTACGGGTATACCGGAAATTCCGGGCACACGTTTATACCTGCCTTACTGGTTTGCCCCCATTGTTCCATATAAAGCCCTTATCGTGCAGGTATCCGGAAGTATAGCAATTCTACTATTATCTTTTGTATCCATATTTAAAGGATTTATTCTCTATCCAGCTTTGATTGCAGGAGACAGAAAACGCAACATCGAACAAATACTGCCCTATGCTATAAATTATATGTCTGCAATGTCAGGAGCTGGAGTGCTTCCTGTAGAACTTTTTAAGTCTCTGGCCAAGAATTCCATCTACGGGGAAGTTGCGGTTGAAGTACGCTATCTGGTAAGGGACATGGAAGTGCTGGGAAAGGATCTGGTAACAGCCATGAAGAACATTTCACTCACCACTCCATCACCTATGCTTCAGGAATTCTTGCAGGGAGCAATTACAGTTGTTACATCCGGGGGCGAGCTGGAACCTTATTTTAAAATAAAGACCGATCAGTACATAGTGGAAAACAGGCAGAGGCAAAAGGAATTTCTTGAAACACTGGGGCTTCTCGGTGAAACTTATGTTACTGCCTTTGTAGCAGGGCCGCTTTTCCTTATAATAGTCATATCGATCATGTCTATAATGGGTGGGGCAAATATGCTGTTTCTCTATATTCTTGTGTATGCCATAGTGCCTGTAGGAAGTATTTTATTTGTGATCCTTATCAGTAGTTTGACTCCGGAGGAGTAAAATGAAGTTTATTGGCAACGATCCGGTAGAAAGGAATGAACCTTTAAGCGAGGAAAAACTTCAGGAGCTTGAAGATCTCACGATAAAAGAAAAACTGGAAAAAGCCAGAGAATATGTGCTCATAAAGGAATTTGCTAAAAAGCCAAAGGAATTTTTATTTAGAAACCCCCCCTATTCTATAGTATTTAGCGGACCACTTTCATTGATCTTTCTGATAATAGGACTGAAGTTGACATGGGGTACACCATTTATAGATGATGTGATAATATTTTCAGTTCTAATTTCAATTTCATTTCCTTCATACACTTTCTTCAAAAAAAGGCGTTTTATAAATCAGGTAGAGGAATACATACCAAATTTCCTCAGGGACATGGCAGAGATGAGCCGTGCCGGACTTACATTGCCTGCAGCAGTCAATACATTGACAAAAGCTGACTATGGAGTACTGACAGAAGAAGTTAAAAAAATGGATGCTTCCCTTTCCTGGGGCATTTCTTTTGAGGTTACGCTGGAAAATTTTGCCCAACGTCTGAATACACCCCTTATTTCAAGGTCTGTAGCTTTAATTACACAGGCAAACAGGGCCGGCGGAAGAACTTCATCCGTACTTGATGCAGCTGCCAGGGATGCAAATGAGATCAAAACCTTGCAGAGGGAAAGAAAGGGAAACATGGTGGTTTATGTTGTGATTAGTTACATGTCATTCCTTGTTTTCCTCTTCGTGGTTCTTATGCTAACCTCTAAATTCGTACCAACCATGGCAGAAGCCGGGAATGCAGCAGCATCTGCAGGTGCAGGAAGTCAATTCATAGGTGCTTTTGATCCGGATCATTTCACCCGTATATTATTCCACGCTTCTGTGATCCAGGGGTTTGTTACAGGAATCGTAGCAGGCCAGATGGGGGAAGGACAGGTGTCAGCAGGCTTAAAGCACTCCTTATTGCTGACCATCATAGCCTGGGCCACTTTCACCTTCCTTATCTAAGATTCTTTTCGAGATTTTCGTTTACCTTTTCCCTGATATTCCAGAAAAGGTCTTCTCCCCCAGTATCTATTCCCACAATCAAGGGGCCGAATTCATCCATTTCAAGTACCCATACTGCTTCTGGCATACCCAGATCAAGCCAGTGGACACCACAAACCTTTGTTATGGAATTGACCGCCAATGCAGCACAACCTCCAGTATAGGCAAGATAGACACATTTTCCTTTCATTGAATCGGCTACATTGTCCATTCCGCCCTTACCTATCAACATTCTCACATTGTGTTTTTCCAGAAGTTGAGGAGTCATTGCAGACATACGTGCACTGGTGGTCGGACCGGCTGCCACCGGTTGCCATATTCCAGGTTCCTTTTCCTGCATAAGAGGACCGCAATGATAGATAGCTGCTCCTTCCAGATCAATGGGCATATTTTCCAGGGGGGTTTCCAGGATACGTGAATGAGCCTCATCCCGGGCTGTGAAAACATTGCCTGATATGTAAACTACATCACCAATGCGCAGGGATTCTATGTCCTCGATGGTGAGAGGGGTTTTCAGATGATATTCCATTTGCCGTCACCTCCAACAACAGCTGTAGCATGCCTGTTGGCCCAGCACTGGATGTTGATAGCCACGGGCAGGGAAGCTGTGTGGCAGTGAGCAGTCCTGATATGTACCGCCAGAGCCGTCGTATCGCCACCTGTACCCATGGGACCAACTCCCAGGGAATTGACTTTTTTCAGCAGAGCATGTTCTTTTTCATCCATGTAATTTACCTGCTCCAGCAAAGCACTCTTGGCAAGCAGGGCGGCTTTGTCAAATGATCCACCAACACCAATACCCAGTATCACAGGCGGGCAGGGCTTTCCCCCGGCATTCCTGACAGTTTCAAGGACAAGACGGTCGACTGAATCACCTTCTGTGGGGTTAAGCATTTTCAGTATGCTCATATTTTCCGAGCCTGCACCTTTGGGAACGGCTGTGATCCTCAATTCTTCTGAATCATTAAAATAATATTTTATATCCGGCAAACCATCTCCGGTATTATCCCCACTATTAATGCGTGTCAGAGGATGTACGGCATTGGGTCGCAGAGGTACGGCAGATGTGGCTTTCCTGACACCCTCAATAAGAGCTTGTTCAATATCGGGAAGGGGTGAGATTTTGCGGCCGATTTCCACAAAAAGGATGATAATTCCGGTATCCTGACATATGGGCACAGAATGCCTGCGAGCAATCCCTGTATTTTTCAGTATTGCCTGCAAATGAGAGCGTGCAATCTCACTGCTCTCCTTCTGTTCAGCTTTTTCCAGACAAGTAACCACATCATCCGGCAATTCAGTCTCTGCCCTTTGTATGGCTGAGATCGTTGCTTCCACAATATATTCGTGTTTAATTCCTGATTCCAAGAAAGATCACCTGTGTTATAAAAAAAGAAGATGAATATGCATCTTATAATTTTCATACCAACTGTCACATTCCTTCTTCAAACTGGAATTTGTGCCTGTTCATTTTCATTATCTTTACAAGTGATAACATTACAGGTACTTCGACCAGTACACCTACTACAGTTGCCAGTGTGGCTCCTGAAGTTGCACCAAACAGTATTAATGTGGTGGCTACTGCCAGTTCAAAGAAGTTACTTGGTGCAATAAATGTAGAAGGTGCAGCTTCATAGAAGGGGATTTTCAGCTTTTTTGCACCATAATAGCTTATTGCAAATATAAAATATGTTTGCACTATGATAGGTATAGCAATCAAGACAATATGGAGGGGATATTTGATTATCATTTCACCCTGAAGAGTAAAAATCAAGACCAGGGTTATAAGGAGTCCCGCGGGTGTAATCCATTCTATTTTATTGATTAGATTATTTTCAAACCAGCTTAGGCCTTTGCTTTTAATGACATAATGCCTGGTTAACATTGCAAGGACAAGAGGGAGCGCTACATAGAATAATACAGAATAGAATATGGTTAGTACAGGTATTGGGAAGTCAGTGGTCTGCCCAACAAGAAACGCTCCCAGGGGAGCAAACAATATCAATATAATCAGGTCATTTACAGAAACCTGTACAAGAGCATAATTGATATTACCGTTTGCTAAATATGTCCAGACCAGTACCATTGCGGTACAGGGTGCAAGTCCCAGTATAATCAAGCCCGCAATATATTCCGCTTGAAGATTAAGTGGTATAAGGCCAGAGAAAAATATACTGATAAATATCCAGGAAATTATGGTCATTGTAAATGGTTTGATTGCCCAGTTTACAAAAACGGTCAGATAAAGAGGTTTTTTATTTTCTTTTACTTTTAGTATTTCTTCAAAACTTATTTTTAACATTATGGGATACATCATGACCAAAAGGACGATTGCAATTGGAATAGACACATTTGCAATTTCATATTGACCAATTGCATCTGCAAATTTGGGGAACAGGGAACCTATTGCAGTACCCAGTACAATACAGATGGCTACCCATATGGACAAATACTTGCTGAAAAAATCAAGTTCTCTTTCTTCTTCCATTGTTTTCACCTGTTGTCTGCAGGAATTAGCAATATTGGTTTGACAGTATTTCGGAGGAGGTTTTCGGCAGTACTTCCCAGAAGAATATCCTTTAATGATTCGGTTCCATGTGTGGTTATCATTATCAGGGTGATACCCATTTCTTCTGCAAGTTCATCCAGTACTTTTGCGGGTTTGCCTTCCTTTACAACATAATTAACTACCAGCTTTTTCTCCAAATCATTACCGATCTCATAGAGTTTATCAAAACTTTCCTTTTTCTTATGTTCAAGTTGAGGCTTATTTTTTGTATTTTCTATAATATGTACAAAGACAACTTCATGGATGACATCTGTCATTTGCCAAAGCACATCAAGTATTTTACTTGAATTATCCGAGAAGTCTAACGGAACCATTACTTTTGAAAACTTTGCAGAACATGCCTTCGCGTATAACTCTTCTTCACCGTTTTCAAGTTTATTGTATTTCTCAATGAGCAGAATCTTATCGGATCTTCGGGAAATATAGTTTGTAGTCCTGCCTGTAAGCTTTCCTTTTATAATTCCTGATGTGGTTGCACCCATAACAATACAATCTACGTTTTCTTCATCTGCAACTTTAATTATAGTTTTATTGACATCGCCTTCAACAACATGTGTGACTGTATCGATTCCCATTTCATCCAGTAGTTGCTTGTATTCGGCAATTTTTTTCTTTGCATTTTCCTCGAACATGGGAGCAAGTCCCTGGGATTTAAAAATGTCCACAACATGCAACAATACAGCTTTCTTCAAGCCTGTTTTCTTCAATTCTGCAATACAAGAGAGCAGTTTCTCACTCTCAATCGTAAAATCAGTAGGTATAAGTATAGTTTGAATCATGTTTTCCCCAAATATTATCTACTTAATAAACAAGGAGATCTTGATATAATATCAGACATTTATTTTCAATACGATAATTTATTGGAAATCGATGCTGACTCTTCCGGATTTTTTTGCCAGGGATTCAGACAGGATTCCCATTTCCATCCTGCACACATGTAATACTCCACAGGGCACAAGACAATTGGATGAGCAGTTCAATTGCTGGGCCTTTGATATCACATAATTGTCTTTGATATCAAGTGTCTGATCAATGGGTACTTCCATATGAGACATCTTTTTTATTTTATCACAATCCGTTTCGATGTCAATAATTATGTTTTTTCCTTCCTTTTTCCCAACAACATTATGCTCAAATCCACATATGCTTGAATTGATGGTAACTTCAGCCATACTGTATCTCCGTTCTGTGACAACTAATATATCGAATATCGCTAGTTAAGTGGTTGTTGTTTCTTGTATATATATGTATTTCAACGAATCTTGAAATACTAACATATAAATAGATTTTTTGTGAGTACCTTATTTGATTCATCCTATACTAAAGAAAATTTTTACCTAAACTCTGTAGAGATACAGACGATCTTGAAAGCTCTTTGGTTGATCAATTCATTGTGGATAAAGTGAATACATAAGTATCAAAGTCATGGAGAATGAATCATGACAGAAGAACTGAAAGTGACAGAAAAGCCAACTTGTGCATGTGAAGCAGCTATTATTGGACTGTATGTGTGTTCTGGTATCTTCGATGTAGGACAGGTGGCAAACAAGATAACTGTTGAGCTTACCAAACCGGGGAAAGGTAAGATTATGTGTACCATCGGAATTGGAGGCAATTTTCAGGGGTTATAAAAAGTACCGAAGGTACCGATGAGATTGTTGCAATTGATTGATGCCCTCTTCATTTTGTGTTAAGATGAAACCCTCTAATTATCTGCAGCAATCACATCCACCTTTAAGAGAGATCAAGTTGCCTTTGTTATGTTCTTGAAACCAGCAATCTTCACAAATTTTTATAACTCTTAATTTAACATGATTTACCTTCAGAAGAGAGTTTTCTTCTTTTGAACATATTGCACATTTAAAGCCCATCTTTAAACCTCCTGCTAATAGTTATGAATATGGCATTTCTGGCACATACCTGATAGAAATTGATATTTATTATATTTCCCAGTCAAGTTACATTTCTGCCATAAATGATTCTTGAAAACTGAGAAAATAGATCCGATAAAAGAGGTAGTTGTTAAATGAATTTAAAACATGTAAAATATGGATTGGTGCGAGAGGGGGGATTCGAACCCACGAACTCCTACGAGAATGGATCTTGAGTCCATCGCCGTTGGCCGCTTGGCTACTCTCGCACACTTTTTATTGCAGATTTGGTTTGACATTTCTCTGCAACCAGAATATGCAACGTCTAAATAACATGATTTTTTATAAATCTATCGCAGGAAACTTGTAATTTAGACAACAACGACAACTTGCTAGCCATTCCAATAAATGCTCTAAAAAGTACATTTCTTTGCAAGCAGAAACAGTTCAGTACATTATACAAAACCTATTTTTGCAATAAGTTCCAAGTTCCATATACAGAGGTGGTTTCATTAGATATCCAATATTTCTTTTCCTTATCATTATAGTGCTTGTAGCAGGCTGCATTTCCAACACACCGCAGGAAACAGAAGATGGTATGCGGGACAATGAGACAGAAACACTGGAATATAACGGTGTTGAACTTACACCTATTGAAGAGCAACGCAACAATGGCATCGAGGGAACCCAGTATATTGATAGAGAGACCTACACGCTTAAAATTAATGGAATGGTAAATGAAACTGAAAATATAAGTTATGAGCAGCTCACCTCCTACCCGGCCATTTCCAGGATTGTGCCGCTTGACTGTGTAGAAGGCTGGCGCTTTACAGCACTGTGGACCGGTGTACCGGTGGAAACCCTCCTGGAAGAAGCAGAAGTCAGTGCAGGGGCGAATACTGTTATTTTCTATTCAAAAGACGGTTATTCTACATCCCTTTCCCTGGATTACCTGATTGATAACAATATTATCGTTGCCTACAAACTTAACAACGTCACTCTCCCCCAGGAAAGAGGTTTTCCCCTGCAACTTGTAGCAGAGGGAAAATATGGTTACAAGTGGTCCAAATGGATCACCGGGATCGAGGTGACGGACGATGATAATTATGAAGGATTCTGGGAAAGGCGTGGCTACAATAATGATGCAGATGTGGATGGTCCAAGGTTTCAATAATTAGAAATAAGTTTCAGAGATTGGAAGAAGGAAGAGATATTGTAAAACAGGTGCAAACCATACAATTCGGGACTTTATGTTTCTAAGCCCAAATACCTCCGCCTTACTCTTCCAGAATTTACAATCAATCCTCTGTTGCGCTTATACTTCTACAATATAATATACAGAGTATATAGAATAAATATGTCACAGAACCACAGGTCAGAACCAATTGTACCTGACATATACTGATACTACCGGATAAGTCTGCAATTTTGGTGAAATAAACTTTTTAAATATAAACCCTGTCTATTATTAACGATGGGAAAAAATGAGACTAACGATGAGCAAATCCGTGGCTCTCTTGATAAAAACAAAGAACTCGTGCTGAAAGTCGCCAGAGAAGGCTGGAATCCTGTAATAGTAGATAAACACTGTACAGACGATTATCTGATGCATTATGGCGGAGAAAAACTGGATCGGGAAAATCTCAAAGAATTTATGGGCGCCATACACCATGCCCTTCCAGACCTTCATTTTGAAATAGAAGATATAATAGCTGAAAATGATAAGGTTGTTACACGCTGGAAGGCAGAAGGAACCCATAAAAAAACATTCCAGGGTGTGTTTCCTACAAACCGTAAAGTTAGTTTTTCAGGCATAACCATAAGCAGAGTAAAGGGTGAAAAGATTGCTGAGGACTGGGAAGAAGTAGACCAGCTCAACTTCACTCAACAATTTGGCGTCTATCCCGACGATATATGATTTATTGTATAGCAAGCAACACTATCCTCTGCCATTTGATTTTAATATAAAAAGATATTAATTGAACCATCTAATCATCACTGGCATAATCCATCGGAGAATTCAATTGGACACTACTAACCTCATATTGGCGATATTTTTAGTATACTGGGCTGCAGTTGCCTATCTTAGCAAAAAGGGAGTACTGGAAAAGTACAACATATCCGCATACGGCCCCATACTCATGATCAGAACTGTCAGGGGGCTGGCTCTTCTGGATAAACTTGCAAAACCCCGCCGTTACTGGAGAGTCTTTGCAAATACCGGCATTGTGCTAATGTTCATAGGCATGTTTGCCATGCTTTTTATTGTCATTCTTTCAGATATTGCACTTATTTCTTCCCTTACAGAGAATGCAATGCCTCAACCCAGTAAATTCAACGAGGCGCGCAATGTATTCCTGATTCCGGGAGTCAACGAATTTATTCCGCTTACCTGGGGCATCATTGCCCTGGTAGTAACACTGGTGGTTCATGAATTTGCCCATGCCATTCTTGCCAGGGTAGAAGATATAAGGGTTAAATCCATGGGAATACTTTTTGCCTTGGTGCCTATTGGAGGTTTTGCTGAACCCGATGAAGAGCAACTTTTCGGGGAAGGGAAAGACGAATTTGGAAGTCCTGTAATAAATGAAAAAAAGGCCACCAGAAACCAGCGTGCACGCATCCTGGCCGCCGGAGTGATGTCTAATTTTGCAGTAGCCCTGATTGCTTTTGTTCTCTTTTTCGGACCAGTGTTGGGGGCTGTAGCTCCTATGAGCGATACAATGGTCGTGGATGTTAAAGAAGACTCTGTAGCTGATATTGCAGGTATTGAAAAGGGAATGATAATAACTGGTATAGATGATCAGGAAATACGTTATGCCAATGACGTTGTAGCCTATTTGAACAAAACAGAAACAGGGTCCACGGTCACCTTGAAGGCAGCCAAAGACCGAGAGATAAGAGAATATGAACTGGAAGTAACCGGCAAGCAGGATACCGGAGATTTTGGAATATATATCAATGATATTGTAGATGGTTCACCTGCAGAAAGAAGTAACCTTGAAAAAGGGATGTTTTTACTTTCCATCAATAATGTTACCACCCAAACCCCTGAAGAATTTGTCAATTTCATGAATACCACAACTGCTGATCAGGAAGTGGAAATTGAGGTGAAGACAACTGAGGGAGAAAGTAAAATATACACTCTGACACTGGGCCAACATCCTGATGGTACTTCCGAAAAAGGGTTTTTGGGAGTTTATTATGGCACAGATGGAGTAAAAAATATACCGGTAGGGCTTTCGATTGGCGAGTACCCCGCCCATGAATATCTGGATATGCTCAAAGGATTGCCTTCTATGCTTACAGGTGTAGCTGGCTGGGTAATTCTATTAGGTCTGCCCATAATAGGATTTGCAGGAGAAGGGTTCCCTGGCTTTAGTGGTACTCTTGCCCAGTTCTATGAACCCGTTGGATGGGGCGAGCCTCTCGGTGTAGGAGTTTTCTGGATTGCCAACAGCCTTCTCTGGGTTGGATGGCTGAACTTCTATGTGGGCTTATTCAACTGCCTTCCGGCTGTCCCGCTGGACGGAGGACATGTATTCAGAGATTACCTCCAGTCGTTCCTCAAAAGGTTTACAGGGGATGAAATCAAATCAACCACCCTTGCAGGAACCATAGCAGGCACATTTACAATCTTTATCATATTATCCTTTGTCCTGATGATCTTCGGACCCTACATTGTTCATGGTTTCTAAAAACAAGGATGAATTAAAATGAAATTACCGGCCATGTGGAGACGATCACTGTACCATTACCTGGGAATTTCCCTGGGATTGGTAATCATAGATACGATCATCTTCCTCATGCTGGTAAATTATGAGGGGCAAACGCAGTTTTATAATCCTGTAGATGCTCTATATTGGGTGATTTCAACTACCACTACTGTAGGTTACGGAGACATTGTTTTAACAAGTCCAATTGGCAAAATTTTTGCCATCTTTGTACAATTGAGTGGCGTAGTCATGGTATTTGGTATCTTGATTACTTTTGTCATTACACCGTGGTTTGAAAAAGCCCTGAACATGCCCCTTCCAACAAAAGCGCCGGACTCTTTTTCTTCCCATATAATCATTTGTGGCTACAACCGGTTAATGGAAACGCTCATAGATGAACTTGAGGACCAGAAAGTCAATTTCATAATCATTGAAGACAATGAAGAGATACTTAGAAGCCTTATTGAAAAAAAAATACCATGCATATACGGTAAAGCTACAGATGATGAAACACTGGAAAACGCTAGGGTTGGCAAAGCCCGCTTTTTGATAGCAAATAGATCTGATGAAGAAAACGCCAGTATTGTCCTTACCGCTTCCAGCCTTGCAGATGCTTACATAATAGCAGTAGCCGAAGATTCAGCAAATATCAAATACCTCAAATATGCAGGTGCAAATCGTGTAGTTTCCCCAAAACTTGTACTTGGCAGGTTTCTGGGAAAAAAAGCACTGGACCCCTATGTAATGGGGCTTGGCGGTGCAACTACATTCCTGGATAAATATAGCATTGTAGAACTTCCCGTATACCCTGCAAGCCAGCTTATTGGCAAATCATTCAACGAAGCTAATATCCACAAGAAAACAGGAGCAAATATAATAGGATTAAGAAAAGAAGGTAAATTGCTCCTTAAAGTTGATGATGAAGAAATAATTAAAGAAAATACTGTACTGCTTGCAACCGGTACAATGGAACATTTGAGTAAATTAAAGGATCTTACAAAATAACAGGTGACCTGGAATGCAAATGGGCCATATAATCGTTCTTGGATACGGGGATGTAGGAAAAAGGATTGCAGAAGTACTTGACGAGAACGACATCCCTTTTGTCATTGTTGATTCAAAAGAAGACCTTTTCCTGAGACCGGATTTTGAATATATAGTGGGTAATGGTACGGAAGAAGAAGTACTCAAAAATGCGGGTATTGAAAATGCCTCGACAGTTATAATTTGTCTGAATCACGATACGGATGTTATCTTTGCCACTCTTATCTCCAGAGGGTTAAATCCGGAGTCCACAATATTTTCCAGAGCAAATTCAGTTGAATCCATTGACAAAATATACAAAGCAGGAGCCGATTACGTTGCTTCCCTTTCTATAGTTGCCGGCCAGATGCTGGCAAAAATCACTTCTGTTTGTTATGGGACCGGAGGATACTGCCCTATAGAAGACATAATGCTTTATGAGGGAACTGAAATTGAGAATCTTGTCGTTGGAAAGAATATGGCGGGAAAAACAATCGGCGAACTTGACCTGTATAGTACTATCGGGTGTCGTGTAATCGGCTATATGCAAGGAGATACGAAAAAGATAGAAGAACTGGATGATGTAGTCCTTGAAAAGGGAGATATCATATCTGTTGTAGGCACACGTGAGGATATTGCCCGCTTCAAAGAAAGATACAAAGATGTAAAGGATAAGTAAGATATAATGGCTTTAGACCCCTTTCTTCTTACAATACTAATCCTGGGACTTTCCTCCATTTTTGCATTATTGGGAATCGGAGGGGCAGTAATCTATGTACCCCTTTTTTACTGGATTGGTATTGACCTGAGAATCGCAATCCCACTTGCCCTTCTACTCAATGTAACCACAGCCGGTTCAGCTTCATTTACATACCTGAAAAAGAAAATGATAGATTTTCATACTGCAATTCCTTTCCTTATCTTTTCCGTAATCGGAGCACCGATTGGAACACATATTGGCATGAGAGTTTCTGAGGAAACAATTCTCTTTATTTTCAGTGTTGTAATAGTTCTTGTCGGATTAAGCATGCTCATTAATGGCAAAAAACAAGCATACATATCAGAACCAGCAACCCACAGTAGACTGTTTTTGGGGTCACTTGTGGGTGTTGGAGTAGGAATATCTGCGGGGATGCTGGGTATAGGGGGCGGAACATTCGTGGTACCTCTGCTTCTTAGTCTTGGATACGGGATAAGAGAGGCACCTGCCACGTCATCGCTAATTGTAATGATCTCTTCACTGTCCGGCCTTATCTCCCATCTCAACAATATAGAAATTTCTGGTACTACAATGATTCTATTTGCAACTGCCTCACTGATTGGAAGCCAGTTTGGCTCCCGGATTATGTATACTTCAAAATGGAATCTTGAAACCCTTTCCAGAAAATATTTCAAAAAAATATTCGGATTGATGCTTATAGTAGTTGCTGTATTGTTGCAATATCGTATCAGTTTCTAAATGCCGCTATAGAAAAGTTTAATAGACGTTATCACTATGATAAGGCTGCTTCCTGCGGGCCCGTGGGGTAGCCAGGATATCCTGATGGGCTTCGATGTTACCTAAAATAGGTACGAAGAAACCCATTGACTCGTGTTCGAATCGCGGCGGGCCCGTTCTTTTTTAAATAGTAATTAAATATCAGTTAGTTATTCATCCAGGTTTATTTCAAAACCTACAACAGGTTGTCCAAGCCCGAAATTGAGTATGACTTGCGGATGAATTTCTCCCATCACACCTACTTTTATACCATTTACAAGAATATCTGCTCTCCTGCCTTCAATAAATGCAGGGTCTTCTGATGCCTTGACTGAATAGGGAACATTTCGCTCCATCATCATTGAATCAACAATTTCTCTTATTTCCTCAAAATTTGCCAGTGCATGGATAGACGTAGCTGCCAGGTGCAGTTTATTTGCACAATTCACGATTGCCTCACCAACCTCAAATATGCGCTGAGGCAGTTCATGATGCTGGTTCAGGGAGAGAATTTCCATCTGGTTGGGCAGGAGGGTCGTGCGTATCATTGTCTGGTCTTCACTGATAGGATGCATTACAGGTGTCACATCTTCTGTATGAGGCCTCCTCATATTATCAAAATGCACCTTCTCACTGGTAAGAGTAAATGGCATTACTTCAGAATATCCCAGCCCAACCATTATCTCCCTGATATTATCCTGCATCAGGGAAAGGGGATGTGCCTCACCGGTTGTGGAAGTAGATGGGAATATTGCCTCAATATTGTCAAAACCTACCGAAATTGCAATGTCTTCAATTATGTCATAATTATGCAGGATATCTGCCCTGTAGGGAGGAATTTCTATCTCCACTTCATTGGTGCCTGCAGGTGATGCTGCATAACGCATTCTTCTCAAATGGCCTGCTACTTCCTCTGATGTGAAGTCCATACCAACAAGGGATTTCACTTCATCCATTGAAATAATACGTTTTTCCGGCGAGAGATCAGGAGTGATTTTTGATTTCTCATCGGGATAATTAATCTTAACAGATTCAATCCTGCCTCCACGATCGGCTAGTGCAGACACAACAATGTTGAGGGCTGTATAAACTTCGCCACTCAGGCCTGTTACATCTATGAAAAGATCGGTGGTATTTTTGTCCACCATGGTTAGTGTTCCGTTAATTATAGGCGGGAAGGAAAGCACCTGATTATCAGCATCAAGTATAAGGGGATATTTTGAATAGCCTTCAAGAAGATGGGCAAAACGTGTGCCCTTTGGATGTTTTTCGAGGATGTCTGCCAGGTTCATGGGTTCGGTGAAATCAAGAGGAATAAATTCCACTGATGGGTCAGCACCAATATACTTGAAAGGTGGTTTGAGTCCGGAGAGGTCATGAACCCCGATTGACACTTTCTTACGGTCTCTGCCCAATCCCCAATGCAGGGATTCCTGCAGATCCATCAGGGATTTTATTGAGGATTCGGTGAATTTGACTCCACGGACAATCGCACAAGCAAGCACAGGACGGATCGTCTTTATATTGTCATCCAGAGATATTTCAACATCTGAATCGTTAATATCATATTTTACAGGCCCTTTTTCAATATCCATAAAACCCCGCATTGCTCTGGAAACACCTTCGACACTATATAGATCGGGACGGTCGGGGAAGAATTCGATATCAATGGATTTGTCTTCAATACGTTCGATATCTGCTCCGATCATGGGAACCCTATCTATTATTCTATCCCGGTCAGTACCTGTAAGTTTCTCAAGGTCTTCATAATCCAGTGTTATAATGGGCATGGGGATCTTCCGTAAAGTTGGTCTGTATGCTTGGAAAGTAATGGGTATCTAAGATTTAATGTTTTTCATGGATAGACATAAGGAGAATATTATCCATAACTATAATAATGATTATAATATTATTACTGATATATATGTACGCTGCATTTAGGCCCATAATACCCATAAATAATAATTAATTTCCGGTGACAAAATGAGTGATGAAGATTCCGTAAAAAGGGGAATGGATTATTCAAGCAAGGGAGAACTTTCAAAGAACAATAAAAACTCATCCACTGGCAAGCAAGAAGAATCGGGAGTGATAGAACCAAAACTTTTCAAACCCGGCTCCTTCCGTAAAAAAGAAAAATCTTCTCAAAAAGACACCTTGATTGTTAAAGAAAAAAAGGATGAAATTATTTTCACACCTTCCAAAGGTGAAAAAACCATACGTAGAGAAAATCCATCTGCAAACGAGAATAATGAAGAACAAAGAAAACTATCCGATGGAGAATCAAATACTTCCAATTCTAAAGAGGATTTACCAAATATATTTTCTCCCCCTCCAGAAAGCGATAATACTGAAAAAAATATAAGAGAATTACAGGAAAAAACAACTGAAACAGATGACTCTGAAGACCTAAATAACAGCGCAATGGTGAAGACTTCCTTATCTCAAGATCCTACTGTAAATGATGACACGGAAAATTTACTGGAGGATGAACCGGAGGAGGGAAATAAAGAATCAGGCGAAGAGGCTGATTCACAAACTAAAATAAAAAAAAGTTTCAAAAATATTAATTTCGTCCAGAAAATACGTAATCTCCTTGAAAGAGAAATAGAACCAATCGAACAGTATGACCCTGCTATCCATGGTCCCATTACATATTTTGAAGGGATAGCAAATTATGAAGAAATTGAGAGATATTGGCTTGATGAGCCATTTTGTTTTGTCGTCATTCTTTATAATGAACTCCTCAATGATTATCTGTACCAGATAGTTGAACCAAAATTAGATGAATTTGAAGAAATCTTCCTGACAGAGATTAAAGATCGTTTGCGTGATGTTTTACTCGTGGAAAATATTGACAGACTGGCAAATAAAGAAAAGATACTGGAAGACAAGATACTGATCATCCTTAAGGATTATGCTATAAAATTTACCCCCCTGATGTTGGGAAAAATCATTTACTATGTAAAAAGGGATTTTGTCAGGCTGGGAAAAATTGATCCACTGATGTATGACGATGGAATAGAAGATATATCAGGTAACGGACACGATAAGCCTGTTTTTCTCTATCACAAAAAATACAGCAATATTTCCACCAATATCTACTTTGAAGAAGATGAACTCAATTCTTTTATAATCCAGCTTGCTCAAAAAAGTGGTAAACATATATCCGTAGCCGAGCCAATGATAGATGCCACAATGCCAGATGGGTCCCGTATCCAGATGACTCTGGGTACAACTGTAACCACTCACGGCAGTACCTTCACAATTCGTAAATTCAGTGAAACTCCTATTACACCAATTGACCTTCTTGAGTGGGGTACCTTTTCTTCGGCAGGAATGACATATCTGTGGTTGTGTATTGAAAATAATAAGAGTCTGATATATGCAGGAGGTACGGCTTCAGGTAAGACTTCATCATTGAATGCAGTCTCCCTCTTCATTCCTGAAAAGGCAAAAATCATTTCCCTTGAGGATACAAGAGAGCTTAAATTACCGCATATTAATTGGATACCAGGAGTTACCAGGGACTCATTTACAGCAGACGAAAGAGGAGCTGTTGACATGTATGACCTGCTGAAGGCGGCTTTGAGGCAAAGACCGGAGTACCTGCTGGTAGGTGAGGTCAGGGGCAAAGAAGCACTAACGTTGTTCCAGGCGATGTCTACAGGCCACACCACATTTTCTACCATGCATGCTGATTCTGTATCATCGGCAATTCACAGGCTGGAAAATCCTCCTATAAGTGTACCCAGAAATATGATCCAGGCTCTTGACATAATGAGTATTCAGGCACAGACATTTTCAGCAGGCAAACGTGTCAGGAGGAACCTGAAACTTGTGGAGATCACCGATATAGATCCAAATACGCGCAATATTCGAACCAACGACATATTTACGTGGGATTCATCGACTGATTCCTTCAGGCATACGGGTAAATCCAAAGCATTGAATGACATAAAGCTACAAAGGGGCTGGAATGAAGGAGATATTAATCGAGAACTGCAAACCCGGCAGAATATACTTGAATATATGTTGTACAATGGAATCCGGGATTTCAAAGAGATTGCTACCATCATTAAAGAGTACCAGGCAACACCCGAAAAAACCCTTGCCAGATTTGGAATGGATAAATGAAAATGGTGGGATAATACTTGGATGGATCACAAACTGAAGAAAATGAAACTACAGTTGAACCCGACGCAATCGATGAATCTACGGATCCTGTCAAAAAAGCATCCCAACTACCTCAAACCAATAAAATATCGCTCAAACAAAAAATAATAAACTCTTCCAGACATTTAAAAACACGTTTCAAATTAAATGGTAAAAGCAACTCCGAGAAAGATTATGGTCAAATTCTTTTTGACCTTGCCAGAAAAATTCCTTTCGCCCTGCTGGGAGAGAGGGTTAAGGAAAGAGGGAACAGTTATTCAAGCCTCCAGCTCCAGCTCAAACAGGCACGAATTCCTGTGTCTTATGAGATGTATGTATCAGCAGGGATATTTTATTCTGTGGTTGCAGGGATTTTCGGCGCTTTGCTGGGACTTTTATTTGCTTACCTTATTTTCACGATCATAGGATTACCCGATCAGCTAACCGGCATCCAGGTCAATTCATCGTTTGCATGGTTGCTGGCTTACAGGGATATTATAATAGGCTTTTTTATTGTTATTTTCCTGACACTTATACTGGGAGGTATAACTTATGTTCTCTTCATGTTTTATCCGGCATTCCAGGCAGGGGAGAGGAAAAATAATATCGATCAACAACTCCCCTATGCAGTAACTTTTATGTATGCATTAACAAGGGGCGGGATGAATATCCTGGATGTATTCAAATCCCTTGCAAAGGCAGAAGATACCTATGGGGAAGTGGCTGTCGAAGTCGATACCATTGTAAAGGACATGGAATATTTCGGCCACGACATCAGAACAGCACTGACAAATATATCCAGTACTACCCCTTCAGACAGGTTTCAGGATTTGATATACAATCTTGTTACAATAATAGATAGTGGGGGAGACATCGCAAAATATTTTCAGGATAAATCAGATCAATACTTGCAGAAAAGTATGGTGGACCAGAAAGGTTTCCTGGAAACACTGGCATTGCTTTCTGAATCATATGTAACTGCATTTGTGGCCGGTCCACTGTTTATAATAATAATGGGAGTTATGATGATTATCATGGGTTCCGGCTCAAAATCAATGGTATATGCAATCATATATGCTGTCCTCCCCATCGGTTCCCTCATGTTTGTTGTTATGATCAGCATAATAACACCTGGCGAACTAGGGGAACCAAAGTTACTCAAGACCAATGATACATATGATCATGGAATCCCCGAAGTACCTCTACACCTCCAGCCGGTTTATGACGAAAACGGGGAAGTTATAGAAGAAAATGAAGACAAAGTACAAAAACGCGGATATTTTGAAAGTTTTATCAAATCAAAAAAGGGCCTTCAATATAAGAAATATATAAGAAATCCTTTAAAGCCAATGCTTGAAAAGCCCGAATATACACTGGTTATAACGGGCCCGATTGGTGCATGCATAATAATAATTCCCCTCCTTCTCAATATGAAAGATGGAGGATTACCCTCCGGGATAATTGATTTTATTGATGATTATCTTGTATTTGGATTTTTTGCAACAGTTGTTCCCCTGACTATATTCTATGAAAAGAAAAATCGGCGCAAGAAGAAGTTGGAACAAAATATTCCTGACCTGTTGAAAAAACTGGCCAGTACTAACGAAACCGGGATGACATTACAGGATTCAATAAAGCTTATGTCAAGAAAGGAGACTGATACTCTCAGTAAGGAAATAAAAAAGGTCTGGAGGGATATTTCCTGGGGAGTAAACATAAATGACAGTCTTGTCAGGTTTGCAAATCGACTGAGGACCCAGGTTGTGGCAAGGTCATTTACCCTTATTACCAAGGCCAATGAATCCAGTGGAGATATAGGTCAGGTTTTACTCGTAGCATCCCGTGATGCATCATCTGAACAGGATATGAAGCGGGAACGTTCAATGAGCATGATGATTTATATAGTAATTATCTACATTGCTTTTTTTGTTTTTGTAGGTGTGATATATGTAATATCCACTACATTCCTGACAGAAATGGCAGATGCGGGTGCAAAAATGGCTGCTTCGGGAACACAGGGAAGTTTCCTTTCAAGTTTTAACCTGGATGAGTATACGAGATTGTTCAAACATGCCTGTCTGATACAGGGACTGAGTTCCGGTCTGATGGCAGGAGCAATGGGTGAAGGAAAAGTCCTTGCCGGATTGAAACATTCAATAGTGATGATGACAATTGCTTACGTTATCTTTACCTTATTTATCTGAAGATGAGGACAACTATGAAAATTGCAGGAATTGATGAAGCTGGCAAAGGACCGGTAATCGGACCAATGTGTGTTGCCGGTGTTATTATGGATGAATCAAACATAAACGCCCTGAAGAATCTGGGTGTGGCAGACTCAAAAAAACTGTCCCCCAAAAAAAGGGAAAATCTCGCCCGTCAGATACGTAAATATGCAGATGGGATATTTATACAGGAAATAGAAGCATGCCAGATAGATGAGCTACGCAACATAATGAGCATGAATGATATCATGATAAGGGGATTTTCTAGTGTCCTCGAAAACCTGAAACCTGATATGGCATATGTAGATGCTGCAGATGTAAACGCAGAAAGATTCGGCAAGAAACTTCTTGCTGCATATGAAAAGAAGCATGAAGGAGAAAAAAAGCCGGAAATTGTTTCCGAGCATCGTGCCGATGACATATACCCAATAGTATCTGCGGCCTCCATTATTGCAAAAGTCAGAAGAGACGAGCTTATAGGAAATATCAAAACATCTATCAATGAAGATTTTGGAAGCGGTTATCCATCAGATCCCAAAACCAAAAAATTCCTTCAGGAGTGGATGGATAAAAATGGGAATTTGCCCGATTTTGTCAGGCATTCCTGGAAGACCGCTGCAAAAATAAAAGTAAGCAAATGATTATTTCTGACCAATTAACATCGACTTAAACATCAAAAGACCATCATCAGAACCTATAATTTTCTCTGATGCTCTTTCGGGATGTGGCATCATACCCAGTACATTGCCGGTTTTATTTGTGATGCCTGCAATGTTATTACGTGAGCCGTTTGGATTGACAGCTTCGTTTGGATTGCCGCTTTCATCTACATATCTAAATACAACCTGATTATCATCCTCCAGCTGCTGCAGGGATGCATCATCATTATAGTATTTTCCATCCTTATGGGCAATCGGAATACGAATCACCTGACCTTTTTCATACATTGAAGTGAAAGGCGTATTCGTATTTTCTACCTTCAAGTATGACCATTCACATTTGAACTTGGGATAACTGTTTGTTGTAAGGGCTCCATCCAGTAAACCTGATTCAGTAAGTATCTGGAAGCCATTGCATATTCCCATCACTGGCTTGCCATCGTTGGCCATTTTTCTCACAGCATCCATTATAGGTGTCCTTGAAGCAATAGCACCTGATCTCAGATAGTCACCATATGAAAAACCACCCGGGATTACAGCAGCCTCATAGTCATCGAGTTTTTCCTCTTTATACCAGACAAGTTCGGCATCAATTCCAAGTACATCCTGCAAGACATGCAGGACATCATTATCGCAATTGCTTCCACCGAACTGTATGATGGCAACGGTCATTCTATTTCCCTCAGGTCAATCGAGTAATCATGAATGATAGGGTTTGCAATCAGTTTCTGACACATTTGGTCAACAAGTCCGCGGGCATTTTCTTCTGATTCTGCATTAAGTTCAATGACATACCTTTTGGTGCTTTTAACACTCTCTGTATTATAACCCAGGTGTCCCAGAGCACGCTTGATAGTAGTTCCTTCAGGGTCCAGCATACCGGCCTTTAGATTGATGGTGACTTCTGCCTCATATAGCATATTAATCCTCAGCTGTGACTGTAAAGTAATTCAATCTAGACATAAATGATGTGTTATATAATCTCTTCTATAGGCGCTGTTTTGCCCCCATTACCCGCTGTATAAAAGTAATGTGGGTCAGGATTGCAATAAGTGCAAGTGCCTGCAGGAGGAAACCTGAAAGTGCGCCGATTATCAGAATTATAATTCTTTCTGATCTTTCTGCCACCCCTATATCAAGTTTGGATGCACCTGCTGCTTCGGCACGGGCGCGTGTGTAACTGACTAGATATGAGCCAATCATTGCAAAGATACACCAGATCCACCCTTCTATAAAAAATCCGCTCCCTTGAATTGTGTTGTTTACAAAACCGTAAATCAAACCTGCAAAAACAATAGCATCCGCATAACGATCACAAACCGAATCAAGTACCCCTCCAAAAGCCGATGTTGTACCACTTGCACGTGCAACGGCCCCGTCCAAAACATCAAGTACCCCTCCAAGAATTAAAAAAAGGGCACCGTATAAAAGATCGCCTTTTGAAAACTCAAAAGCTGCCAGAAAACTTACAAAAAGCCCGAGATATGTGATAGTGTCGGGAGAAAGGGGGATTCTGGATGCAAATGGCAATACAGAATGACGTATGTAGTTTTTTAAATTACCAAGTATTTCCATCCCTCTTCATAAATTGGTAGTATGATCGTAGAGATATTGGGACTTCACATATATAAAATTAAACACAAATAATGGGTCCTTAGTAATTGGATGTTTGTTTTTTTTGCTGATTAAGCAGGGATATGGCTTTTTTCAGGTAATTTTTTGCTTCTTCACATTCCGGATCAAGATTTAATACATGAGAAAAACATCGTGTCGCTTCATCATATGTCCCTTTTAAGAAATGTGATATGCCCCGACAGTTCCACAAAATTGTTTTCTTTTCAGCAGAATCAGTTTCCCTGATGTTTATATGTTCATAACATATCAGGGCTTCTTCATATCTTTCCATAGTACAGAACATCATGCCTTTATTGAGCCATGCATTATCATAATCTGGATCAATCTTGGTGGATTTGTCAAAGCATTCAATCGCTTTTTCTGGCTATTTCAACTAGGAATAGACTATGCCTCTATTGTACCATATATCAGGATTATTACCATTAAGTTCAAGAGCATTATCAAAACAATGAATAGCTTCCTGGTATTCTGTCAGATCACTGTGAGCTATACCTTTATTTGTCCATACAAGAGCAATCGCTTCGTTATCCCAGATAAGAGAATCTTTTTCCACTTCGAGAACGCGTGAGTAGCAACGAATCTTATCTTCAGGATATTCGGCATGAAAACCAAGCTGAAACCATTTTTCTGCCGCCATTCCTTCCATTTATAGTATGCTCCTGACCACGCCAGATATTAAGTATAAGTACAAATATAAGGTTATTCGAAGTATAAAATACTTATTATCCATTACATATAATCATTCAAAATAGACATCACGAAAGTTCAACCTGTATAAAATTTACAATCATAATCATTGTAGAAACAAATATCCACTGCAGTCTATTAATCATACTTTTCTGAGATACTGACGTGATATAACTTGCAAATTTATATTCTGGACCTTTCTTATAGGAGATTTTAGGCAAATAGAAAACTATAAATTTTTTGGCTCCATTATATAGAGCAAAAATGGAATTATGAATAGACATCTAATCACTGATTCGACTTTATAGGGGGAGAGAATCAGGATGACAAAAATATATTCATAGTACAAAAAATCATCCATAAACGGGGGTATTAAATGGATTTTCATCAGGAGGATATTACTACAATACATGATTTTTGCATTGATGTCAATAAACTTGAAGAAAAAATCAAGCAACTTGAAAAAAAGCGACCTGCTTGTTTGATCATACCGATATTATACGAGGAAGTAGAAAAACGTCCTCTTCAGCAAATCGTGGAGGAATTAAATAAATGCAACTGTGTTAAACAGATAATTATTCCGATGGCAGCTGATAATCCCGAACAATACGCAAAAGCTGCACAATTTTTCAGCCAGTTAAAAACCGACCATATGCTCATATGGTGTAATGGCAAAAGGGTTCAAAAGATCATAGATGATATGAAGGAGATTGATCTTGACCTTACAGGTTTCAGAGGTAAGGGCATGGATGCCTGGCTGGGCCTAGGTGTTGCCAGCCTGAATTCTTATGCAATTGCCCTGCATGATGCGGATATTGTCAATTACACATCTTCCATTCCTTTAAAGCTTCTTTATCCTATAGTCAGTCGAGATCTGAATTTCTTTTTCAACAAAGGTTATTATGCAAGAGTAAACCTGGACAAAAAAACTATGCATGGACGTGTTTATCGTCTTTTTGTCCAACCCCTTATGGATACCCTGCACAAAGAACTTCGATGTGATTCAGAGATCCTGGACTATTTCAGATCTTTCCGCTACACCCTCTCCGGTGAATTTGCAATGACAAGCGATCTTGCACTCAATATAAGAATCCCGGCAGACTGGGGACTTGAAGTCGGATTGCTTGCAGAAGTCTACCGCAATGCCACATACAAGAGAGTATGCCAGACAGATCTTGGATTTTACGATCATAAACATAAAAAACTTGGCCAGGACCGCACGGAAGGCCTATGCAAGATGACTGGTGATATTTTCTCGACATTCCTGCGTATAATCACAGAATCATCAACCACCCCCATATCCCATTCACTCTTGCATAGTGTACAGGTGAAATATAAAAGAAGAGGGCAGGACCTTATAAGGAAATATTATACTGATGCCCTTTTCAATGGCCTAAACTTTAACCGCCATGAAGAGGAAACTTATGTGGATATGTTCTCAAAGGTTATCATGAAATCCGGGGAAGAATATCTTGATAAACCCCATGATATGCTGTTGCCAGACTGGACAAGGGTGCTCTCCGCAATACCTGATCTAAGGGAACAAATATGTTATGCAGCACGTGAGGATGCCAGGGAATTTAATGGTAATGTTTTTTGAGAATTAGATAATAGATTGAAAAGTCAGATTTAAATAACAAATACAGCGCATATCATTACCATGATATCCCAGAAAGTAGCAAACATACCACCTTTTTACGTTATGGAGGTACTGGAGAGGGCCCAGCAGCTCGAAGCAGAGGGTAAAAGTATAATTCATCTGGAGATTGGAGAACCGGATTTCCCCACTGCTCCCCATATATGTGAAGCTGCCCACAATGCCCTGGATGCCTGCAATACAACTTACACACATAGTCAGGGAATACCCGAACTAAGAGAGGCAATCACTGAAGATTACAACACACGTTTTAACCTTGATATCGACCCTTCACAGGTAGTTGTTACTTCGGGTACAAGCCCGGCCCTTATGTTGAGTTTCATGGCGCTTGTTGATGAAGGGATGAAGGTAGCGATGTCAAATCCTCATTATGCATGTTATCCAAATTTCGTCAAAGCCATCGGGGGCAAGGCAGTCCTGGTTCCTACAAAAGGAGAAGAAGGCTATTGCCTGAATTCTGATAACCTCTCAAAAAATATTGATGTTGATACATCTGCCATTCTAATTAATAGTCCCTCCAACCCTGCAGGTTATATGATGCCTCCAGAAGAGATGGAGTCGATTGCGGACCTGGCAGGAGAAATCCCGATAATTTCCGATGAGATATACCAGGGAATTGTTTACGGGGATGCAGAAGACCACAGCATACTGGAATATACAGATAATGCAATCGTACTAAATGGTTTTTCCAAAAAATACTGCATGACCGGCTGGAGACTGGGTTACATGATCGTGCCTCCTAACATGATCCGATTGGTCCAGAAAATGCAGCAGAATTTTTTCATATGCGCCAACAATTTTGTCCAACACGCCGCAGTTGCAGCGCTCACAGGTCCACAGGACCATGTGAAATCAATGGTTGAGACCTATGACAAACGTCGTATTTACATGCTTGAGAAACTCAAAGATATCGGTTTTGGCATTAATTACACTCCAAATAGTGCCTTCTACATCCTGGCTGACGCGAATAAGTTTACCGGGAATTCACTTGAATTCAGCAGGCAGGTCCTGGAAGAAACCGGAGTGGCCATTACACCAGGAATTGACTTTGGGTCAGGTGCAGAAGGCCATGTTAGATTCTCTTATGCCAACAGTTTAGGAAATATAGAAAAAGGAATGGAAAGACTTGATGCTTTCCTTAACGGGTAATCTTGCTTTTCTGGCGCTTACGCAGCATCTTTTCGGTTTCGATCACAAAAAACACAGAACTGGAGATTACTACTATAATTACCCAGTCAACTAACCTTAAAGGTGCTGTGTCAAGGATACCATTAATCAATGGATTATAGGTTATCAGCAACTGTAACAGGATTACCACAATCACCCCTGCCAACATTGCCATATTGGAAAACAGCCGGCCAAATATATTTTCATAAATGGATTTTGAACTGAAAAGGTAAAATATCTCAAAGAATACGATGGTATTCAACGCAATGGTTTGCGCCGTAGCTACTGTGGTTTTCTGATCATTGATTTCAAAGAAGAACAAAAGGAATGTTGCTGTTACCATCAGCAGGGCAACTAAAACGATTCTTTGCTTGATAACCGGCAGTAAAAGCGGCTCTTCGGGAGGGCGTGGATGTCTTCTCAATAACAGGGATTCCTTTGGTTCAAAGACGATGGGTACACCTAAACAGATTGCTGTCACAGTATTAATCCACAATATATGTAGAGGCAAGAGAGGAGGATTGGTAATTCCCAGTAGCACTGCAGCCATTACAGCAAGTCCCTCTGCGGCATTGGTGGGCAGCATCCATAAAATAACCTTCTGGATTTTGTCGTAAACATCCCTGCCTTCCTCCACAGCATTTACAATGGAAGCAAAGTTGTCATCTGCAAGCACCATGTCCGAGGCTTCCTTGGCGACCTCTGTACCGGATTTGCCCATTGCAACTCCTATATCTGCCCTGTTGAGTGCTGGTGCATCATTTATCCCGTCTCCCGTGACGGCCACAACCTCTCCCTGCTCCTGAAGCAACCTGACAATACGGGATTTATCTTCCGGGGAAGTGCGGGCAAAGACAGAAACATTTTTTAATTTTTCATGCAGGTGCTCATCCGACATACTATCAAGTTCTGAACCTGTAAGTACACCTTCTGTGGTTATGCCGAGTTGATTTGCGATACTGTGAGCTGTGAGGCCATGATCCCCCGTTATCATGATTACACGGATACCGGCTGTTTTGCATTTTTTAATAGCAGCCTTGACCTCTTCCCGGGGAGGATCACGCATTCCCTGCAGCCCCAGAAAAATAAGATCATCAATATCCTCTTCCTTTACTTCTTTCCTGTCAGATCCCACTTCCCGGTATGCCATGGCAATAACCCTCAGGCCTTTAGATGCCATGTTTGAAGCAACTTCAAGTATTTCAGTCGGATCAAAAACCTCATTTTCTCCGTACTTTGAGGAGCACATACTGATTATTGTTTCCGGCGAGCCCTTTACAAAAATTACATTGGATTTTTCATCCTTTTCGTGCAGGGTTGCCATAAATCGCTTTTCGGATTCAAAGGGAAGTGAATCAATACGAGGTAAATGGAAAGATGATGCTTTCAAAGCGGATACCAGCAGTGCCCCTTCTGTAGGATCACCAACCACACCTCCTTCTTCACGCAGATACGCATCGTTACACAGAGAACCCGCCTTGAGGGTCTCCATCAAGGAACCATAATCATAAGGTGAAACTTGTACTCCTTCACTGGCAAAGGTCCCTTTGGGAGAATAACCTTCACCTGTAACATCAAACCACCCTTCAGAGGTGTATATTGTTGTTACTGTCATTTGATTCATAGTCAGGGTGCCTGTCTTATCGGAGCATATGACAGTAGCTGATCCCAGTGTTTCCACTGAAGGCAGGTTTCTCATTATGGCATTCTTTGAGGCCATAGATTTTACCCCTATGGCCAGTGATATGGTGATAAGAGCTGGCAAACCTTCAGGAATAGCCGCCACTGCAAGACTAACTGAGGCCAGGAAAATTTCCAGATTCTCAAAGCCCTGCAGACGTCCAATAATAAATGTCAGGACCGATACAAAAAGGATTACAACAAATAGTAATTTACCCAGATGGTTTATGGTGCGTATCAGGGGAGTGGAAATACTTTCCGATTCCTTGATGAGTTCAGAAATCTTCCCGATCTCGGTACGGGGTCCGGTTGCCACTACCACACCATATCCGACACCCTGTGTTACAAGAGTGGCGGCAAATGCCATATTTTTCTGGTCTGCAAGTGGTACGTCCTCACCGGAAATGGATGTGGTTTTCTTTTCAACCGCCATGGATTCGCCGGTAAGAGCTGATTCATCGATACGCAGGTTCTTGGTCTGGAAAAGCCTTACATCGGCAGGTACCCTTGCACCGGCATCAAATAGTACTACATCCCCTACTACCAGTTCTCGACTGGGGATAACTTTGCGCTGTCCATTGCGCAGTACAGTAGCTTCGGGACGCATCATACGGGCAAGGGATTCCAGAGCGTTTTCAGCCTTTTTTTCCTGCACAAAACCAATTATTGCATTAGCCAGGACCACTCCGGCGATCACAGCAGTATCTGCATATTCTTTTAAGAAGAAAGTGACTATTGCAGCAGCAATTAACACATAGATCAGTGGGCTTGCAAATTGTCTGGCAAAAAGATACAGTGAGCCATGTTTCTTTTTTGCTTCAACTTCATTGTAACCATAGGTAGATAAGCGGAAAGATGCTTCATCGTCGCTTAAACCTTCCTTATTGCTTTCAAGGAGAGAAAAGGTCTCCTCTGAACTGGCATGGTACCACTTAACCTCCCCATTCATAAAAAAAGAATGGAATTATGGAGTTAAAGTTTTTGTGATTGAATAAACATCTCCCGAAAATTCCCATCTGGATACTGAGTGTAATATTGATATATCCATCAATATTTTTACAAGTAACTGAAATATGCACCATTATGAAATATAATAGAGACAAATATAATCAAACAGGGTGTGAAAATGGTCAAAAGACAAATTGAAAGTGTACTTATAGAAATTCCAAAGGGAAGTCGAAATAAATATGAGTATGACAAGGAAAAAGAAATGATAAAGTTTGACAGGATGCTGTTCTCTTCGATGGTCTATCCCTGTGATTATGGTTTCTTTCCCGACACGCTCGCCCTTGATGGGGATCCTTTAGATGCACTGGTATTAACATGGGAACCTACATTCCCGGGTTGCTTGATAGATGTGCATCCTGTTGCACTATTTGATATGATGGACGATAAAGGCAGAGATGAAAAAATATTATGTGTTCCGGAAAGTGATCCCTTGTGGATACACATAGAAACAATAGATGAAGTCCCACCCCATCTTTTAAAGGAGATAACCCATTTCTTTGAGACGTATAAAAATTTAGAAAATAAAGATGTTGAGATAATCGGATGGAAAAGTCTGGAAAATGCAATCAATGTAATAAAAGAAGCTAAAAGCAGACACATAAACCAAATGTAACTTTCCGCAGGTAATTCCATTAACTCTTAAGCTTAGTTAAAAATAGAAAGACGCTGAGGGGGAGATTCGAACTCCCGAGGGGTCAAGCCCCACAAGCTTTCCAGGCTTGCGCCGTACCGCTAGACTACCTCAGCAAATATTATTTCATGTACGCTGCATACGTTTTGTATTCCAGCGACTCGGATAAACATCGGCATCCATTATTACTCTTTCGGTAATAGCAGCAATTCCACTGGATAAATCCAGAATTTCAGAGGAGTCCATTGATGCTTTTGCAAGAGCAACAACTTCACCTTTCAAACTAAAAACGGCAACATCACCCTCTTTTTGGATATCAGAATCGAGACCGACAATACCCGGTACTGTAAGTGCTGCCCCGTGACAAATAGCACTCACGGCGGAATCACGGATTGTGATATGCGGCAGGTGTACAAGAGCTTCCTCCATTGGTCTGATAATACGACGCAAGTGTTCTTCATCACCATTTTCCTGCCAGAATACAAAAGCGTCTTTCAGGTCATGCAGAGTGACAAGCGATGACTCATCAAATGGTCCTGTGCCAACCCTTCTGAGCTGTTG
Source organism: Methanohalophilus portucalensis (assembly GCF_002761295.1). Taxonomy (NCBI): domain Archaea; kingdom Methanobacteriati; phylum Methanobacteriota; class Methanomicrobia; order Methanosarcinales; family Methanosarcinaceae; genus Methanohalophilus; species Methanohalophilus portucalensis. Next base: position 599,077 of record NZ_CP017881.1, on the reverse strand, counting down.
CATATGGGCCCCACAACCAATCACAAGCCCGATATCATGACAGAGTTTGCGTATATAGGTTCCTGCCTCACATCTAACCCTGAAAAGGACAAGATTGTCTTCAACTTCCAGCACATCCAGGGAATAGATATTGCGTATCCTGATAGCACGCCTGACTGCCGAAACTACAGGAGGGGTCTGGTATATAGGACCGGTAAATTCATCGCATACCTTCCGCACACGTTCTTCAGGAACATTGTCATGGAGGCGCATAAGACAGATATATTCCTTGGCTGAAAGGCGAAGTGCGGAGACAGCTTTTGTTGCCTTACCCAGCATAATCGGCAATACACCTGTCACCCGTGGATCCAGTGAACCTGAATGGCCTGCTCTGGGGAGTTCAAGCATATCCCTGACCCACGCAGTGACCTCATGACTTGTAGGCCCAGCGGGTTTGTCAAGGTTTACCACTCCCATCCTGATGTAAAAAGAGAGAGGACGCTTAAGAGGAGGACAACCATATGACGGGTCTGTATGAGCATCTCCTTTGATAATATATTCCCTTTGTCGGGTTAAATCGTAATCATAATTAATATTATTCGTTAAAAAACCCACCCAGATTATCAATTGCAGTCTTTAATATATCACATATCTGGTATTGGTTCCAGCGGTTTGACTCGATCACCAGATCATAGATTGAAAGGTCATTTATATCTATATCATAAATTTCGCGATATCTCAAAGATTCGGAAGATTCCCTTTCTATTGTTTCGTTGAGTTTTGCTTCAAAAGAAGAACCTTCACGCCCAACGATACGTTCAACACGGACCTTTAGGGATGCTTTGAGCCATATGCAAAGTGCTTCATCGCCTGCCATATGACCGGCCAGCCTGCCTTCCAGAATAATGTTATCCCGGCTTAAAGCAATATCTTTCTGCCTCTCATCGATCATCCTGTCTATTGCAGGATCGGATTCGGCAAGTTTTCCGAATTGCCCCAGACTCATGGAATGTTCTTTTGCAAGATTGCGGAAAACGTCACCTGCTGAAATCATTTCTATGTCATAATGTGAGGCGAGCATCCGGCATACAGTGGTGGTTCCACTGCCCGGAAGACCGCTTATCGTAACAAGCATTCACACGCCACCAATATCCAGAGCCTTTCGTACAACCTGACTGATAGCCAGAGAAGTGATAAAATACCAGAATATCCAGTACTGGATAGGCCCGATTATAGGAGTTGTTAAAAGAATCTCACCGATGAATGGGAAGGTAAGTGCAGCACTACCATGTTCACTTATGTAATAATATGCCCACATGAAAAGGGGAAGGGAAATGATACTAATATAGGCCATTGGCTTGAACTGCTGCTTGGACATTTCCATCTGGTCAGACATCATTTCTTTACGCTGCTCATCCAGCTTATTGATCATGTAATTGTTCTGGGCCAACTGAGCTTCACGATACTCCTTCTGGAAAGATTTCATACGTTCCTGAGTACTGCGCATAAGATCCCAGTCAATAGTATATTTCTGGATAAGAGAAGCATAAAGAGCAGTAATGGCAGCCATGATAAAAAGCATAACATGGAAATTACTTTCACCAACCAGCATAATGATTGGATCCATTATAATTCCCACAATCGATCCGACTATTTCTCTGCCGTCCTCGCCAATCAGAACGATTCCAAGCATAAGGGATATACCTACAGCTATGACAAATCTTTCAAGCAGCTGTTTTAATTTTGCATTTTCCAAGGCAACCATCACCGACATTTTTCATTAAATTCAATTCACATATTTATCAAGGACATCACGAATATCATCAAATACATCCTTTATGTCCTTTTCGCCATTGATATGCACCACTAAATTCTTATTAGCATAATAATCTATCAATGGCTGTGTCTTATTTTTATAGGATTCCAAACGCTGGCGAATGACTTCTTCCTTATCATCATCACGCTGGTACAATTGGCCACCACAGGAATCACATACACCTTCATTTTGTGGAGGATTAAACCTGATGTGATAACTTTCGCCACATTTACACATGTAACGACCTGAAAGACGCCCTACAAGTTCTTCATCCGGAACATCAATATTCAACACAACATCCAGTGGCATTCCGATTTCATCAAGAATACCATCCAGGGCATCAGCCTGTGGTATCGTACGTGGATAACCATCTAACAGGTAACCCTTCTTGCAATCAGGTTCAGCCAGACGATTCTTAATAATACCAATCAGAACTTCATCAGGCACAAGTTCTCCGCGGTTCATGTAATGCTCCGCTCTTTTGCCCAGTTCGGTTCCTTGCTTTACATTGGCCCTGAGGATATCCCCCGTGGATATATGGGGAATATCATAGTATCTGGAAAGTTCTTTGGCCTGGGTACCTTTTCCGGCACCCGGTGGCCCAAATAACACCACATTCATATTTTTACTTCCTGTTATTACTCCTGTCCGAAGAAAGACCGCATCATAGGATGCATTTCCATCATTTGTTCAGAAGCAATGTCTTCATACAACCTGTAGACAATACTTACAGTCAACAGAAGACCTGTACCACCTGCTCCGCCAATGGTACCAAGCAAACTGGCAACCAATGTAAGAGCACCGATAAATGCACCACCTATTATAGTAACCCGGGGGATATAGCGGTCCATTACCTTCTCAATACTGCCAATATTTCTCCTGAAACCGGGAATCTGCATACCGGAATTAAATACTTTCCTAGCCGTGGGTTTGGCACCCATTCCTGTAGTCTCTATCCAGAACAATGCAAAAATGATACCACCAGCAATCAAGAAGACTGCGTCTATAAGCACATGGAGACCAATCTGCCAGAGTTCAGGGGCAGCAACACCATAACCGGTAAAGGTTTCCTGCACTAAAGAAGGAATCCAGTCATAGGGACTGTGTATAGGAGCCAAATAATACATTAACCCGTTTATAGGGGTTGAACCGGAGTATTCTCCAAAAATTGTAATACCCCGACCTGCAAGCATAAGACCGATTAACTGTATGTTTGCCTGTAGTGCCCTGACAAGAATCATCGGCAGAACTGAAGCATAGATCAGTTTCACAGGGAAACGACCTCTTGCCCCTTTCACGGAACTATGTGCAAGAGGAATTTCAATACGGGTACTTTCTGCATATACAACCAAAAAGAAGATTGCAACTGTAGTGATAAGTGCCAATATTCCACCCTGTATCAGGATAAACATGAAACCATCACCGGAGAAAAGATAATCTGCTCCTACATTCTGAATGATATAAAGCCATTTGGGAATAATACCGGAAGGTAATCCGGATGAATCGGGCACCCAGTTAATTAAACCGGTCACAATCTGCTGTGAAACACCCGCAACAATAAAGAGTCCTACACCGGATCCAATACCCCATTTGGAAACAATTTCATCCATAAAGAGGATCAATACTCCACCCACACATATCTGGAGGAATATCAGGAATGTAATTACTCCCAGACCCACTCCCAGAGATGCGGCAATAGCTGCATCAGGCTGAATGTAACCCCCAACAATCTGAGGCAGCGCAGTAATTACAATCATAATGAATACCAGGAACTTTTGGGCACCCTGGAAAAAAGCTTGATCCCGTGGATCTGACATATCCAGCTTTATAATATCTGCACCGGTGAGAAGCTGAAGAACAATGGATGCAGTAACAATAGGCCCAATACCAAGTAGCATCAAAGAACCAGAAGCTCCAGCAAAGAAAGCTCTGTATTGTTCGAATAGGTCAATGGATTCCGCGGAAAGCCCAAAAAGAGGTACGTTTGCAAGAGCAAAGTACAGCATGAGGATCCCCAGAGTCCACAGCAGTTTATTCTTGAAATGAACATGTCCTTCCGGACTTGCCACAGCAGGTAACCTGCTAAAAAACGGTTCTAAACTTTCCTTAAAGCTCATCAATTACACCTTTTGCCGGATTCCAATATTGTAATATATAAATGTAAATATATCGGACAGGTTAATAAGAGTAATGTCATTTAGACATTACTCTTCTATAGCAACACATGATCCGCCGGCTTCCTCGATCTTTGATCGAGCAGATCCGGAAAAACTGGATGCTGTAATTTCCATTTTTTTGTTAACCTTTCCTGAGCCCAGAACTTTTTCAATTTCCAGGTCTGCAAGATTGATTTTATAGACACCATCCTCAACATTTGCAAGACCATCTACTACAAGCTGGTCTGCAAGTTCATCAAGTTCACCCACATTAACGATGGAAACTTCATGAATTGATTTTAAAGGACGTTTGAATCCATACTTACCGTGGGTGTAACCACCCTGGAGTGCAAGGACAAAGTGGTGATTGACTTCACCACATCTGCCACGCCCACCGCGGTTTCCAGCACCACGCCTGTTTTTGGTAGTACCTCCCCCACAGGTTCTGGAACCCCTATATTTCTTTGTTTGAGTTTTACCCATGATTTCACCTCATCTTGTTAAGAAGAACATTGATGTTTTCATCATGGTTACCAAGTACCCCACCCTTCTGAGTAGGTCTCTTGATACCTGAATGACCTTTCCTTGGAGGATGTAACCTGAATACGGGTTTCAGACCTGGAACTGCGGAAAAACTGGCTTTGCCTTCGGAAACGGCTTCTGCAAAAGAAGCAATCGAATCAAAATCTGTATTTTCAGCAATGTATTCATCGGTAAGGGAAATCCCACCTTCGATTTTACCACGATTGGCAAGAATCTGGGCAAGGGTTTCTGCGTCAATCTTACCATAAGCCACGTAGTCCTTCACTTTCTGGATCATACCACTGTTATTGGGTGTCTCATCGAGTATCACACAGTGATTTATACGATTCAGGCGAAGCATGGTTAATGTATCAGCAATTGTTTTCCTGACATTAACATTTCCACGCATTCTTATAACCGCATACATTTTCAGGCCTCCTTACATTCCATTTTGAGAGGTTCCCTAATTGTACCGGTATGCTTGAGAGCATTGTAAGTTGCTTTGGCAAAATTGAGGGTAGTCCTGGTCTGACCTTCGGTCCTTGTCCAGACATCCTTGATACCAGCCTTTTCAAGCACTTTCCTTGCAGTGTCCCCTGCAGCAAGACCAAGACCCCTGGGAGCTGGTTTGAGTTCTACATTAACACTGCCTGCTTTGCCACGCACCTCGGAAGGAACAGTGTGTGGAAGTCCACAACCACATTCCCAGGAACCACAGCCACGTTTTACACGAGTAATGTTCATCTTGGCATTGCGAATTGCCTTGCGGATAGCAGGTCCAACCTGTCCGTCTTTGGCCTGACCAAGACCCACATACCCGTCACCATTTCCTACAATAACTGTTGCCCTGAACTTGACACGTCTTCCAGAGTCAGTCATCCTCTGGACCATGTTAATATCAAGTACTTCATCTTCAAGACCGGGTAACAGTATATCCACAATATTAGATTCCCTGATTGGCAAACCTGACTCAATAGCTTCATCCATGGAAGTTATCTGTCCTTCAGCTACCAGACTGCCAAGTCTTGTAAGGGGAACCCAATCTTCTTCATATTGATATGCCATATAACCACCTTAATTGAAATCCGAAAGGATCTTTTCTTTTGTCGCCTCGAAAACCTCTGGCAGATTTGATCCTTCAAGATATTCTGCCACATGTTCTCCACTTATGCGCTCATCTGATGGGAATACAGCAGGATTGTGCGGGATATCCATTCCGGAATCCACTACACCTTTAAGAGCTGCATAGACTTTACAACCGGCAGAGGGAGATTGTAATCCAATATCCAGAACACCTGTTTCATAGCCTTCAGCAAGCGCTTTATTTCCAAAAAGCAAGCCTGTAAGATAAGCCGCGGTGGTGTTGCTGGTAGATCCCTCATAACCGTATTTGCCCAATTCGCCTGAAATTGCGGAGACAAGAGTTTCGTCTCCTTCATTATTTGGAATTACCAGCTGTATCCTGACATTCCTAATACTTTTCCTAACAACAAGACGATTCTCTTCTGAAAGGAGCAATCTCAGACGTTGGTGATAATCAGTACGCCCTTCCCTTCGTCTTCTGAAAGGAACTTTATAACGGGGGCCTGTTGCCATGATTTATCCTCCAACATATAATATGTAAATTCATTTTAATCAATACTCATTCATCTTTTCCGATATCGAGGTGAGCTTCAAGATGAGCAACACTTCTGTATTCCCCACCTTTGGCTTTCCTGTAAACCTTACAATAGGTGGATCTGTCGAGTGTACCATCATCACGAAGTTCTTTGAGCCTTCGACGAAGTGCACGGATCTTTTTCATCCATTGCTCTTTACGAGGGTTCCTTGCACCTTTTTTACCTTTTCTGGATCCATGACCTTTTCTGTGACCATATTTCCTCTTGGCATCTCTGGCACGAGCCCTGCCGCGACTTACACCTTTTACCGGTGCAGACTTAATATTACCACTTTCAACAAGTTCACGAATATCTTCCCTTGTGATCGCAGCAGCGATATCTTCCAATGCTTCGGGGTCAAGCCAGACACGGTGCAGTCCGCATCCTAAGACTTTAGATGCAATCCTGCGCTGGTTGGTGAGGTTTGTCATCTCACTGACCTCCTTTGCGATTGAATATCTTTATACCCATTTCATCCGCTTTGGATTCAATAAGTGCTCTTTTCCTGCCGCCGACTTTACCAGATATACGGATTGCCTGTATGGAGGCATCGATATCATCCACATCAGCCGGGTTGTGCACAAGCACCTCTACAAAGCCGGATGGATGCAATCCCTTTACTGTTTTGGGACTTCCATAGCCTACCTGTGCAATAGCACCCTTGGCAACATAATGTCTACGCAGTTTGCCCTGTAAACCTCTGGGACGTCTCCAGTTGGAATCAAGACGCTTGAATTTGTGGGAACCCGCTCTTTTGAAAGTGGGTTTTTTACTTTTCTGGATTCTGCGTGCCTTAAAAAGCCTTTTACATTCAGCATCTTCGAAAAGCCCACATTTTAAATCAGTATTCTCTTCCATTAAGACCACCTATCTCAACTCTTCTCAATAAGATATAATCCGTCCTGGAATACACGGGGATCAAAAGCTTTGATGCGGGTAATCTGTTCCATATTGGAAGCAGTTTGTCCTACATCTTCCCTGTTGATGCCAGTAATCGTCACTTCATCAGAGCTGGTTTTGACTTTGGTTTCACCAATTATCCTGGAAACCCTTGCTCTTTTCTCACCAAGGAAATTATTGATAAGCAATTTATCTCCTTCCACTTTAAGCTGCATTGGAAAGTGAGAGTAAACGACTTTCATCTTATACTCAAAACCATTGACAACACCATCCATAAGATTGCTTATGTGAGAAGCATAGGTTCCGACCATTGCTTTTTGCCTTTTCCTTACGGACTGACAATCCACAGTTACTTCAGATTCATCAACGGTAATAGTGATCCCGGGATACCAGAGACGCTTTGTATTGGTTCCTTTTTCTCCTGAGGCGGTGAATACCTTATTTTCATAGGAAACTGTCACACCTTCAGGGATTGGGATTGCCTTTTTCGTTTCTTTAACCATATCAACTTCCCCTTATCTTCAGTAGACAAATGAAAGGAGCTGACCTCCGACATTTTGCTCACGTGCCTGGTACTGGGAAATTACCCCAGCAGGAGTCGTAAGAATTAATGTACCGAAGTTTCTTGCAGGAAGAAATTGCTTTTCCCATTTTTCGAGGTCTTCAGCACCTACTGAATGTCTGGGTTTGATAGCACCACATTTGTTTATCCTTCCGGCAAGTTCAACCTTATAGAGACCAGCTTTGCCGTCATCTTCAAACTCAAATTCACCGATATATCCGGATTCTTTCATTACTTTCAGGACGTTGCCAATCAGTTTTGATGCAGGTTTGACGGTACATTCCTGTTTACCTACGGATTCTGCATTCTTAATTACCGACAAAGCATCTGCAAGAGGATCTAATAATACCATAATCAATCACCTCATGTATATTTTTCAAAACCCATTTCATGGGCTACTTCCCTGAAACAATGCCTGCAAAGGTAGATGCCGTATTTACGGATCAATCCCTGCTTACGACCACATCTTCTGCACTCGCTGGCACCACGTCCAAAACTTTTCTTGGTTTGTACCATTATACGACCTCCACCGCATATTTCTCCTTGAAGAATGAAATTGAATCATCCTTTGTTATTTTATGTGAACTGGAGATTTTATGTTTTGAAGCACGCCTTTTCTTGACCCTGTAACCCGGACGGTTAACTATGACATTTATGTCCATTCCAAAGATACCAATATTCGGATCGTATCTCATTCCAGGGAAATCAGTGTGCTCCTCGATTCCGAAAGCCACGTTTCCATCATTATCAAACTGGGAAGCAGAAAGTTTTTTCTCAATAATGTCAATCGACGTTGAAAGAAAATCTTCTGCATTCTTTCCCCTGAGGGTTACTTTACATCCTATTGGTTCATGCTTTTTGATACCAAAGGAAGGCATGGTTCTTCTGGAATAACATCTGACAACTCCCTGTCCGGTAATAGTTGACAATATTCCTTCTGCATCCACAAGATGCTGACCACTCTCTCCTACACCCATATGGACAACTACTTTGTCAACTCTGGGATCTTTCATGGGATTAGTCAATCAGCTCACCACCCATTGTAATTTCAGGTTCGTTTTCGCCAATTACAAAAACATAATCCTCAATTGTTTCAAAATCGGTTTCTCCTGAAATGGAGACCGTATTCTTCTTGGAACTGAGAACAGTGTTTATCTCAGCGATCTTGCCGACCTCTCCGGTGTGGCTACCGCCTACAATAAGGGCAAGATTACCTTCTTTGTATTCGATGTGCTTGAGGATCTCTTTATCTGGAATGGACATCACTACAGAATCCTTCCTGTTGTAATTATTTGATCCAAGCACATTGGACCCGTCGTCCAGATTAAGCTGTAACTTGCCACCTTTTATGCAGGTCTTTCCGTCAATTCTGCAAAGTTTCTTTTCCTCAATACCGTCCATTTTCTGGAGGGAAAGCCTTCCCATTCTGTCAAGCAAAACCCTGTATGAAGTGTTATCGGAAGGTATGGTAATAATATCCATTATCCCTACGGGGAAACGAACATCTTTCCTTACTACACCGTCAACCAGAACTTTCCCTTCGGAAAGGACTCTTTTTGCCTCTGCCCTGTTATCCACTATGCCAAGCATATCACGCAGCACTATGGCAAGAGGTACGCTCTGGTCTTTGCTGTGAGGGCCTGGCCTGGTAGAGGTTATCCATTTTCTAGATTTCTTGGATATCTGCCAGCTCTTCGGGACAGATATTCTCTTTTGATGTTTGCCCACACTATCACCTGCTCTTTAGTAATCTTGATTCTCTCTGCTTATCTTTCAAATCCAGTGATGTAATCATTACATTTGAAGGATAAAGTGGCCTGGGTACTTCAGTCCCATCTGCCTTGGTGACGTAGACACCCTCCATCACAATCATTCCACTTTTTAGAGAAGCACCTTCTACCAATCCTTTTGTTCCTGCATGGTCACCACGCATTACCTGCACGGTATCGCCTACCGCTACAGTTGCATTGCGTCCATACTTGGAACGCAGATCCTTGGAAAGAGGAGCCTTCATGTATTTTTGTTTGACGTGGAGAGGGGCAGTGCCACGTGCCTTTCTCTGTTTTCTTGGCTGTTTTGACACCATATTGATTACCTCACACAATCATTGATGCTGTAGTCCCTATCTTGGGGAAACGTTCTGCGACTTCCCTGGCAATAGGGCCCTTAATGTCTGTTCCTTTGGGGAAACCGGTGGGATCTGTAATTACCACTGCGTTATCCTCAAAGCTAACCCGGGTTCCATCCGGCCTGCGGAATTCTTTTTTCTGCCTGACAACTACTGCGTGGAGGATCTGCCTTCTCATTTCAGGAGTTCCTTTCTTGACAGAGACAACACACATATCGCCTAGACCTGCTTTTGGCTGACGGTTTTTCACACCACGGTATTTCTTGACAGAAATAATTTCCACAGTCCTTGCACCGGTATTGTCGACACAGTCGATACGTGCACCGGCATTAAGGCATTTGGGGACACTGGAACGCATTCCTTTCATACCTGTGCCTCCGCCTTAACAACTACATAAGCTTTGGTCTTGCTCAGGGGACGGCATTCTGCTATTGTTACAATGTCCCCTTCCTTTGCATCAATGCAAGGAGGATTATGAGCATGTATCTTTGACTGACGTTTCTCGTACCTCTGGTACTTATTGATGAATTTATCATATTTTCGCTGGATTACAACTGTCCTGTCCATACTGTCACTGACTACCTTTCCAGACAACACCTGTCCCCTTACGGGAAGAGTGCCATGGAAAGGACAATTTACGTCGTCACATTCTTCGGAAGGCTCAGGAACATCCAATCCAATGTTTCGTGCCATGATTATTACCTCATGCGTAATTTCCTGATATTCTTGGTCCTGTTTTCGGGTTGTGAGAGCAAGAGGGTGCCCCCGACCTCTACTGATGTAGCCGGGGAACATCCAGAACCAACTGGAAGATGAAACACAAATGTGGAACCTTTTTTTGGTACTTGTTTTTCGTACATATCCTCGACCTCGATTACCAACATGTTCCGTGTCTCATCAACTACTTTTCCATTAATGCCTGCAAGATATTTATTGGTAGAATCAACCACCTCAACCATCAGTCCTATCAATTCGTGATAGATCAGGTTTTGGGGTGATATATCCAATTTATATCTCCTTCATTTCCCTCTGGATGGTTTTTATTCTCGCAATCGTCCTTCTGAGTTCCTTTATACGACCGGGATTTTCAGGCGCGCCACCTGCAGAGGAAAGGGCACGTTCCTTGATAAGCTCATTCATGAGTTTTTCAAGTTCATCCACTTTTTCATTGGGAGACATATCCCTGATTTCCTTTACACGAAGGATTGCCATCAGTTATCCCCCCTATGGACACGTGCCATGGGATGCCAGTAATCATGTTCTTCATGCTTATGTTGCCATACACCTTCAACAAGCCGGCGCTGCTCACCTGGGAGTTGTTCATCTTCTGGTTCCGGGACATTTTCTTCGGAGCCTTCGGTTGATTCAACTTCTTCGGATTCTGCTTTAACTTCCGGTTCTGCCTCAGGTACTTCTTCAGCAGCTTTTGCTTCTGTTGCTTCTTCAGTGGATTCAACATCCTCAGCTTCTGCAACTTCACCGGTTGCTTCTGCTTCCACAAGTTCTTCAACGCCAGCACTTTCAGCTTCTTCAGGAGCAACTTCTGCAACTGCCTCTTCCACAACCTCCCTAAGGTGGTAGGAATCTGGCAACACAGCACCCGGATGGATAATTCTCACTTTACAGCCAATTGTACCAAGTTTTTTAACGGCTACTGCGAACCCTTCGTCCACAATATCATCAACAGGTTTTCCTGCATGTTTGATATAGCCATTTACCATTTTCTCGACCCTTGACCTTGCACCTGTAACCTTCCCGGAGAGGATTATTTCACACCCAAGAGCACCGGAATTCATAATGGCACGCATTGCATTGTGACCTGCTTTCCTGAAATACCAGCCACGTTCAATGGAAGAAGCAAGCCGTGTTGCCATCATCTGGGCATTCAGTTCCGGCCTCTTTACTTCCTGTGCATCAATCTGAGGGTTATCAAGATTATAAAGGCGCCCGACATCTCTTGTGAGCCGACGGATGACCTTTCCGGCCTTCCCTATAACCATACCGGGTTTTTCGGAATAAACAACAATCTGTGTCCCCATAGGGGTTCGATTGATCTCCATGCCGCCATAACCGGCCCGACTCAGCTGGTTTGCGAAATATTCATCAAGTGAGGCTTTCACATAGCCATCCTCAACAAATTTCTTCTCTACTGCCATTTTAGCGCACCTCGCTCAGAATAATTTCGATATTTACGGTTTCCGTATTCTTGGGGGTAGCCCTTCCACGAGCCCTGGGGCGCATTCCATGGATAACCCGGCCTTTCTTTGTAGAAACATGGTTTATGTACATTTGAGAAGGATCAAGACCCTTGTATTCAGCATTGCTCTCAGCATTCTCTAAAAGTTTGAGAACTTCTGCAGCCACTTTTACAGGATAACGACCTGCTGCCATTGGACCTTTCTTGTGCCCAAGACTGTCATTGTGCCTCCTGAATGGTACAGCCCTTTTGAAATCAATTACCTCTCCAAGATAATTCTTTGCAGATGTAGTACGCATTCCTTTAAGCTCGCGACAGAGTTCACGTGATTTCTTGGGAGAGATATGTAGCTCTGAACCCATAGCTCTGGCACTTGTTGCTGGCTCAAGTTCCGTTGAATAATCAATTCTTGCCATTAACAATCACCTTACTTTAGTGGTACGAATTTACTGGAACGGGTTGCACCAACACCAGCGCTTCCGTGGGAAACTCTGCCTCTTGTCTGTGCGAATTCTCCAAACCTGTGACCTACCATCTCAGGCTGTACATCTACACTTACGAATTCTTTACCGTTGTAAACTGCAATTTGCTTACCTACCATTTCAGGGAAAATTATCATTGACCTGTGGTGGGTTCGCACACTATCCTTTCCAGCCCTGAATTTCTCCAGGACTTTTTTATGCCCATCGGGAAGCCCACGGCGAATGGTCCTCCTTTCCCTTGCGGGAAGAAGTTCGGCGAATTGCTCAATACTCAATTCCTTGAGCTCATCCACAGATTTGCCCCGATAGGTATATTCTCCTTTCCTCTTTGGTAACCTTGATGAAGATTTTTTAGCCATATATACACCTCATTTAACGCTTTCCGGTCCTCCGGGCTGCAATCTGTCCTACCTTCCTGCCAGGTGGGGCGTTCCTGCCTACGGTAGTTGGTTTGCCTGGATGTTGCCTGTTACCTCCACCGAATGGGTGGTCAATAACATTCATTGCAATACCGGAAACTCTCGGATACTTGGCTGCCCTGGATCTTAACTTGTGATACTTCTTACCGGCCTTCAGGAATGGTTTTTCGGCACGTCCGCCACCAGCAACAACCCCAATAGAGGCCCTGCATTTTGGATTCAGCCATTTCATTTCACCTGAAGGAAGCTGGACAACTGTCCTATTCCTTTCATGACCCACAAGGGTAGCATAGGCACCGGATGAACGAGCAAAAGCTCCACCATCGTTTGGTTTGGATTCTATGTTGCAGAGCGGTACTCCTTCCGGGATCTCAGCCAGCGGGAGGATGTTACCCTGTTTGATCTCTGCAGAGATACCGCATTCAATGCGATCCCCTATACCGATACTTTCCGGAACGAGAATTAAACGTTCTTCGCCACTTTCAAAGGAAACCCTTGCTATAGGGGCGGATCTTGCTGGATCATGGACAATTTCCACCACATCGGCAAAAATTGTGCTGCCTTCTTCAACTGAAGGATGCTTAAGAGCAGCTTTATAACGATGTGAAGGTGCCCTGTATGTAGGTGTTCCACGACCCCTGTTCTGTGATATAATTCGTCTTGCCATAAATCAACACCTCACATCAAACCAATACGTGTAGCAATCTCGTGTGCTGCATCTACTTCATCAAATGTGACAAGAGCCTTTTTTTCTCCCTTCATCGTTGTCGTTGTGCAAACGGACTTTACGGGGAAACCGTAGATCTTTATCACATCTTCCTTGATCTGGCTCTTGTTGGCACGGGTATCGACAACAAACTGAAGTTTGTTATCCTCCATATGCGTCATAGCTTTTTCGGTGATGAACGGGAATTTAATAGCGCTCATATGAACATGTCCTCCAGACTGGATATTGCGGATTCTGTCCATACCGTCAGTCGTCCTGCCTTTGCACCGGGTGCAAGTAATTCAGTATAAAGTGAATCTACTGTTGTAACATCCACGCCTGGCAGATTACGTGCCGAGCGGAATATTGGACTTTCTGAACCGGCAACGATCAGAACACTCTTTTTGTTTTTGTATTTCCTTCCTCTCATCTTGCCCTTGCCGGCCCTGATGGAACGGCTGTTTTTGGCACGCAGGACATCATCATAAGCACCTGCTGCTTCGAGGAATTTAATAACTTCTGCTGTTTTCTCAACATCCTGCAGGGCATCTTCTGCTACAAGAGGCAGGGTAGCGTCACATACATGACCTCGTCCTTTGACGAGTTCTGCATTAATTGTAGCTGCTATTGCAGAGCGAACTGCAAGACGTTTCTCTTTTTTGTTAACCTTCTCTGTCCTGTCAGCTTCAGGTTTTGGTGGATGGGTACGCCTTCCGCCTACTGCCTGGGGAACTCTTGCAACCCGGCTTCCGTTGACAAGCCTTGGGATCTGAGCAACACCTCTCCCGGATCCCCAGGAGACTGCAGAAGTTTCCATTCCGGCATACATCTTGGGACCATAGGGCTGGTACCTCTTAGACTGGGAAGAAAGCACGGTCCTTTTGATAAGATCCGGCCTGTAAATCTCTTCGAAAACATCGGGCAAGGTTATTTCACCTTTGGAATTACCTGAAATATCAAGAATATTTGCTGTGACCATTTATCTCACCCCTGCCTGGACTGTGTGTTTATATGCATAAGCTGAGGTTCTCCCACAGCAGATGTCTTTGGCCTGGTTGGTTCCCTGAGCCTGATAAGTCTCTTTGATGGACCGGGGACAGTACCCTTTACAAGGATATAATCTCCTCCGACAAGGCCGTAGTTCACAAATCCTCCTGCAGGATTTACTTCGTCAACATCAGAAGATACTTTCAGGATACGTTTGTTATACTCTGTACGCTGATGGTAACCAGCCTGGCCCATTTGTGGAACTCTCCAGCTTACATGTGGTGGATTCCATGGCCCAAGAGTACCTACCTGACGCAAACTGCTCTGGCGAGAGTGTTTGTTCTTTGCCAGCTGGATACCCCATCTTTTCACAGGCCCTTCAGTACCGTAGCCTCTTGTGATAGCGGCCACATCGATGATATTCCCTTCCGAGAAGATATCAGAGATTCCAACCTTGCTTCCAAGTATGTACTTTGCATACTCAAACTTGGCTTTTACATCGGAACCGCTAATTGCAGTTTCCATAATATCTGCTTTCTTCTTTGGAATCCCATTTACTGAAGACGGGATTGTATATGTGATCACACGAATCTCGGAAACATTCCCTTCTTCCACAATGGAAGCCATATTTTCAAGTGATTTTTCCGTATCGTAATTTTTGGGAGTCTTTATCCTGCGTCCAATGTCGCCATCCAGGTTTGCTGACCATGCCTCTGAAATTGTTTTTTCTCCATAGGGAGTATCCTTATAGGCACGTATTGCTGCAATACCAATCTGCGGTGTTTCGATAACAGTAACAGGTACGGCAATTTCAGCGCCTTCAGTCAAACTGTTTTTGGCGTCGTCAATCATAATTACATGGGTCATTCCGACCTTGTAACCTGCAAATCCCTGCAATTTTGGCTCACCTTCAGCCTCAGGCCATGACCTGAACCTTGGGATGTGGCTCTTTGCTCTTTTGCGTGGACTGAACGCTAGAGAACCTCGCCTTGGTCTGTGTATTGTTGGCACTTGTATTCTCCTTGAATTTTTTTATGTTCAATCGCTTACGCAGGTTGAATTAACAAAAAAGTGTGTTGGGCTACCTATCAAGGTTTGAGCTCAACATGGATATTCTACGTTATGCGGATAGGAGCAGCAATACTGCAACATCATCACAAAAAGATTTACACATCTACCATCCACACATACACAACGCGCATGTATGGGGGCTTTCATTGAATTGGCCCACTGATGGTCTATGTTAAATCCTACATTTCCACACTT
Source organism: Methanohalophilus portucalensis (assembly GCF_002761295.1). Lineage (NCBI taxonomy): Archaea > Methanobacteriati > Methanobacteriota > Methanomicrobia > Methanosarcinales > Methanosarcinaceae > Methanohalophilus > Methanohalophilus portucalensis. The sequence continues at coordinate 583,299 of NZ_CP017881.1, read as the reverse complement.
TTTGCCTACCTGCGAAGTATGTATCATCTACATACTATATTCTCAGCTTGGGCTGTATGATGTCATATTAGGTATATAAATGCTTTGGACCAAAAACAGTGATACAGGAAACAACACCTTTAAAAGCACCAATAAACCATTGGAATGCAATGAAAAACAAAGACAAATTCACCAAACCGATATGTTCTGACCATGATGGATTGCGCTTTGCTACCCCCGAAATTGTAGCAAAGTACAGGGCCAAGAGACTTAAATGTGACGTTCTGGCGGATATAAGTTGTGGTATCGGCGGCCAGACCATTTTCTTTGCAAAGGAGTGCAAAAAAGTCTATGCCATAGAAATCGACCCTGTAAAGATAGAACATGCCAAAAAGAACTGCCAGTTATATGGAGTGGACAATGTAGAATTTATCTGTGGTGACGCCCTTGACCCCGAAATAATACATAAACTTCCTGAACTCGATGTCGTGTTTTCTGATCCTGCAAGGCCCCCAAAAGAGAAGAGGCGTTTAATTTCCAGCATTACACCATCCATAGAAGATATGATTAATGCTTATTCATCCCGGACTAAAGGATTCGCCTTTGAAGTGCCTCCCCAGTTAACTCCAGAAAGGATTCCCTTTGATTGTGAAATGGAATACCTGTCCCTAAATGGTAAAATCAATCGCCTTACATTATACTTAAACCATCTCAAAAAATGTGATAGATCTGCAATCACACTGCCTTCCGAAGAATCACTTTGTAGCAGCGGGACAGGAGAAATCCCCGAATCAGAAATAATGAAAAAATTTGCATATGAACCTGAACCATCTGTTGTGAAGGCAGATCTTCTGCACGAACTTGCAGAAAAAATGAGCAATGGAGATAATAAGACATATTTGTTCCGAATTGATCCGAAAAGGGCATTAATGACATCTGATGAAAAATTGAAGTCCCCATTGCTTAAAAATCAGTATGCTGTGCTGGCAGAGACAAAGGTATCCGTTGAAGATATAAATAGTAAACTTAAAGAATTAAATGCCAAAAATGCATTAATAAGAGGAAAAATTGACCCTGAGGATTACTGGAATTTCCGTAATCGCATAGAAGACGGATTAAATGGCGATAAAGCAATTCATCTCTATATTACTGACAATTCTGCGATTATCTGCCAGCCACTTGTTGAAAAAGATTAATCCAGAAGGCTACAAACACATTCTACGAGTTCATCGTTATCAAAGGGTTTGGTAATATAATCATCAGCTTTGAGGATATCCAATCCCATCATTTTGTCAAAATCATGATTCCTGGCAGTAAGAAGAACAACTGGCAAATGTTCATACTTTTCTTTAATGCGGTGGAAAACTTCCCACCCATCCATGCCCGGCATCATGACATCAAGAAGGACAAGATCCGGCAGGGATGATTCAAGCATCAAAAGACATTCTTCCCCGCTGGAAGCACACGATGTCGAAATATCATTCAATTCCAACAAATTTTGAAGAAGGTCACGTAAATGCGCTTCGTCATCCACTACAAGTACTTTCTTCCCAAAACAATTCACCTGGTGCACCACCAAAATAAATTAATTAGAGGAGTTAATTAATTTTAATATCCACTTTCCCGACTTCTTCCATAACAGAAAATATTACCTCAAGAACACCATTATGGAAAGTTGCTTTTGCACTATTAGGGTCTACTTTTAGAGGCATTTCGAGAGTTTCGGAATATGTATAATATTTATTGGAAGCATTGATCTCCAGGTACTGGTCTGTTGCACAGACAGAAATATCATCCCTGGACATACCTGAAATTTCTGCGGTAACATACACTTCCCCGTCTATTTCAAGAACATCTATCAGAGGCTTTTTCTCATCTATGGATATGGGGCCATCTAAAGGATCAATTTCTTCTTCAAAATCATTATAATCAGATGGGATATTGCCAAATTCCCTGATTTCAGGATCCTCATTAGCACGTTGTGTAATAGAAAAACCATAAATGAAAGGCTCATCAGAGAATTCTTCTATACCTACTCCGAATCTCTGCATCATCTGTTCGATCATATCAGTAATATCACTGAAAGAATCATCACTACCAGACGGATTGTTTCCTTTCTTTTTATCTGCCATATTGACCCGTTCCATAAATAATAAATACTTGTCACTTAGAGATATTTGGCCATAAAGCCGCACACGAGCAAGGATTATTTACCCTTGCGTTTATCGGCAGAAAGTAAATCAGATTCATAGTATAATTCAGAAGAGTGCCGTGACAAAACATAATCCCTATTGCATTTCACCTCATCATCCATATCATCCATCTTATGGGATAGGGAAGAAAGGTCTTCGTGCAACTTTTTTGTTTTTTCTACCATATTCCTGAATTCTGCAATATCGAGGGTTTTTGGCATCGAGTCACCACTCTTCAAGCTTAAAGTCCACCGTTATCATATAAATACTATTTCGTTTCATGTATTAATAATGAACGCAGGAAAATAGCAATTATTCCTTCTTTTGTGACGCAATGCAACAGTATTCAAACAGATCATGTCCCCACTTTATAGCTTCTTCACTCGTACTTATAAGTTTATTGTGATCATATATTCCTTTCTGGTTAAGGAGGGACAACAGGAAAAAGCCGTCCGCGCATACCATGCTAACTACCGGCAAATTACCCTCGTGAATATATATGTTGGTGTTATCCATTCCAAAAAAAACCTCTGCATCCTCCCCATAATCTTCAGCAATGCGCTCATAGACATCATTGGTGAAAATCAGGTTTATCTCCACGCCTTTTTTAGCAAGTCCTATAAAATGTTTGGCATAATAAGGATGGAAATAAGAAGTAATAGCTGCAACATGGCGACTTACAAGCAGATGGTCTATTAATTCCTGAGGCGGATCAAATAGAGAATTGATATCCGGTTCAATGACCTTTGAATCACCCAGATTACCCAGCCGTTCCATAAATTGCATTGGAAGAGCGGAAATATCCCTGGAAAACCAGTATTCAGGGTTCTTTTCAAGCGTATTGGTCAGTTTAAAAATCGGCAATATTTTCTGCACTACTATATTACCAAAAATAGACAGTTCATATTCATCATCTTTCTGCACAAGAATATCATTATCTTTAAGAAGTTTTATCTGAGGAAGCACACCGGTTGATGTGACATCAAGAGCCTTTTTGATAGCGGCCAGATTCCGGGGGCCATCTTTTAGATAGACAACCAAGTTTTTCCGTTTTTCCGAGCGACATACAAGCTCGACTATAGACACACCCATATTAGTACCACAAAATAAAAAAAATCAGGCATCACTGAAGAACTGTTCGACACATCCTTTCAATTGTTTATACATTGGGCTATCTATAATACTATGGGGTTGGGATTCAAAGGACCTTAGCAATTGTCCATAATACCATTTATGAAATTCTTTTCCTACTATAAAATGGTTCCATATTATATTACCATGAATATTTTCCTCATCCTTCATATCCCTGATGCTGGCAAGTTTGTCTGCACAGAATAGGAGTTTGACATCCCTTCCAACATCTTCAAGTGCCTTCAGGCAGGCTTCATTGCGCTCCTTCCACATATTTTCATCAACAGATAACAGGGAGGGATCATCTGTTTGGTCCAGTTCAGATACTGCTCTTACAAAATTTACAACCGTCTCACCAAACTTATTCTCCACTTCAACCATATCTATTTTAGACTCTTTTTTGATCGAATGCAACAGGCCTGCAATTACAACTATGTCAGGGGCACTGTTCTTTAAGAGGATAGATGCAACGTCCATTGGATGAGAGATATAGGGCGTCCTGGAAAATCGCCTTGCTGTATCCCTGTGTGCATTATAGGCAAACTCGAAAGCTTCAGGTACTGAGAGAACGAAATGTCCTGCTCGTGAGGAGGTCTCGTATTTCTCTTCCAGCTCCAGCAGATGGATACGGAAGTTGGCTTTCCTGAGATGTTCGTGTATGATGAGTTGACCATTTTCATGGATCAATACTGACTGATAAGGCTCACTTTTCCATATACGTCTGGAAGGCACATCAGACCACTCGGCCATGTAGAAAAAGCGATCCGGCATCTCAGGAAGTTCGTCTCCTATATCTGCACTATGAACTATGACACCTGTTGGCTTTTTCTTAGAATCGGTACAATAAGTGGCTATATAATTTCTCAGATTCATGGTAAACCCCGTTTTTATATTAATATTATAGTAAAGGAATTAAACATTTCTTTTTACAATCCAGGAAGTAACTCTTACCCAGTTATCAATTATTGATTCTTTCGGTTCCAGCAAATAATCGTAAGGGACATCCATACCCAAATTCAAAACGTTGTCCAGTTGACGCATCTGGGAAAAAGCTACTTTCTTTGCGCTGTTTTCAGGGATCAGACCCCACCTCAATTCATCGACAAGATGAAGAATAGAAGAAATCAATGCAACCATAGCAGGATTACGTGAAATATTCCTGAGATTGTCATAAAATGGACCTTTTTTGTTTTCACCCTCAAGGGATGTCGAAACTTTCCAGAAGTATTTTTCATCAACCCCAAACCTATCAAGCCTTACGAGCATATCCCTCTGGGAAACAGTTGATATACCTGATTGTTGATCCAGGGCTTTTAAAAGGGCCTGGTTTATACATTTACATATCAGCTCACCAAGTTTGGAATGAGGACCTGCGTCAGTCAATTGCAGATAAGCAGAATCATTGGATACAATTGCCATCATATCAGTCCCGGTTCCGGTAGCCAATTCTTCAGAAAAACGACTTGGAATCATCAATTGACGCAGAACTGCTGATTTGGCTTCAGTAGCAGTCATCCAGGCCCTGGTAAGAGCATATGACGGTAAATTTGCATCTATTAGAAGAATCATATTTATTGTCCCGCCAAGAGATTGCCATTTACCATTTTCCTGATAATAGGAAGCAGGGTCTGAAGGACTGCATGCATTTACTTCTACGCCTGCGGTTGCAATTGCTGTTACTTCAAGGCCACGGAAAGAGTGCGTGACAAAAGCAACATTTCCCATACTTGCAGCAGTTAGCAATGCAGCTGCATTTGATGCAGAATAGCCAAGTTGCTCCACTACATGGGCGAGATAGCCTTCAACATTTCCTTCCTCCAGCTCATCCTCACTTCCAATATGCCTTCCTATCCGCTGATTGATAAGGACATTGATATCATCACGGATGCCCCCATTGAGCCAGGAATTGGAAATTATTCTCCTGTCTTTTGGCAGCGTAACTATAACGGAATCTGTGCCTGACCTGAAAACTCTTTCACCGGCAGATGTTTCGAGAAGAGGTTCACAAGCACCATCCCGACAATTTACGGTCAACTCATTTTTGGTCATGCACCTTCTCCTGAATATAAATCAACACCGGACCTGAATGTAAAAAGTAAAAGCCTCAGAACTCATAGGGCTCATCACTATCTCAGAAGAGTATATCATCACTGGCTTTTTCCTTAGATACCAATCCCGGTAACAAGTTCCATGGCTGTTTCTTTGGGGTTTTCTGAATTATAAATACTTCGACCTACAATAATCCAGTTCGCACCTGCTGCAATCACATCAGAGGCTTTACCCCCCTGTGCACCTACACCAGGGGATATAATAGAAAGACCATCACCTATTATAGAACGCAGGTGCTTTACCCTTTCTGGCCGGGTAGCCGGTGCGACAATACCTGTAGCACCGAATTCATACGCCATTGAAGCAATTTCATCGGCTATCGGCTGGAAATATTTCGAACCACCCGGGTGGCTCATTTCAGAGACTACATAAATATCCCCATCATAACGTTGGGCCACACCTATACAGGCTTTCAGGCTATCCTCACCTGTAAAACCATGCACGATTACACCACAGGCACCTGCCTTGAATACCTGCTCGCAGATAAGTTCATCCGTGTTTGGAATGTCGGCAACCTTAAAGTCAGCAATGACAGGAGCGTAATCGGCAAGCCGGGATATTACACTTAAACCTTCTGAGAGCACCAGCGGATAGCCCACCTTTATGGCATCCACACATTCAGCAACTTCGCTGGCAATCTCGACGGCGCGATCCATACGCGTAACATCCATTGCAACTATAAGGCCAGTATTCCTTTCCATGAAAATTAAACCTCTAGCAGTTTGAATGTTAATCTGATAGATGAACTTTTCTTTTGAGTTCTTCAACCACTTCAGGATTCTGCAAAGTGGTCACATCCCCGGGATCAGTATTATTCGTTATTGCGCGCAGGACCCGGCGCATAATCTTTCCACTACGGGTCTTAGGCAGATCCTCTGCAAAAACTATCGCCGCAGGGCGGGCTATCGGCCCAATCTCATCTACAACATGACCCTTAAGTTGCTCTTTCAGCTCATCACTAACAGGAACATCGGCTTCAAGCACAACATAACCAACTATTACCTCCCCCTTAATTTCATCCTCTTTCCCCTCAACAGCAGCTTCTGCAACATCCGAATGGGACACCAGGGAACTTTCGATCTCCATAGTACCGAGTCTGTGACCGGAAACCTTGATCACATCATCAAGTCTTCCGAGAATCCAGACATAACCGTCACTGTCAGTATGGGCACCATCCCCCGACATATAGGTATCTTTGCCCCACATACTCCAGTAAGTTTCAATGAAGCGTTCCTCATCCCCGTGAATGGTACGTATCATGCTGGGCCAGGGTTTTTCAATTGCAAGATACCCCCCATGCCCTTCTGGAACCGCATTTCCTTCTTCATCGAGAATGGATACCTCGATTCCCGGGAACGGACGGACAGCACTACCAGGTTTCATCGGAGTAATGCCTGGCAGGGGTGTGATCATTATCATACCTGTTTCTGTCTGCCACCAGGTATCTACTATAGGACACCGCTTACCTCCGATATTCTCATAATACCATAACCAGGCCCTAGGGTTGATAGGTTCCCCGACACTACCCAACAAACGAAGGGAAGAAAGGTCATGTTTTAGAGGCAGATGCTCGCCCCATTTCATAAATGTCCTGATAGCGGTAGGTGCCGTATAGAATATTGTAACACCATGTTTTTCAATAATATCCCAGAACCGCCCCTTTTCGGGGTAATCGGGAGCTCCTTCATACAGTAGCACTGTTGCACCGTTGAGAAGGGGACCATATGCAATATAGGAATGACCGGTGATCCACCCCACGTCTGCCGTACACCAGTAAATATCATCATCCTTCAGATCAAATACCCAGCTGGCAGTAATGCAGGTACCCACAAGATAACCGCCTGTACTATGAACCACACCCTTGGGTTTCCCTGTGGTTCCACTGGTATACATGAGGAAAAGCGTATCTTCAGAATCCATATGTTCCGCAGGACACTGATAATCAACCTGTTTTTCAAGATCATGCCACCACACATCCCGCCCCTCAATGAAATTTACCGGGGTTGCAGTGTGATTTACTAAAAGGACGTGTTCCACTCCCTCTGTTTTTTCCACCCCCATATCGGTTTTTTCTTTCTGGTCTATTAATTTACCTTTATGATAGTAACCATCACATGTAATGACAAATTTGCTGCCCGCGTTTTCAATACGTTGGGCAAGTGCTTCATGGGAAAAGCCGGCAAATACCACACTGTGAGGGGCACCAATCCTTGCACAGGCAAGCATCGCAATCACAGCTTCAGGTATCATCGGCAGGTATATCGTAACAATATCCCCTTTCTGAACTCCCAATTCTTTTAATGCATTGGCAAAGCGGCAGGTGGAATAAAATAGTTCATTGTAAGTGTAGGTGCGAGTATTCTCCATCTCCCCTTCCCATATAATGGCTGGTTTATCCCCTTTGGCAGAAAGATGTCTGTCCAGGCAATTATATGATGCATTGACCTTACCATTCAGGAACCAATTACTGTGAGGTGGATTCCATTCAAGTACCTGATCCCATTTTTCAAACCAGTCAATATTTTCCGCAAGGTCCCCCCAAAATCCTTCAAGGTCCTCATCTGCTTTCCGGTAAATGTCCGGGTCATTCATATTAGCCCGGGATTTGAAATCTGCAGATGGTTCAAAAACACGTTCCTCTGCAAGTGACGATTCTATTGTTTCCTTCATAGGTTATACCATCCCCTAAATACACATGAATCTATAATGATTATTCATGTATATATTTAGTGGTCACTGGAAAGAATAATCACAAAACTCTATAATACCAGCTTTTGTCTTCCCAGACCAACTCAATCTTCCCCCTATATTCCATATTCTCAAGAACAGGAATAAGAGTTTCCCTATTAAGGCCAAGTGAGGTAATCACCTGCTCAGTGGTACAGGGACGACGCAGGATTAAGTCATAAACCTCTTCTTCAATGTTCTCATGCTTGATAGTAGAGCGCCCCTTCCTGATACCACGCAGTACCAAACGCACCTTCCTCCTGCCAAGCCTGCTGTCAAAATAACTGGCAATTTCCTTCAATCTTATTTCATCGACAGCCTTTAAGGAAGATTCAGCAGGCGGACGGGTAATTGTAAGCACTTCAACTTCATCCGGATTGATATATTCCAGAATGTCAGCAAGACGAGATATTTCAGAATCCGATGTGTTGTATCCAAATTTATCACTGTCAACAAGCATGACCTCTATGGAAAGCCTGCAAGTGCCCATATGGGAAAGAGATGCAAGACCTTCTATAATATCATCCAGCAGGATACCGGAAGCAGGCCTGTTTATATTTTCAAAGGTCTTATCGTAACCTGAAACCAGGGTAGCAACAACAAGGTCTGCCTTTGCAAGACTTTGGCGTACATCATCCCTGCCCGTAAGAGAAGAATTGGTTATCACACATATGGGTACAGAAGATATCTGCCGGATACCCTCGATCATTTTTCCCATTGCAGGATTAAGTGTCGGTTCGCATGTCCCCGAGAAGGTAATGTAGTCAATATCTTCGATATTACGATGATAATGTTTTATCCCTTCAACAATTTCAGCAGATGAGACACATCCAACAACATCATCTACAGATTGAATCTTGTGTGCAACAGAACCCAGCTGACAGTAAATACAATCAAAATTACAGTTTTTCCGACTGGAAGGATTGCTTATGACATCTATCCCCAATGATCTGCCCAATCTTCTTGAAAGGATTGGTCCATAAATTAACCTTGATTTGCGTTTAGTCATCTAAAATCCCATCAAAAATTAAAAAGGGACCATTAATCCTCAGATAATGATCCTGTTTCTGTAAGCTGTTCTTTCAATTGTTCTATGCGCTGACAAATCCATTCCTTGTCTTTCTCAAGACTTTCAAGTTCCCTTTTTGCAGATGGAAAATTTAAAGATGGACTTGTTCCGGATTCATACACGGGTTGTGTGAGAGGTCTTCGAGCATAATTTCCCATACCTCTACCTCGCGAAAAACCACCAAACCTTTGGAATCTTCCTCTGGCAGGGTTATGAACAAATAAACTATTCTGCCATCCGGCCACTTCATTTCCACTGCAGTAACCTGCACCTCTTCCTGTCATAGGCCCCATTCCCCTGGGACCGGTCCTATCTCCACCTGGCATATTAATACAACCTCCTTTGTCTGTTCTTAATTATTTTCAGTCTATAAATTCAACCACGCACCATCTGGGAACCGCATTCAGGACATTTGGCCTGACTGCAGGGTACACCCGGCTGGTGTGGTTCAAGATGTCCACATGAAGGACACCTGCAATTCTGCGGAGCTGCAGCTCCTCGGCCCGGGCGATTTCCACCACCTCTACGACCCTGTCCTCTGGCCCCCGTCGGACCAGTTCCATCTGGACCTGTGCCATCTCCTCCAGGCATATTGACTTCACCTCCTTCTAAAAAGATACTTTTTCCATTGACCAGTGCATCCGTAACTTTTTCAAGACCCATGCGAAGGGTTCTTTGAAATGTAGATTGATGGACTCCCATTTTCTGTGCTGCCTCTCCCTGAGATAATTTTTCCAAAATATTCAATCTCATGGATTCCAGTTCATCTACACCCACGTCAACAACAGGCATACTTTCGTTCGTGTCATCGGGATTGAAACGCCGACACCTGTGACGGTATCCCACCATCCTCTTTTTTCTGGGACGCACCATAATAATGCATTATAATGCATAACTATAAAAATTTTACTGTCAGAACAGATTGAATTCCAATCAAAAGGATAGCAGGACATAAAGATTACATATAATCAATTACTGCAGATTCATTATTTTTCATAAAACAGATTTGGGATCGAATCCACACTTCCCATAGCTTTTGAAGGGCCTGCAGGATAAATAACTACAAGAGAACCAACTTGTCTGCCAAGTTTCTTCTCATCATGAAGATAGAAATTATCACTTTCCCGAGATACATTTTTGAGTACGAATCTGGAATGGGCCCTTCCGAGTTCTACAACCTTTAATTCTTCAAAATCATAAAAAAAGGCCTCAAACTCAGGTTTAAGATGGCGACTGCCTAATGCAAAAATATACATGTCCCCGAAAAAATCCAGGTCATAGAACAGATCAACTGTCGCATCAGTACCTGAAAATCGAACCTGCATACTTGAAATATGTATATAATCCCCGCCATCATCAGCCGCAAGTGCCCCTGATACAGAGCACGAAAGCAGCAAAATTACGAGTATAAGCCCTGAAATCCTCATTGGCATAGGATAATACGCTATGATTAATATGTCTATTCATATCTGTGGTGCATATAAAAGGTAAAACATTAATACTAACAAAAATATGTTAGGGCAAATCGAACATGGCACACATCAATCTAAAAATTTTAAAACGTTAATTTCTTATTAGGTGTGTTCTATTTCAACCTGCCTTTGTGGCACCACTAAAGATTAATAATTATAGGGAAAGGGCAGCTGGAACTTCCATCTGTCTGATAACCCATCATAGCATTATCATAAAAATCAAACAAATTTAGGAGAACAATAATGCAGGATATAATATACCTCGCCCCTCTGGCAGGTATCGTAAGTCTGGTATTTGCTGCATTTTTCGCAACCCGTATCCTCAAAGAAGGAACAGGTAACGAAAGAATGCAGGAAATTGCCACCGCGATACAGGAAGGGGCCATGGCATATCTGAACCGTCAATATAAAACAGTGGCTATAGTTGCTGTAATATTGGCTTTTCTGATATATGTATTGCTGGAAGAAAACAGTGGAAAAATTGCTATCGGATTCATAGTAGGAGCTATAAGTTCCGCTGCTGCAGGATATATTGGAATGAATGTATCTATAAGAGCAAATGTAAGAACAGCAAACGCTGCATCAGAAGGACTGAAAAAAGCTATGCAAGTCGCAGTTCATGGTGGTGCAGTATCAGGTTTTGCAGTAGTAGGTTTGGCTCTGCTTGGTACTAGTGTATTCTACATAATGTTCGGTGATGTGGATCAGATAATTGGATTTGCATTTGGTGCAAGTCTTATCAGTCTCTTCGCCAGGGTTGGTGGCGGTATATATACCAAAGCCGCTGATGTTGGAGCAGATCTTGTAGGTAAAGTTGAAGCAGGCATACCTGAAGATGATCCCCGAAACGCCGGCGTAATTGCCGATAATGTAGGAGATAATGTAGGAGATTGTGCTGGTATGGGAGCAGATCTGTTTGAGACATACGTAGTTACCGTAATTGCAGCTATGCTGCTTGGTACTCAGATTCTGCAAACCTATCCCAACGCAGTGATCTACCCATTAATTCTCGGTGCAGTAGCTGTTTTTGCATCCATCATATCAATTTTCTTCATACGCATAGGAAATGACAATAAGATAATGAAAGCGCTCTATAAGGGAGTGGCAGTATCTGCAATTCTTTGTCTTGTTGCATTCTATTTCGTAACAGACATGCTTATCGGTAACATCAACATCTATTATGCATCACTTGTAGGTGTTGTCATCATGGTACTGATGGTCCTCTTCACCGAATATTATACTTCAACAAGTTACAGACCGGTTAAAAAAGTAGCAGAAGCTTCTGAAACCGGTGCAGGTACAAATGTAATTTCGGGCCTGGCAATGGGACTTGAAAGTACTGCCCTACCCGTTTTAATAATAGTAGGTGGTATTTTGGGCTCCTTTTTTGTTGCCGGCGGGGCAGCAGACCCGGCAATGGGACTCTACGGAATAGCAATAGCAGCAGCAGCAATGCTTTCCACAACCGGAATGATTGTTACTCTGGATTCCTACGGCCCCATCACTGACAATGCCGGCGGTATTGCCGAAATGGCAGGACTACCTTCTGAAATACGAGAGGTTACAGATGCCCTGGATGCAGTTGGGAACACAACAAAAGCTGTAACAAAAGGATATGCCATTGGTTCAGCGGCTCTTGGTGCATTGGCTCTTTTTGCAGATTACAGATACAAAGTAAATCTGGAGATAGGAGAACTCGCTCTTGACAACCCGGTCGTTCTGGCAGGCCTGTTGATAGGTGCTCTTTTGCCGTTCGTATTCAGTGCAGTAACAATGCAGGCTGTCGGAAAAGCGGCTTTTGCAGTTATCAATGAAGTCAGACGTCAGTTCAAAGAGATTCCTGGCATAATGGAAAGTACTTCCAAACCCGAATATGGAAAATGTGTAGACATTGTTACGGCCACAGCCATTCGAGAAATGGCACTTCCAGGAATCCTTGCTGTAGCCACTCCATTGATTGTAGGTTACGTTCTTGGACCACTGGCTTTGGGAGGTCTTCTTATAGGAATCATCGCATCCGGATTACTCCTTGCATTAACAATGAATAATGGAGGAGGTGCATGGGATAATGCGAAAAAACTTATCGAAGACGGATTCCATGGTGGAAAAGGTTCCGAAGCTCACAAAGCAGCTGTTGTGGGAGATACCGTAGGAGATCCATTTAAGGACACGGCAGGACCTGCAATAAATCCATTAATAAAAGTAGTAAACGTAGTTGCAATCCTTTTCTCCTCCCTGTTTATCGGGGCAGGAATTTTCTGAAGGTCTCTTGACCTTCATTTTCTTTTTTTTGATATAATAAAACAGTATAAGCTATCCTACACTTATTTGTTATAAAGATAATAGGGATTGCCCTATTGAGAATTACTAATGGGGAAAAGCTGACGGGTTTTAAGGGGGGTTTAATATTTGGGGAGTGGGGGTTTTAGGAAAAGAAAGACAACCCGTCAGCAACCCTCGTGATGACTACATGTTATATATATTTTACTGTTTGTGGCAATCCTGCATACTATAGCATATTCCACGCCTGACAAGTTCCATCTCGATTTCTTCAAAAAAAACACCCCTGCCAGCGGCATGTTCATGTGTAAAGTTTGACACCCTGCCGGCAGGACCACTCACTGTAGTGAGATCTGCAGCACAGGAGGGGCTTTTTCCTACTCCCACAAATTCAACTGAAAAGCCCCTGCGATAAAATTCCTCGAGCATATCTGCAAAGGGGGCGAATAATTGTCTGCAGAATTTTCTGTAGGCCGAATGAATTAACTGGTCCCTGGTAATTTCCCGGCGGCTTGAACCAAAATAAATCAGTTCCGGACAGGGAAGCTGGATTACATTATTATTTCCAGGAGAAAATTTTCCCGGATTTTTAATACCTGCCAGACGCGACTCAGGGTTGAGAAGACAGTGAGAAACTACCATGATTTTATCATTTTCGGCATCCATTGAATCACCTGCATGAGAATCTTTATACAATAAGAAGACTTATGGAAATGCAGTTATATCCATAGGGAAACTTCCATATAACTATCACGATATGGAAATCGGGAGATAATATTTAATGGAAAATATAAATACGGTTCTGAGAAAAGGTTTTCAGACCTGGACACATAATCTCAATATTTGCATCCCCTTCTTTTTGAACATATTTGCAGGCATATTTGCAATGTTTGTTCTTTTCATGGTTGCGGTCATCATATTTGTTATGCCTGCAATGCAGGATATTACAACAGACCCCACAAATATCAATCCTGAAATGGCATTTGGAGTCCTCACAGCTGCCTTTTATGAAAATATGGGATTGTTCATACTCCTGTTTATCACAGCATTTGTAGTATCCACCCTGATAAGTTCCTATTTTTACGGCGGAGCCATAGGAATGGCAAAAAAAGCACTTGAAGACGGCTCCACCAGTATCAATGAGATGTTTACATCAGGAAAAAAGAACCTTATCAACCTCTTCCTTACCAGGTTCATAGTAATGCTGATTATGCTCGCAGGAATAATCTTCGTGGTACCTGGAATACTGGCAATTGGAGACCTGAGCATATTGATGCAAAACCCTGAAGAAGCACTCTCTGGAACATTAATCCTTGTTTTTGGGATATTTGCCTGGATATTCTATGCAATCGTAGTCAAACTGATCTTTACTTTTGCAGAATATGCACTGGTTGTTGGTGGACTGGAACCCCTGGAAGCCCTGGAAGAAGGTTTTTCATTTTTCATGAACAATAAACTTGATACAGTTATACTCTGGCTGGTTCTGATTGGCCTGTCAATACTCACCGGAGTAGCCGGGGAAGTCCTGAGTTCCATAGAAATACTCAGTACATTCTGGTCATTTGCCGATTTTGTCCTGTCCTTTGCAGTAATTCAGCCCCTGACAGTACTGTGGTGGACAAGGATGTATTTAAGCGGTAAAAGCACACAATTTTATGATATTGATGACTATCTGAAATTTCAGCGTTGATCAGGTCTTGCCAAGAAGCCGGCAGGCCTGACAGACATCAGCAGTACAGGCCTGCCCGCAAATTGTGCACTTTTTAATTTCCGCCTGAGGAAATTCTTTCGCAAGTATCCCCACCATTTTATCAAAACCCTTCTGGAGTGAATATTTCGTACCAGGATGTTTTTGCTCAAAGTCATCAAGCATCAGTCTTACTTCGTTACGCAAAGCCTCATGTTTGTAAGGACACAGGCTTATATCTACAGGGATATCATTGACCTTTGCATACAATTCCACTTCATTTTCGGGGATCTTGCGTAAGGGTTTGGCACGCAGGACCAACCCTTCGAGTTCTCTTGGTGGAGAAAGACGTATCATCCGCTCCACATCACCCCCCAGATGATTCATCATTATCGTCTGGGCTTCATCATCAAGGTTATGACCTGTCACAAGTCGTTTAGCCCCGATCTCAAGAGCTATCCTGTTTACCAGGGATTTGCGCAGCACACCACAATAACTGCATGCACCATGTACCCTTTCCTTTGCTGCCAGTTCATCAAGGGATGTATCGTATTCATCAGCAAAACTATGGATAAGATGCTTTACACCAATATCAGACGTCAGTTTTTTGGCATAGCCTATTGAGCGTTCCCTGTAAACAGAAATACCTTCATCTACTGTAATTGCAACCAGTTCCAAATCCCTGCGTTTGCCAAAAATCTTGTTCAAAATATACAGGGCCACACAGCTATCCTTACCACCACTCAAGGCAACTGCAATTTTTTCGTTTTTGCCTATATTGTAATTCTTGCGAATCGTAAGCTTGACCTTGCGCTCTACATCTTCTGTAAAATGTTTTTTGCACAGGTGCATACCGGAATATGGCTGGTAAATGATAGCTTCATGATTGCATTTCATACACCTGGTTTTTTCTTCGGTCATGTGACCACAGTCAATTTGATCTCGTATAAATACTTACGTTACACATTGAATACAAATAAAAATAATAAACTAATAAAATATTAACATAAACAAAAATATAAATATTGTTATGCCTGAATAACAGGCAATCATGACAGTTGAAATATCCCTGATACTGTTGTCAATCCTGGCAGGATTTCTGCTGGGTATTGTTTCCGGCCTTATCCCGGGCATACATACAAACAATTTCGCCCTGATACTGGTAGGATTGAGTCCCATTCTTTTGAATCAGGGAATCGAACCTCTTTATGTAGCAATAATTGTATTATCCAACTCCATATCTCACACTTTTCATGATATTATACCTGCCATTTTTCTGGGCGCACCTAACGATGACATGGCCCTTGCAGTCCTGCCCGGCCACAGGTTGCTACTGGATGGATATGGGGCCGAAGCAGTCAGGCTTTCTGCCCTGGGAAGTGCAGGTTCTGTTGCCTTTGCCCTTATAATGGCATATCCCCTGGTATTTTTCTTCACAAATGCCTATGATACTATACAGGAAAATATGGCCTGGATACTCATAGCCATATCAGCCATACTTATCCTGACCGAGAAAGGAGAATATGTCACAGGACAGGGATCACTTGCCTCATTTAGATACAAAGGTTATGCTCTTTGTCTCTTTATACTAAGCGGATTGCTGGGATATTTTGCATTTGAGATGGAATACCTGGCAACACCAATCTTAAAATTTGGTGAAACGTCCATTCTGTTACCTATCTTGAGCGGATTATTCGGTGCCTCCCAACTAGCGATCAGCCTGATGTCAGATTCGCACATCCCTTCTGAAAATATATCCCGCATGCAACTTTCAGTAAAGAGAATATTACGTGGCATAATATCCGGCAGTTTTGCTGGCTCAATTGTTGCGTGGCTGCCCGGGATCTCGGCTTCAATTGCCACAGTGGTTGCAAGATTTACTATTCCAAAAGAAATCGACAGGGATGATATTGAAGATGAACTGGAAGATTCAAAGGAGTTTATAGTATCCATATCCGGAGTTAATACAGCAAACTCTATTTTTGGCCTTTTTGCCCTGGCGATGATCGGTAAAACAAGAAGCGGTGCTATGGTAGCAGTCAACCGTTTGCTTGATACTGCAACCATTGATAGCCGCTCAATAATTCTTTTCCTGACAGCAATAGTTGCAGCAGCCCTGCTATCCTACCTATCTACCATAGCTATTGGAAACAATGTACATCATGTCCTGAAGAAAATAGAATACAGGAAACTATGTTTTGCTGTCATAGCCGGACTTACTATAATGGTAGCCCTTTTCACCGGGATTTTCGGAATATTGCTCTTTTTGACAGCCACTACAATAGGCATGCTTCCCCCTTTCATGAAGGTCAGGAGAAGTCACCTTATGGGAGTGATTTTGCTGCCTGTGATCCTTTACTTCATTTGAGCATCATCAAAGGATGTAATCATATCCACCATATTGTCCCTGACATTTTTGATAGATTCCAATGCATCCCCACCCAAATCAATGGGCGACAGACCCTGTAGATCAGCTTCTATAAAGTCCGATGAGAAAGGAATCTCGCCAATTACCGGGATTCCGATATCCTCCAGCACAGTTGACATGTCAGCTTCATTGCTCTTATTAATGACTGCAGCAATATGCCTGATACCAATCTCGTCAGAAAGTTTCTTTATACGTGATGCGGTTTCAATGGAACGTCTGCCCGGCTCCACAACAATCAGCATTAAATCAATGCCTTTTGTGGTTCCCCTGCCCAGATGTTCTATGCCAGCTTCCATATCCATTATGACAGCACTGCTGTCCTTGAGCACCACATGTCGCAGCAGGGCGCGCAAAAATGCTGATGCAGGACACATACAGCCACTTCCGCCCTTTTCCACCGTACCCATGACAAGCATTTTTACATTGTCCGGACCCACGGCCCCGTATTTTTCAACTACATCATCCACTTTAGGATTGTATTTGAACATGCCTCCTGTCTGCCCCGCACGCTCCTCGATCATTTCCCTGTATTCGGTCAATGGTTTGGGAGGAGCGGTTATACCCAGAGAGGAAGCCAAATTCATGTCCGGATCCGCATCTATTGCCAGAACATCATAGCCGTCCCTGGCAAGCAAACGTGCAATTGTACCTGAAATGGTGGTTTTTCCCACACCGCCTTTGCCTGTAATCGCAACTTTGAACATCTTATAGTCACCCTGTTAACGAAATAACGGAAAGTCAATATACTTCTTCATTAAAGTAGTATCTAAATATAACAAACAGGATTTAAATTATTATGATGGATTCCCCTACAGATAAATACCGGTTAATAAGATCGATACTTGTTAAGATACTTGTACTTAACCTGATAGTATCCTTTGCTAAAATCGGGTATGGTGGTTTTACTAACACCTTAAGTATGGAATCCGACGGTTATCATTCCCTTTTTGACGGTATCTCCAACATAATAGGTATACTCGGAATCCAGATTGCATCAAAGCCGCCTGATCGCAGTCATCCCTACGGACACCAAAAATATGAATCCCTGGCTTCGGTTTTTATTGCAGTATTGCTGTTCATAGTGGCGGTGCAAATAATCTCCAAGTCAGTTGATCGTTTTATCTCACCATCCACACCGGAAATCACTTTTTTAAGTTTTGTTGTAATGATACTTACCATTGCAGTCAACCTCTTTGTAACAATATACGAAAAAAGGGAAGGTGAGAAACTGAAAAGTGACATCCTGATTGCAGATTCCATGCATACTAGAAGTGATATCTACGTATCCCTATCAGTCATCGCAGGCCTGCTTGCAGTCAAAGGTGGATTCCCCCTTATCGACCCGGTAATAGCTGTCATCATTTCCCTTTTTATAATCCGCGCGGCGATCAATATAATCAAAAGCAGCAGCAAAACCCTATGCGATGAATCAAGAATTGATGAAGATATAATATGTGACATAGCTTTTGAAGTAGATGGGGTAATGGAATGCCACCGGATACGCACAAGAGGGACAAAAGGAGAATATTATATCGACCTGCATATCGAGGTGGATCCAAAAATGCCGGTTGACCAGGCACACGGCATATCCCACCAGGTGAGTGATAAAATCAAGCAGTATATCAAGGGTGTAAAGGATGTGGTTGTACATATGGAGCCATATGAAAAGCAGGATTGAAGCAAATTGATAAATAACGGAGTGTGTAACATAATAGCATGGCAGGAAACACGTTTGGCCATTCGTTCAGGATAACCACCTGGGGAGAATCCCACGGAAAAGCCCTGGGAGCAGTTGTAGACGGAACTCCTGCAGGGTTGGCCCTCGATGAAGCAGATATACAAAAAGAACTGGATCGCCGCCGACCGGGCCAGAGTGCTGCTGCAACACCCCGCAAAGAAAAGGATCGGGTAGAAATTCTATCGGGAGTGTTTGAAGGTATTACAACAGGCACCCCGATATCACTGATTGTTTACAATAAGGATGCAAATTCCAGTTCCTATGACAAATTACGCAATAAACCCAGACCCGGTCATGCGGATTTTGCCTATATGGAAAAATACGGCCACAGGGACCACAGGGGAGGAGGACGATCATCAGGCCGTGAGACCATTGGCAGGGTAGCAGCCGGCGCAATTGCAAAAAAATTACTTGGAGTATACGGTATCGAAGTAGTTGCACATGTAATCGAACTCGGAGGAATCCGGGCAGAAAATATCGATCCGGATATCAAAAATGCAATCGAAAAAAATCCTGTGCGCTGCGCAGACCCCGCAGCTGCAACAAAAATGCTTGAGATGATAGAGAATATGCGCAACTGCGGGGAGAGCACCGGAGGAATTGTGGAAATCCTCACCACAGGTGTACCTGCAGGACTGGGTGAGCCAGTATTCAATAAGATCGATGCAGATATTGCGGCTGCAATGATGGGTATCGGTGCAGTCAAGGGAATTGAATTTGGTGCAGGATTCAAGGCAGCCCGAATGAGAGGCAGTGAGATGAACGATGCCTTTGAAGTTGACAACGAAACAATAAAACCTTTTACCAACAACGCAGGCGGTGTGCTCGGAGGACTTACCACAGGCATGCCACTGATTTGCCGCTGTGCTGTAAAACCCACACCATCGATCTCATCGACCCAGCATACGGCAGATATGTTGACAAAAAAAGAAGAAATTATAGAAATTAAGGGGCGACATGATCCGACTATCCCGCCGAGAATGGTACCTGTCGCCGAAGCCATGATGGCAATTGTACTGGCCGATCATATGATACAAAGCGGGCGCATAGATCCGGATAGTATACTGCCTGAAAAATGAAAAGAAAAAGAAAGGAAAGGATTAGAAATCCAGTTTTTCCATTCTTCCTACGGCTTCTTCTATACGTTCAACTGTCTGGGTGAGAGCGAACCTGATATAGCCTTCACCATAGTCGCCAAATCCTACACCAGGGGTCGCGACAATTCCCGCTTCTTCAAGCAGGAGAGAAGAAAAGTCAATTGAACTGTATTTCTCAGGAACGCGGGCCCATACGTAGAAGGTGGCCTTTGGTGGATTCACATCAAGACCCATCGCGTCAAGACCTTTCAGAAGGGCGTCACGCCTTTGCTTGTATACACTATTCATATCTGTGACACACTGCTGGGAACTGTCCAGTGCAGTAATTCCTGCCTTCTGGACTGCCTCGAATGCACCGGAGTCTATATTGGACTTGACCTTTCCAAAACCGGTGATAATATCCTTGTTACCCACGGCAAAGGCAATCCTCCAGCCTGTCATATTGTAAGTCTTGGAAAGGGAATAGAATTCAACACCTACATCCATTGCACCGTCAACACTCAGGAAACTGGGAGCCTCATAACCATCATAAACCATATCTGAATAAGCATTATCATGGACTATCACAACATCATTTTCCCGTGCAAAATCCACAACCTCTTCAAAGAACTTGAGGCTTGCTGTGGCTGAAGTCGGATTGTTGGGGTAATTCATGAACATGAGTTTGGTTTTCTCAAGTACATCCTTTGGAATCGAATCCAGATCCGGAAGGAAATCATTTTCCTCAAGCAGAGGCATAATATGAGGTACACCACCTGCAAATTGAGTGCCTATCTTGTACACCGGGTATGCGGGATCAGGCACAAGGGCTACATCTCCGGGATTGAGGAAAGCAAGAGGGATGTGTGCTACACCTTCCTTGGAGCCAATCATTGTGAGGGCTTCTGTGGCCGGATCGATGTCAATTCCCTTTGTCTCCTTACACCAGCGGGCTGCTGCCTCCCTGAAAGCCGGCATGCCAGAATAGGATGGATACCTGTGGGTTGAGGGATCGCGGACAGCCTCGCACATGGAATCGACGATATGCTGATGAGTAGGTTGATCAGGGTCACCCACACCAAGGTCTATTACATCCACGCCTTTTTCTTTGACCTTGGCTTTGGCTTCATCTATCGTTGCAAACAAATATGGTGGTAGTGCATTTATTCTGTCTGAGTACATTGCTTCACCTGAATTACAATCAAAAATTTCTATATATCAGTATCAGTAGTCATATTGTAATGAAGCTATTTAAGAATCATGGGTGCTGACATACTCCCACGCCTAAAGTCCGTGGGGTTCTGTGGTTGACTGCTTTCAAGCCATTGCCACTTCAGGGGTATCAGTACTCCCTTCCAGTACATCCCTTTCTGCACTGGATTGACTCATACATGGAGATAACGCAATATTGAAAGCTGCATTAACATCCGCATGGTCAACGTGTCCACATGCAGGACACTCAAACTGTTTGCCATTCCTGTCTCCAATATGTCCACACCTGCTGCATTTCTGAGAAGTATATGCCGGATCTATATAGGAAATCGGTACCCCAAGCAGCTTGGCCTTGTATTCTATCATTGTTTGCAATTGATAGAATGACCAACTGTTCAGGGAGTACTTGAATGATTTTGCATGTTTACGGTTTTTCCTTATGCCTTTAAGGTCCTCAAGTTTAATTCCGCTATTATCTGATTTTGCAGTATCAACAATCTTCCTGCTCATCTTGTGATTTAAATCACGAACTATTCTGCTTTCCCGATTTTTAAGTTGTTTGACCTTCCTGTATTTACCCTGTTTCTGCAATCGCTTTCTGATATGTTTGTATTTGTTATGGGTGTGCTGTGCATGTTTTCCAAGTTTCATTACTTTCCCACTATCAGGTTCACCAGCAACAACGACATGTCCTGTAGTATTCCTGTCCACACCTATCCAGTGTTCAGGTTCATATTCAGTATTTTCAGGAATTGTTACAGAAACAAAAGCATACTCATTATTGATTTCTATCTGATTGATTTTCTTAAAATTTGCAGTAAACTGGTATTTGAGATTCAACTTCAACGAAGAAATATAGATTATATTATCTTCCTTGATTTGTATACCCTGATTTGGAATAATCAGATTGACACGATTGACTTTCTTTATCTTCTTATTCCGTCCATATTTCCTTATAATCTGATTGGAGATGACAGATTTCAGTCCAAGATGCTTTACATCTCTGGAAGTTAACTTTGAAGAAGACGGTTTGTGAGCTACTACATATTCGGCTATTCTCCTTGCTTTCAGGAGTTCATCGGAAAAATCCCGATTATGCTTGATTTTGTAAGTCAATATCATACATTCTTCTGCTGTTCGATGTATTTTTTGACGGATTTTTGTGAGATATGTCCAACCGATTCACAATAATAGTTTCTTGTCCAGAGTGTCGGCAACCTCGATTTGAGTTCGGGAAACTCTTGTCTGAGAATCTTTGAACTATACCCTTTTAATTGCTGAACTATCCAGTGTGGACTTGCTGTAGGCGTGGATTTCAAAAACAAATGCACATGATCTGGAAGAATCTCCATTTTTTCTATTGTTATCTCGATTTCATCGGCTTTTTCTAACAACAGTTCACTTAATCTGTTTTGAATATTTTCTCCCAAAACACTTCTGCGATATTTGGGACACCAGATCAAGTGGTACCCTATATTGTACACAGTTGTCCTACTACAGGTCCATCTCTTTGTTGCCACATTACAGTATTTGCTCGACAAATATATAATGCTTGTCCCATATTTAGATCCAGTGCATAACAGGAAGCGGGGTACGATTCATCCCATGAGTGAACTCATGGGCTTTCTCTGCCCCTGCACCCTGTCACTCGTAAAAAAGAAAAAGGTTACTTATTGCTCAATGGCTTTAAGGGCATCTTTATCCCCGGGCAATGCATCAGAGAACGATGATGATTCGGGAATTGACAGGGTGAAATCATATGTATAATCCAGTTCAACAGTGCCAGAGGTCAGATTACATGCAAGCACATGGCCTCCGATTGTTCGGTTTGCATCTATGAAGTGGAAATGATAACCTGGCACATTGATATTCTCAATATAATAAGGAAGCAAGAACCCCACCATAGTACCATTTATGCTTTCATGATGATACACAGCTTCCTCTTCTGCTACCACATCAAGTAGAGGTCGATAGGGCTTACTCTGGGCAGGGACACTTCGTATACTTATGTTTGCAAATGTTCCCTCTATTTTCAATGCATACATGAGATTGGGGCCGGGAACCATTTCTTTAATGGTGGATTGTAAAAATGAATAATCTGTACCTGACCCAATTGTAATCGTATCATCTGCTTCAAAAAAGGTCACTGCAGCAAAGGGAGTGGTAGTCGTATCGTTTACCTGATAAATATGTCCATCTGCCTTTGCCTGATAAACTTCACCGCCCATAACGATCATTTCACCATCCAGCCGGTCAAAGGTACCCAGACCCAGGTCACCCTGTTCTTTAAGCTCGCAAACCGGCATAACCCCATCATAGGAACCGGCAATTAAAGAATCAATTGTAGATATCTGGAAAAGAACATCATCATTGGAGACGGAGGTTTCATCCGTTGTTGTGGTGCAACCTGAAAAAGCGAGAAATAGCAGAATGCTCACCAGGGCAATACGCCAGATATTATTAGTCATGGTGAAGTGTATAATGATAAATGTATAAATATTTTTTTTGTGTTAGAATTGTATTGTAGCCATATTCCCAACAGTGGAACAATAAATGTGGCGGTGCGGCCATAACAATTTAGAAATAGATTTTTTGAGTAGTACCAAAATGCCAAAGAATTTAAAGTTTGAAACACATTATAGTGGATACAAAATCAAAAATGCTTATATATAAACCATGCCATAAGGAAGATATATTATGGAACCGATTTATAGAAACGTTCGTTTTTGGACCCATGCCAAAAATATGTTTTTGCTTATATTAATACTGGCCATAGTTGCTACTTCAGGTTGTATGGAGGAAAACAGTTCAGACCAGCAGGAAAAAACAACCGTTGTTGTAAGCATACTTCCTCAGGCTGAATTTGTGGAAAAGATTGGGGGAGAGCATGTTGAAACAATTGTGATGATCCCCCCGGGTGCAAGTCCTGCAACTTATGAACCAACTTCAAGTCAGCTAAAAGAACTCAGCAAAGCGGAAATATACGTAAAAGTTGGTTCCGGATTACCTTTTGAAAAGGTATGGCTGGAAAAAATAAAGGACATAAATGAAGATATGTTACTTGTTAATTCTTCCAAGGAAATTGATCTGAGGCCAATGGGAGAAGGAATGGACCCTCATGTATGGAATGATCCCAATAATGCAATTATAATGGTCGATAACATATACAAAGCCCTGGTTGAAATTGACCCATCCAACGAAGAAACATATACACAAAACCGGGATTCCTACACCAAGGAACTTAAATCGCTTGACATGGAGATCCAGGAAACACTTGAAAATAAGTCAGGGAATAGTTTCATGGTCTATCATCCTGCATGGGGATACTTTGCAGAAAGGTACGACCTTAATATGGTACCCATCGAAACCGAAGGTAAGGAAGCAAGTGCAAGACAGCTCAGTGAGATCATAACTTTTGCAAAGCAGGAAAACATAACTGTTATCTTTGTGCAGTCCCAATTCAGTACACAGAGTGCAGAAGCCGTTGCAGAAGAAATGGACGGCAAAGTTGTGAAAGTGGACCCCCTTGCACGCAATTATACAGACAATATGTATAAAGTAACAGAGGCTTTCCGTGAAGGACTTAAATAACCATCCGCATGCAGTGGAAATAAAAAATGTGTGGTCGTACTACCACGATGTGCCTGCCCTCAAAGAGATAAACCTTGACGTGCAGGAAGGTACTTTTCTGGGGATCATTGGACCTAACGGCGGGGGAAAAAGTACTTTATTAAAAGTAATTCTCGGCCTGATAGAACCAGACAGTGGCGATGTACGTATATTCGGTAAAAAACCGAAGGAAGGGAGGAATATTGTAGGTTATGTTCCCCAGCACAGTGCATCAAGGTTGGATTTTCCGATCAATGTATGGGATGTTGTTATGATGGGACGCATTGGAAAGAAATCCCTTTTCAGGAAATACAATCCCAATGACAGGAAAGTGGTGAAGGAATCCCTGGAAAAGGTCAAAATGTATGAATACAGGGATCGCCATATTGCCGAACTTTCCGGCGGGCAGAGGCAAAGGGTTTTCATAGCCCGGGCACTTGCCACAGAACCAAAACTGTTACTTCTTGATGAACCTGTGGCCGGAATAGATACAACTATGCAAAAAGAGTTCTATGAAATACTTGAAGAACTCAAATCCCGTGTAACAATCATTATGGTCACCCATGATATAAGTGCGGTCTCAGTATATGTTGATAAAGTGGCCTGTCTAAACCAGAAACTCTACTACCATGGTACTAAAGAATTGAAACCAGAAGACCTGGAAGAAGCCTATAAGTGCCCCGTGGAAATGATAGCACATGGTGTACCCCACAGGGTATTGAAAGCCCATTGAGGAGATCGAATATGCTGGATATCTTACAATTCACATTCATGCAAAATGCTATCGTTGCAGGCCTGCTGGCCAGCATAGCGTGCGGGATTATCGGGGTATATGTGGTTGTCAGGAAAATCGTTTTCATAAGCGGAGGAATCGCACATGCCTCTTTTGGAGGAATTGGCCTGGGTTATTACCTGGGAATGAATCCCCTTTTCAGTGTCCTGCCCTTCAGTCTGCTTTCTGCACTTGTAATAGGCCTTGTCAACAGACGTACCAATATCGCCGAAGATACCGCAATCGGAATACTATGGTCTGTAGGTATGGCACTGGGAGTCCTATTCATAGGCCTTACACCGGGATATGCACCGGATCTTATGACCTACCTTTTTGGCAATATACTGACAGTTCCTATAAATGACCTCTATTTGATGATATTAATTGATACCCTGATCATTGTAAGTGTCTATCTGCTCTACAAAGAATTCATGGCCATAAGTTTTGATGAAGAATTTGCACAGGTCTCAGGACTACCGGTTGAAAAACTTAGTCTGTACATGCTTTGCCTGATAGCCCTTACTATAATAGTCATGATCAGAGTTGTAGGATTGATCCTTGTGATCGCCCTGTTAACAATACCGGCATCATTGAGCCGTGAGTTTACAGACAGACTTGACAGGATGATGATACTTGCCGTAATATTCGGCACGGTATTTACTTTTACAGGCCTGTTTTTATCCTACTACTTAGACGTACCTTCCGGAGCCACTATAATACTAACAATGGCAGCAGGTTATATGCTGCATTTCCCATTCAAGGGAAAAAATAAAAAGACAGCATGAAACTAATGATAAAATATTAATTGAATCAGCCAGATACCATTTATTGTAATTTTTTATGGGCGAGATGACAAAGGGTACTACAATGGAAAATCTTCTGGAAAGGATACTTGACACTATTTGCAAAGGCATGTGGGCCGTTGACAAAGACGAGGTTTTCATCTATTTTGACAAAGGAATGGAAGAAATCACCGGTATCAAAAGCGAAGAAGTAGTGGGGAATAAACTGGAACAATATATGTCTGCTTCCCGCCACAGCGTTGGTGATGAAGCCCATTTCAGGGAAATGTTCCTGAGAGCGAGAGATTCTCTTAAACCCATTCCCTACAAAACTATGCCAATCATTACAAAGGGTGGCAATTTAAGTTTCCAGACAGGCAGATTGATTCCTTTACTCAACAAGGAAGGAAATTATGACGGGATGATCTGTACTGTAGAAAGCGTTAGCGAGCAGAAGATAAGCCAGAAAACCTTACGTAAAAGACTCCGTTCGGACAGGAAACTCGAAGAAATCTATAAAAACAGTCCTGTAGTGGCTTTCCTGTGGACTGCAGAAAAAGACTGGCCCGTGGAATTCGTATCCGGAAACATTTCCCAGTTTGGTTATACGCCCGAAGATTTCACTTCCGGCAAACTTGTCTATGGAGACATAATATGTCCCGAGGACCTTGATATGGTACGCAGCGAGGTCAACGAACATGAAATTGAAGGCAAGATCTTTTTTTCCAAGGAATACCGCATACTCACCAAATCCGGAGATATACGCTGGGTGATCGAGCGGTCCTTTATAGGAAGAGATGAAGTTGGAGAACCTTCTTACTACCAGGGGATCATAATTGATATTACAGACCGTAAAATGGCCGAAGAGGCTATGCGGGAATCTGAAAAAAAATACAGATTGATCTTTGAGAATTCACCCCTAGGAATATTCCATTTTGATGAAAATGGGGTAATAACTCACTGCAACGAGAATATAATGCAAATACTCGAGGTGACCAGAGAACAAATAATCGGTTTCAACATACTCAAGGACTTAAAAGACAAAAAGATGTATGAAGCCGTAAAATCTGTATTCCAGAGACGCTCCGGTCATTATGAGGGAAATTATCATTCCACCACAAGTGAAAAAGTAACCCCCATAAAAGCCGATTACAGCCCCTATATATCAGAAGATGGCGAGCTGTTGGGAGGAGTCGGGATTGTTGAAGATATCAGTGACCGCATGAAGGCCGAAGAAGCCCTCCACCTGGATGAATCTCGCCTGGAAACCCTTGTAAAGCTTAACCAGATGACAGAGGCCTCCCTGGAAGAAATCATCGATTTTGCAAGAGCTGAGGGAGTTAGACTTACAGAAAGCAAGATTGGCTATCTTGCATTTGTAGATGAAGATATAGGTAGCATACAACTGAAATCCTGGTCCGACACCCCAATGAATCGTTGTAAAATTAAGGACAAAAAGATAGAATACAAGATCGAAGATGTGGGACTCTGGGGAGAAAGTATACGACAAAGACGACCATTTATAAATAACGATTACAAAAAACCACATGCCAGGAAAAGTGGATACCCAAAGGACCATGTGGAACTGATTCGCCATATGGATGTACCTATTTTTGAGCGAGGTAAGATTGTAGCCCTTGCAGGTGTGGGGAATAAGAATGAAAATTATGACAGTTCTGATGTAAGACAGCTTACCCTCCTTATGCAGGGAATGTGGAGAATCGTACAGCGCCGCAAAGCTGAAAAGGAACTTGAAAAATCAGAAGAGAAGTTCCGCACAATTTTTGCCAGCACCAATGATGCGATCTTTATGCACGACCTTAAAGGCAACATCATGGAAGTTAATAAGGCGGCCTGTGAAACCGTGGGTTACAGCAGGGATGAATTACTCCGCATGAAAACAAAAGAAATAAACACCAGTCTTTCTATGGAAGAGATACCCCAAAGGATCAAAGAGGTCAAAGAAAAGGGGCATGCCATCTTTGAGGCTACATACAGACGCAAGGATGATACTACAATTCCTGTGGAAATCAGTGCCCGTGTCATAGAATATAATGATAAACCTACAATCCTGGTTGTGGCCCGTGATATTACCGAACGTAAAAGGGCCGAAGAAGAACTCAGGAAATATGCAGAAGACCTGGCAAAGGCAAATGAGGAATTGAAGTCACTGGATAAAATGAAAGATGAATTCCTTTCCAATGTGAGCCATGAATTGAAAACACCCCTCACATCGATCATGGGTTATACAGAACTTCTAAATGACGGCAGCCTCGGTGAACTGGGAGAAGAACAGAAACATGCAGAAGAAACCGTGATGCGTAATACAAAAAGGCTGCAGAGACTCGTGGATTCACTGCTATACCTCAGTCGCACACAGGCAGGCACTGTTAAGTATGATTTTGAAACCTTGAATATATCCGAACTGACAGATCAGATTATAGAGGACCTGCAAATCCAGACAGAAGAGAAAAACCTGGAAATGATTAAGAAAATCGAACCGGACCTTCCTTCAATAAAAGGAGATCGGGACAAACTTACTGATATGTTTACCAATATAATAGATAATTCTATCAAATTCACTCCAAAGGGCGGTTCAATTACTATCTTTGCAAACAAAGAAGATGAATACATACATATAAATATCAAAGATACGGGAATCGGCATACCGAAAGATATGATAGACAATTTATTCCAGAGATTTTACCAGATAGATTCTTCCCAGAAACGTAAATATGGCGGTACAGGGCTTGGTCTCTATATCTCCAAAACCATAGTAGAGGCACACGATGGAGAAATCTGGGTGGAAAGTGAAGGTGAAGGAAAGGGAACAGAAGTGCATATTAAACTTCCTGTAGCCGAAAATTAAAGAATTAAATTTATCAGAACAGCTACTTTTATTTGATAAGACCTTAAATAGAAGGGCAGCCAGAAAGTCCCATTAAACCACTTTTCATGTGGGCAGACCCTTTAAAATTGTTCATTTGAGGAATAATCATGAGTGATATTTTAAGAAGAGGACGCCTTGATTCTCTCCCGGACGAGGAAATAATGCGTTATACTTCATCCATGGAAGACGATAAATGGATATTTGATTCTGATGTCCTGGTGGATTTTGCCCACACGGTCATGCTGAAAGAGCAGGGAATCATCCCCGCAGATGATTGTGCCAAAATCCTGGATGGATTGAAACGCATCCGCGAAGAGGGTATCGATTCCCTTGATCATAGTTACGAAGATATACACATATCCCTGGAAGCCAGACTTATTGATATGGCAGGAGAAGACGTAGGTGGAAGGATGCATTCCGGCCGCTCCCGCAATGATGAAGTGGCCACCTGTATCCGTTTGAGACTGCGCAAAGAAGTACTGGAACTGGCAGAAGAGATGTTGCAGCTTGTTAACACTATGGCAAAGATTGCATCTGAGAACCATGATACCATCATGCCGGGATATACACACCTGCAGCATGCCCAACCTACCACACTGGCCCACCATATCATGGGCCACGCGGAGAGCCTGGGAAGAGACGTGGAAAGAATACTTGGATGTCTTGACAGGATCAACCGCTGTCCCCTCGGAGCTGCGGCTTTTGCTTCCACGGGTTTTCCGATCGACAGGAACAGGACTGCAGAGTTGCTCGGGTTTGAAGAAGTAATGCAAAATTCCATGGATGCAGTCAGTGGCCGGGATTTCCTGCTGGAAACGGCTTCTGTACTTGCAAACATTATGATCGAGATGAGCAGGATATCAGAGGAACTGGTCCTGTGGTCTTCTACGGAGTTTGGTTTTATTGAATTGTCCGACCAATATGCATCCACCTCATCAATAATGCCACAGAAAAAGAATCCTGATACTGCAGAGCTTGTGAGAGGCAAAAGCGGGATCGCTGTGGGAAGCCTGATGTCATTACTCACGGTCTGCAAATCCCTGCCAATGAGTTATAACAGGGATATGCAGGACGCCAGTCCTCATATCTGGAGGTCCGTGGAAACCACACGTGCATCGGTGAGGATCATGGCAGGTATGCTGGATAGCATGAAAGTTAACAATAATACTATGGAATTACAGGCTTCAACCGGATTTACTACCGCCACCGAACTTGCTGACACGCTGGTCAGGGAATGCGGGATACCTTTCAGGACCGCACACCAGATTGTGGGGATCCTGGCAAAAGGAGATGTCGAACCGACCCTGGAAGACGTAGAAGCCGTGGGACGCACGGTCCTCGGGGAAAGCCTGACAGAAAAGGGATTGAATGAGGATATGGTAAAACAGGCTCTGGACCCAATGCTCAACATACAGAAAAGAAAAATCACTGGAGGACCTGCCCCAGAAGCCATGAAAACATCAATCGACAATTTTGGTACGAAAACAGGAATGTGGACCGAAGAGGTTGAAAGGATCAGGGACCATACCACAGATTCCATTGAAAAGCTGATGCAGGTTGTTGAAGATTACATACAGCAAAAATAAGATGATAAATTCATTGCAGGGATAATTATGGATTACAAAGAAGGAGACAGGATAAGGGTCGAGAAGGGCGGAACTGCCTATGAGGGGGTTGTAATGCCCAGTGTCACCGGCCATATTGTGCTGAAGATGGTCAGTGGATACAATGTAGGAATAGAGCCGGATGGTACAGAGATCACTTTCCTGGAGCCTAAAAAAGAAATACAAAAGCCAGAAAAGCAGGGCAAGGTAACCAAAAATAAAGGACTTAAAAATGTAGTTTTTATCTCCACAGGAGGTACCATTGCCAGTAAGATCGATTACCGTAGCGGTGCTGTGAGCTCACAGTGCTCTGCAGATGATATTGTCCGTACAATCCCTGAACTTGATGATATTGCCAATATAAGAGGACGGGTTGTTGCGAATATCCTGTCCGAGAACATGACACCACAGATCTGGACAGAGCTTGCCCGGGCCGTATATGAAGAAATTGACAACGGAGCAGACGGCATAGTGATTGCTCATGGTACCGATACGATGATGTATTCCGCAGCAGCTCTGGCATTCATGCTTGACACACCGGTGCCTGTTGTTTTTGTAGGTTCCCAGCGCAGTGCAGACAGGCCAAGCAGTGACAATGTGATGAATGCAATCTGTGCAACAAAGGTTGCTGTCAGTGATATTGCAGAAGTTTGCACGGTCATGCATGAGAGCAGTTCCGATGATCGCTGCGGCATACATTATGCTACCAGAGTCCGGAAAATGCACACCTCACGCAGGGATGCTTTCCAGTCCATCAATTCCCGCCCGATTGGTTTTGTGGATTATGCCACAGGACAGATCACCACAGAATCAGAATACACCGCACGCGGAGAGACAGAACTGGCTCTCAGGGATAAGATCGAGCCCGAATGTGCTATTGTCAAGTTCACACCCGGTGCAAGACCCGAAATCCTGGGCAATTATATCGATGCAGGATACAAGGGCATTGTAATAGAAGGAACCGGGCTGGGTCATGTGTCCACC
Organism: Methanohalophilus portucalensis; assembly: GCF_002761295.1. Classification (NCBI taxonomy): domain Archaea; kingdom Methanobacteriati; phylum Methanobacteriota; class Methanomicrobia; order Methanosarcinales; family Methanosarcinaceae; genus Methanohalophilus; species Methanohalophilus portucalensis. The sequence continues at coordinate 551,558 of NZ_CP017881.1, read as the reverse complement.
GACTGGGTCCCTGAGATCAAGCGTGCAACACAAGCAAACATACCGATAGTGATCGCATCCCAGTGCCTGCACGGACGTGTCTGTGACCGTGTCTATGACACCGGCACGGATATGCTCAAAGCCGGAGCAATCGAAGCCGAAGACATGTTATCAGAAGTTGCCCTTGTAAAACTTATGTGTGTACTGGGCCAGACATCCGACCTGTCAGAAGTGCGAAAATTGATGCAGGAAAAAATGGCGAACGAGATTGCGGATTGCAGTCTTGGGTGAAGACAACAGGTTGCCGCCCACAAGGCGGTTTTTTTTTAAATTAGTTACAGGCTATCAGTTTCCTATGGACCGAATCTCGGCCTGTGAAAGGGCACGGTTGTATATCTGCACCTCATCGATGCAGCCGATGAATTTACGGGCTTTAGAGGGAGTATCTGTACCAATGTATAGTTTCCCTCCATTACTTGCCGTGATAGGGCCTGATAACTCATCAGAACCCACCATATTTCCATTAATATAAAGAATCATTTCAGAACCATTATATGTGCCTGCAATCTTGTACCAATCGTTTATAGCAGGACCATCATCAGATTGAACATATTTATTGCCCCCTCGATCAATTGCAAATTCAAAATCAGTATTTGGAGAAAGAAGAGAATTTCCATGCTGAAGCCTATATGCAGCATTCCACTCACCTATGACATCTTTGCAAACAATGTTTGCCCATTTATCCCCGTCTGCCGGATCAATCGTCCACTTAACATAGGCCACAAGCGTGATCTCATCCGTGATATTCAGTGATTCCGAAGAAGGCACTTCCACATAACTATCCCCATCCAGCTGGATTGCCTGACCGGAGATCCCATCAGTAAAACTGACATCATCAACAGCAGAACCATCATTCCCATTACCAGTAACATCCTCATAGTTGCCTTCAAAACTCCAGCGGGCCACAAGGCCATCAGGAAGGGTTTCGGAATTTATGTCCTGCTCGGTAATCTCCTTGAACCGCTCGTAGTGGTCATCAGGCGTATCAACAGAAAGAGCCTGTGTGCCAATAACCGCAGCCAGTACGACTACAATCCCGACCATCAGGATTGTACCAACTACCGGAGCAAGGCCATCCGCATCATTGCAAAGATTGTTTTTAAAAGACATGTACAATTAATAACAAATAATTAGATTACATAAATATATTTCCTCGGTCGAGCAATATTGTCAATAAAAAATGAGTGGCATTGAATTCAGGGCATACACAAAACTGAGGTTTCGGGGAAAAAGAGAAAAGTGGTTGCTGCATGTGCTGCAACGGGTGCATAGATAAAGATTTATGATGAAATGAAAAACAAGAAATTAAAGGGATGATGTAACTTCCATCAAATCATCCCTTAAACGATCGGATATCAGTTCTCACTCTTTGTCCTTTTGATTGTCCCGTGTTCTAATTTCATTAATTGTTGCCCTTAATTTAGCCCTCTCCAACGGCAGCGACTCTTCCTGCAGTTCCATAAATAATGCTTTCAATAAGCAATAGAGCATCAAAAGCATAACTATCATGAAGGGGAATCCTCCGACTACTGAAGCTGTCTGGAGGGCACCCAGTCCGCCAGCGAGTAGAAGAACTGCTGCAACAGCTCCTTCAAGACTACCCCATATAATCCTCAGTGGAAGCGGAGGATTGGGGTTGCCTTTAGAGGTCAGCATTCCTATGACATAAGTACCCGAGTCAGATGAAGTTATGAAAAAGATGGCTACTGAGAACATTGCAACTGCAATAAGGATATCAGAGAAAGGGAAAAAACTAAGCATGCTGAAAAAGCCCAGTGCAGAATCAACTTCAACAGCTCCAGCAATTCCACCGGCTCCGAAATGCTCGATGAACAGAGCAGATCCTCCAAATATACTGAACCATACCATACTGACAACTGTAGGAGCAAGCATTACCCCTACAACAAAACTTCTGATTGTCCGGCCCCTTGAAACCCTGGCAATGAAGGATCCAACAAATGGTGCCCAGGCAATCCACCATGCCCAGTAGAAGATAGTCCAGGAATCCCCCCAGCCTTCAGCTCCTACTCCGGCAGGATCTGTTCCAAAGGACATCTGGAGCAAGTTTTGCAAATATCCTCCTACTGAATGAGTAAACAGCTCAAGGGTAAATAGCGTTGGTCCAAGAATGAATATCAGAATCATTAAAAGAGCTGCCACACCCAGATTGATCTGGCTCAGCCATTTAATGCCCCGGTCAATACCGGATGCTGTGGACATTATCGCAAGAATCGTAACAACAGTAATTATCATTACCCATAATGTAGGTCCGCTGGAATAACCAAATAATTCCTCAAGCCCGGCGCCTATCTGCATAACCCCTAAACCAAGAGTTGTCGCAATACCAAACAGGGTTGCAAGGACACCAATGGTATTAACAGCAATACCCCATTTTCCATCAATACCTTCTCTTCCCAGTATAGGTTCCAGTGTAGAACTCAATAACATTGGCAATCCTTTCCTGTAGGAAAAATATGCTAAGGAGCCCGCAACCACAGAATAGATTGCCCACGGATGGAAGCCCCAGTGGAAGAAAGAATACCTCATGGCGGCATGCAGGGATTCAGATGTATTGGGTTGTTCATAGAGTGGCCACATATAATGCCATATCGGTTCTGAAACACCCCAGAAAAGCAGGCCAATCCCCATTCCGCAACTGAAAAGCATGGCAAACCATGATAGATTGGAATAAGCAGGTTTTTCATAGTCCCCACCCAGTTTTATATCCCCAAGCGGACTTAGCATCAAATATACAATAAGCAATAAAAAAATACTGCCACCAAATAAGAAAGACCAGCCAAGATTTGCGACCATCCAATTAAAGGTGAAATCCATATAAACTCCGAAACGCTCCGGAAAGACCGTCCCGGCTAAAACAAATGCAAAAGCTAAAAATAACGATACCAATAGTGTCGGTGTCTTTAAAGTGTCTGAAAAGTCTGTAAGCCCTTTTTGCATTTTTCTCATTACATGCCTCCTTTGATAATGATAAGAACCATGAACAAATTTAAATTTTCATATATTTAGTCGTAAAGGTTCTGTTTAAACTAACAATAACAAAAGTGTTTGATTTACATTATTTTATATCAAATGTGACCAAAAACACTTTGATTTTACGCCTTAATTAAACTATAAAGTATCCTTCCATTATATATCTAACTTTTAGAAGTAGAGACTTTACATGAAAAAAGTTCAAATTATTCTTACTTTTATTTAAGGCAATATATTTAAAATAATTATTTTAAAATATTTATTACCTAAACCTTGTATTCTATAACTTTGTAAACAATTAATTTTGTTTAGTAATATTTTGAATGTTGTTTGTAGATTATCAGTTATTGATATAAGGGAATAAGTAATAGAAATATAGGAGGTATACTACATGTCAGACATATATAAATATCTAAGAAACTCTTTTTCAGGTGAAGAAAAAAGTGAAGATACACATAATGAAGATGTTTTAAAATTATCCAATGAACTGGCTGCTGATTATGATATAATAAATGATGGCGAAGAATTCATACCATACGAACTTGATATGGCAGATGCTGTTTTTTCAGCCGCTATCGAACTTCTGACAAATGTAGGAATATACTGTACTGATACAGGCAGAACTATCCAGGTAAATAACGATGAAATATTGAAGTCTCTTGGAACACCCAACGCTGTGGATATCGGGAGATTCAAGGAAAAAATAAATGTTGTCAGCAGGACAGAAATGGATTGCAAGCCCCCTGTAATTATAGGAGGACCAATGGGTGGGAAGGTTTCTGAAAAAAATTTCCTGAATATCCATATCAGTTCTGCGATTGAGCCTATAGTCCAGGGGATCTATCCCGGATGCATGCAAACAATCAATGACGGTCCTATAAGAACCAATACTCCAGAGGAAATGTTTGTAGCTTTAGAAGAAGCAAGACTTGAAAGACTGGCTACAAAAATCGCCGGCAGGGAGGGGTTGACCCTTGTAGGTCCGGCAACACCAAATACCTCACAGGCACATATGGTCGTATCTTCAAATGAGCTATATTCAAAGAATGATATTCATGAAGTCTATCAATCCGATAATCTGCAAACCGATTTTGAAACTTTTCATAAATCCATATTCCATCAGGAGCACGGGAATAATTTCATAAGCGGCCAATGTCCCATTCTGGGAAAAGATGCTATAGATTCACCAGAAGCACTGGCTATTATTGATGTTGCTGAAACCATACAATCCCGGCTGGTTACAAGTGCAAGCATACATGCCTGCGGAGCAATTGATTCGGCTACAAACTCTTCATCTACAAAAGAAATATTGTGGGCTTCAAATATTTCTTCCCTTGCGGTTTCGCGTAATATGCAACATTCTACAGCAAAATACTTCCACAACATTGCAGGGTGCTGTACCGATATGATGTTTTATGAAACCGCGGCTCAGGCCATAAGTGATACGGTTTGTGGCAGAGAAATGCTGATCGGACCTCTTGGAGGCAAAGGAGAGAAAGTTGATCATTCGACTGGCCTGGAATCAAGATTTATGGGCGAGGTGAGCAAGATGGCCCTGAATCTGGATCTGGCAGAGGCAAATGAAATTATTGAAATGCTCTATTCTAAATATGCAGATCGACTTTCAGATGCCCCTGAAGGAAAAGATTTCGAATCATGCTATGATGTGAATTCGAAATACGAAATGAAACCAACTGATGAATACATGAGTATGTATTCTGAAATCATTGGGGAAATTGATGAATTTTATCGAGGTTTGTTTTAAAAGGGCAGATGAGATCCTTCATCAATTCTTTTTTGCCATTGATGCCAATTGGAAATAAATATCATTCAACCTGTTAGAACCATCAAAAAACCTGAAAATACAGGCAATAACAAGTTGTCATTTTTTAACAGGTTGAATGCCGTTTTTATCGAGGAATCCGTTTTTATATCCCTCCCTATTACACTTTCCAGCAGCATACTTGCTGCACTTGCTACAAGTGCCTGCAGATAAGGGACAAAAAGGGCTGCTCCTAAAAAGGCGGCTGCGAATCCTGCAATTGTTCCTTCGACAGATTTCATTTTGGAATAGGGTAATTTATGTTTACCGATCTTTTTGCCCGAAATTGTTGCGATCCCGTCTCCCATGGCAGTTATAGCTATAGATGCATAAACAATGTGGGCGGGAAAAAGCAATACCGATATACCAATTCCGGTGTGCAACAAAAGTGTTGGTTTTAGAGGGATATAATTTTCATTTTGCCGACCCCAACATTTAATCATTTCAAGAACCGGCCGGTAATGCATTCTATGAAGGACTAAAAGGGACATGATCACAAGAGCATAAATTAATGCAAGTAAAACCAGAACTTCAAATGCAAAAGGTCCCGAAATATAAATAAGCGGTATGTAAAGCAGACCGGATAGTATATGTATGGATTTGCGTACCAGGTCACCTTTTAGATCTTTATCAATTTCTTGTATCCCTGCCATGTTTCAATGGTTTAAACTCAATAATTTGTAATGTACTTTGTGTTTTAGCTTCAGACCACTCCAAGCTTCTCCTTCAACCCTGCAGCCAGTATGAAAGTTGCCGTCACAAGACTGCCAATTATAAATTGATTATTATAACTTAATTAAACAATATTCTATAAAAATATAAAATCTATCACACAAAGCATAAATATATCTTTTTTCCATTTGCACCCTTTGTAAATTGCTCCGGATGATTAAATGGCTAATAAAAAACAAATTTTACTCATAACCTTTGCACTAATTGGATTAATAGGTTGGCTGGGATTCACTGCCAATGAAATGGATACAGAAGCTGACTTTGAAGTTGAACACTTACTTCTTTCTACAGGAGAAGAGCGTAAAGTAGTGGCAACTTTATATGTTCCAGATGATGCAGGCCAATTTCCAGGTGTCCTTTTTGGTGCAGGTTCCGGTACAGATCCGGCCATGTACACGAATTGGGGTAAAAGCTTTGTAAAAGAGGATATTGCCATACTTATAGTAGGCCCCACATATAGAAAATCTGAGGGAGGAGTTCCCGAGTGGGAAATAATCAACGATAAAGATATCCTTCTAAAAGAGCAAGTTGATCAGTTTAGCACTATTCTGGAGTACCTGAAAGAACAACCTCAAATCGATTCAGAAAAAATTGTCATAGGCGGGCATTCCGGAGGTGCGAACACTGCATATCACCTGGCTTATGAAAAAAGGGATGTAAACGGGGTTTTTGCTATTGCTGGCAGGTATCCTCCAGAAAATCCTGAGATCTTTCCAACAAATCTTCTTCTTGCAACAGGTGCTAAAGACACAATAGTACCCCCGGGTAAACTTAAAGAAGTAGGACTCCAGCTTACCGGGAAAGATCTGGAAGAAAATGTTCTTTATGGAAATTTTGAAGACAATACAGCTAAAAAACTAGTTATTTCCGAAAATTCCAGCCACCTACTCGAAACCTTTGATGAAAATATTATGCAAGAATGCATAAACTTTACACTTGCAAGTTTACAAAAAGAACCAATTAATTCTCAAATTAATGTTATTACAATAGATTCCGTGCTTTCAAAGTTAGCTGCAGGCCTTTTATTTTTAGTTTCATTTATCTTCCTGGCCAGTGATTATATCAGATCCGGAGATTACAGTAAAACAATCCAAAATTGCCTTCCTGCAATTTATTTCCTTCTATTTTACCTAATCCTCTCAACCACCATATCCGAATATCTGAGGTTTTTGGGACCTGTTCCCTATAGATTTGAGCAATATATCATAATGGCTTTCATCACGATAATTGCCGGGGCCGGATTGATTAAACTTAATGAAAAGATTGAGTTGAACAACAGGGTTTCCTTAATTCTGGATATTGTCTTAATAGGAATTTCAATTTCCTTATTTACTCTTGTATACACTCAATTAGCCCAGTTCCAAATTGTTACCCAGGTTGCCATCGGACTGATGGTTTCCTTTTTGGTTTCAATCCCAATTTTGGCAATGAGTTATACTAAAATTCCGTTTAAGAGCCTGCTGACTTTTACTATACTTTCTTTAGTCTGGTTGGTTCCTGCGATCACACCAGTCTATTGAATTTACGCAAAACGAAACAATTTAAAGTTCGACTTATCTGAATTCGAAGTTATATTCCACGCCCTTGCTGTGGCACAAACCGAGGCGATTAATGACTTAATAAATCGAAGTTACATGACAACATGAGTCCCATTGGATTCATGGCATACGCAAAACAGGGTTTGTTGGGAAAAAGAGAAAAAGTGGTGCCGCAAGTGCTGCGGCGGGTGTAGTGTTTTAGGTTAAGGTTTATACATCGTAGTTCATATCAGCAATAAGCTGACCGGACGGTGTATGTGATACCGAAACCTTGACATCGTCTCCTTCAGAATCGATCTCAAACTGAGTATCAACTACAGGGCTTTGATCATCTCCATTCAAAATAATACCACTATTGGTGGTGTTAACATTGACTATCAACAAGTCCCCTGCCTCAAAGAAAACTTCAGAGTCATTCATTTTGGAAAATTTGGCAATTTCATCTCCCTGAGTTACAGTCAAGGTTGCTTCAGACAAATCAATTTTGTCTCCACCTTGATGGTCGATATAGATTGAAGCGTTATCGTTGGAGTTATCAAATTTAATGTCATCTGTCATCAAACTTGCCTGTGGGGATACTTCTGGGGAACCCATTCCGAATACGAACGCTGCTATAACCGCTGCGAGGATGACAGTAATGGCGACCATCAGAATGACACCGATGACCGGGGATACTGCATCGTCTCTTTTAAACATTTCTGGAATCTGCATTAAAACTCTCCTTTTCAGTATTTCTGGTTCTTTTTCTGTACGACCTTCTCTAGCTTGCGAGTCCACATTTCATCATTCATGTCGGTATACTCACACTCGAGGTAATGTTGCACTGCAATACTGAGCGCGTCCTTGGTAGAAGATTCATTACTTTTCTTCTTCAGTGCTTCGAGTTGCTCGTCCGTCAGTACAGTTTGAGCATGTACAATTTTCATTTATAACACTCCCAATATATAAATGGTGAGTATAGGATTAGTCCCCTTCTCATAATTATTATAATGGAATTATGCTATAAGAGTCTTGCTAAACAGGGGGTCGAAAAAAGAATACAAAGGTATAAATAAAATGATATTGCGGCAGCTTCGCCGCATTATCCTGTCAACTAAATTTCAGATCAGGTTACTATCTTATCCAGCTGTTCTGTTTCGATGGCCCTTCTGACCTCGTAAGCTACCCTGCGTCCCGTGCTCATGGGTTTTCTCCAAAGGGTATTGGCATAAGGGTGGCCCACGGACATGTGCACATTGGTACCGCCGCCAACCCTCGGTGCCACATCGTAGATGTAGAAGTTCAGGTCCTTGTCCACGCAGGTCTGCAGGCAGAATGGGCCGATTACACCGGGGTCATAGTATTCCCTGGAAGCATCTACGTACATCTCTGCCAGTTCGAAAACCTTCTCCAGCAGGGATTCCCTCAGGGTTGCAGTATTGTGCCCGCAAACCGTATACTCGGGTGTCAACTGGTGCTCTGCCAGGGCCATCTGCTGGGGAGCGGGCAGCCTCACATGGCCGTCCAGGCTTGTCTCAAACCTCCAGTCAATGCCCAGCAACTCGATAGGGTTCATTTCCTCTTCAAGAGGTGAATAGAACAGGTCAAAATTGAACACCGGTCCGATAACATAGCGCTCAATACGCGCCTCTGCAAGCGCTTCGCGGGTGATGACTCCCTGCTTGATTAAGGATTCGGATTTCTCAAGATACTCCTCATAACTTGAAGCCGTAAAGAATCCTCTCTCCAGTTTTTTCACAGCATGGGGCAATTTGACAATACAGAGTTCATCGATATCCTGTGGATCAGCGATCTTCTCCGGGAAAGGCATTCCCGCTTTTTCCAGCAGCCAGTAATAATCCTTTTCCAGTCCCCTTTCCTCGCTGCGCAACATATTCCTGCTACCCACAAGCGGAACTGCAAAATCATTCTCTATCTCATCGATTCCACAGTAGGAAGTAAAGGAGCGGTTGGGAATGAAAAGCACATCATTGTCCACAAGGCTTTTCTGGTTTTTCTCAAGCATGACCTCATCGAAATTATCATAGTTCACATAATCATCGACCACACCACGTACAACGTTGCCATTCTGATCCCTCTGGGCGCGGAAATAATCTGTATAGGTCTTTTCACGGCCCTTCTTGCATATGGCATGAGTGTGAAAACCCTCCTCGATAGCCCCGTCAAAAACATCAAGAGCCGAGTGGGAAGCTACTGTACCTATCCGAATATTGTCTGTATTATAATCATTAACTATATCGATGATCTCTTTCCTGTCAATCATGGGAAAATCCTCGTGAATCTTTCTTGAACATAATAGGAATCTGGAATAAAAGATTTGTTGTAAGCCCTCAGACAAGGGCAATGAAAAGGGGTGTAACGAATGTCTCGATCACTGATGCCACCAGCAAGAGAGGGGCTACAAAACGTATGAAAACAGCCACACCTGCTGTTATTTCCTGTTTTACCGATACTGTCTGGCCCCGCAGTTTGGCAAGAGTGGTCAATCCTATACGTACTCCGATAGCAACCGAGATAAATATCATCGGCAGCTCGATCAAGCCATGGGGAATTATCGCCAGTAAAACAAATGAAAGGCCCTCCTCGGCACCGGTCACATAAGCCACTGCACCCAGCACATAACCGTTATAAGCCAGGAACAAAAGCGGAATGACACCTATACTCACACCCAGCAGGATAACCGCCAGGCTTTTCAGGGCATTGTTCAGGAAAATAAAGAGCATTATCTGCAGGGGAGAAAGTTCCTTGATGATATCCACCAGGCTTTGTAACTCCTGCAGGGACATGTCAGCTGAGGCAGGATTCATGGAAGTATAAATGTAACCGGCCAGTGCCGAGATGAAAAATACAGCAACGGACAGGACAAAAAGGCTTTTCAGTGAAATAAAGTATCTCTGCAGGTCTTCAGCAACCAGAGAGCCGGGAAAAATATTATTGCGTTTCATTTCAGATACCCAGTGCCATCCTCAGTGTGTTTCTCGTAGCAGGAGACAATCCCAGTACAATAATAACCATCTTTACGAAAGTTCTTAAAGATATTGATTCCTCGCTATCGTTAAACTGGGAATCCAGCACATAGATCACCGGGATGAATATCGCAAGTTTGAGGGGATACATCACAAGTGCCGTGCCTGTCAGATCGATCAGGTAGGCAGGCACAACATGTTTTTCATAATATCCCAGCATATCAATACCGATAAATGTGGAAGATGCATCCATTAAATGAACCCAGAGAATGGTGAAATTGAGCCTGTCTGTGATCAGGCCGATTCCCTGCCAGCGTGCCAGGCCGTAGATGGAAAAAGCAACCAATGTTCCTATCACCAGAATCATGACAAGCGCATCGGGTCTTACAATATCCTCAAAATAGAGCAGGGCGTACAGGTTGGATAAAAACCACAATCCTCCTGCAGCGGCAAATGTCTTTTTCCAGTCGCCTACAACATCCAGATCATAGAGTTTTTTGGATACTACCAGACAGGCAAGTGTCACAACAAAAACCACGAAGTAGATGTTGGGAGTAATAAAGAGATATTTCAGGGGAGCACTGAATACATTGGCATCCTCAAGCACCCTGAGGGACGAACCTGCCAGGACAAAAGGAATTATGGAAAAAATGAAGCGTTCATCCACTTCAACTTTCATCCGGTCAAGCAACTTTATAACACCAAAAACACATGCACCAAGTATCAGGGCCCATGTTAGTGTATTAACCGGGTTGTAACCACTATCATAGATAATGGGATCAATATAATACTTATTTACAAATTGCAAAATCTTATCAGTAAACGTATTCATATATAAATCACAATCCGAAAAATCCCGTTGGGGCTAAAATACAGAAGAGTGCGGCGGAAAACACAATTATAGAAGAGATAGATATAATATAAGTGTTTTCACAAATAAGAGCAGGGTAATTCAATTGAACGAACTCAAGAGCAACAAATGGATGCAACTGCCCCGGGACGTTCTGGTCGGCAGCGACATGTTAGGGAAGGTGGCCGATGTATGCAGCGACCTTCAACTCGGTCGCAATGCGCTTATCGTAACGGGCCAGAAAACCCGGGGTATCGCAGGTATAAAGGTCGCAGAAGAACTTGAAGAGACCGGCAGGATTGTCCAGATCCATGTATCAAGCAGTGCTTCCATGGAAGAAGTGGAAAATGTCATGGAAATTGCCAGAGAAATGGATACAGATTTCCTGCTGGGAGTTGGCAGCGGCAAATCCATAGATGTAGCCAAACTGGCTGCTACCAGACATAATGTACCTTTCCTGAGCATACCCACAGCAGCTTCCCATGATGGCATCGTCTCTTCCAGGGCTTCCATAACACATAATGGAGAAACAACCTCCATTCAGGCAAGTGCACCCATGGCAGTAATCGCCGACACCGAAGTCATCGCAAAAGCACCATTCAGGTTACTTGCAGCAGGCTGCGGGGATATTATCTCCAATTGTACGGCAGTACTTGACTGGCAACTGGCACACAGATTACAGAATGTTACATTCAGTGAGTATGCGGCAGCTTTAGCCAGTATGACCGCAAACATTCTCATAGAATCTGCTGACTCCATTAAGCCTGAACTTGAAAGCTCGGTCCGCATCGTTGTCAAAGCCCTTGTATCAAGTGGAGTTGCCATGAGTATCGCCGGTTCATCCCGGCCCGCTTCGGGCTCGGAACACATGTTCAGCCATGCATTAAACCGCATAGCTCCAAATCCGGCCCTGCATGGAGAACAATGTGGTATCGGGACGATCCTAATGATGTACCTGCATGGCGGGGACTGGAAGGAAATAAGGGATGCCCTCAGGATAATTGGTGCTCCCACAACCGCCCATGAATTGGGAATCGAAGATAAATATATATTACAAGCGCTTGTTGAGTCTCATAAAATTAGGCCGGAAAGGTACACAATACTCGGGACCGGGATAACACCTGACGCAGCCGAGGTGGTGGCAAGGACCACCGGAGTAATTTCATGATTATTGGTCATTACAGGTGATGCTTATGGATGAAGAAGATACCATGATTACACTCATCGGAACTCAACTTGCCCGGGAAGGGGAAGAGTTCATATTTGAAGGGGAAGCTCCTGAATGCGAAAAATGCAAACTCAGGAATACATGCATGAATCTGGAAAAGGGACGCAAGTATGTAGTCCGGAAAATAAGGACAAATACCCTGCACGAATGTTTTGTTCATGAACAAGGAGCATACGTAGTTGATGTGGCAAAAGCTCCGATTGTTGCTGCCATTGATTCACGCAACGCTGTCCAGGGTTCCACTATCAGCTATAAGGAACCAAAATGTGACACAGATGACCAGGAATTATACGACCTGTTCCACCCTGCAGGAATAAAAAATGGTGATAGATGTACAGTTGCAGAAGTCATGGGAAATATTGAAAGTGACCAATGCAGCGGACATAAGAAAGTCAAACTTAAGTTTTGAAAAGGAAATCCCGATATATTTATAATGCGAGGGGCTAGAATGCCAGAAACTAGTGATAAACAGATATTTCATGAATTTTATACGGAAAAGCGATGGAACAACTGGCTTCAAAAAGTTGGAGAAAGTAATTTCAAACTTGAAGAATCCGGGGATACTCCCGAGAAGGATAGCGCTATTTTTGTGAACATGCAGGATGATGTTATTCTGGCATGCCTGAAGGTCATAGCTACCTACCAGCGTGGAGAAAATTCTGTAGAAGAAACCCTTGATATCCTCTCCAGCATCGAAGAAATAGTTCTGAAAAAGGTAGATTCCATATCCGAAGACACTGATATGATGATCGAATCGCTGCAGAATTCCTTACTGGCAACATTCGTCTCCTTTGAATGCTACCTGAACGGGGACTTTGATCAGGAATCAGAAATATCCGACCTCATAAAAGGTGCAGTCGAAGCCGAACAGGATGAAGATTTCGAGGCTGCCCTGGGATATGTTGCAAGGATAGGTGCCCTTGTACTGGATGGCAAGGAACTTCCTGGCAAAGAAATGGAAGATATGCCCTATGGCATTGTTGCCGAATGGATGGATGGAATTGATTCCATAGAAGCCGCAATGGTAGGTACTGACAGTTACAAGGAAGACGATGGAGAATACGACGTTGTCTGAACTCCAACCTTTTTGATCCCCTCCACCCTTATTTTTACTAAAAGTTCACCCTGCAAAATCGATCCGAATTATTTTTATGCAATCACTCATTCATAGGGAGTAACACAAACACCCCACTAAAGTAAGACTGGTGTTTTTTTATATGTGTCTTACACTGACAAAAAAAGAGGTATTCCACATGAGTGAAAAAATAGGAATTCTAGCAATCGGACATGGAAGCAGATTACCTTACAACAAAGAAGTAGTGACAAACATCGCCAACACCATCGCAGAAAAACATCCTGAATATGTAATCCGTACAGGTTTCATGGAAAACTGCGGCCCCTCCGTGCAAGAAGCCATGAAAGAATTCGAGGGAACCGGCGTCACCAGGATTGCAGCAGTACCGGTATTTCTGGCATCAGGCGTACATATCACCGAAGACATTCCTGAGATTCTCAAACTCGATCCCCAAACAAATGAAGGAAAATTTGAGGTCGATGGCAATGAAGTTCCCGTTGTCTATGGAAAACCCCTCGGTAACCACGAAATGCTTGCAGACCTTGTCTTTGAAAGGGCAAAGGAAGTTATCTGAAATAATTACTGAGACCACATGACAGCAGGGCAGAGACATTTCATAGTGCTTGACCTGAATCACGGTGGCCTGTTGATAAGCAGTAAACTTGCAGGCCACGGATACAGAGTAACCGCAGTGGATGTTTACGGCACACTACCCAAAGAAAAATTCTCTGGCCTGCCTGCTGAAGTAGAGGTGGTTAGTAAGCCACCTCTGCCAGACAAAAACGCTATTATAATCACACCTGTTCATCTTGACCCCACCTATCCTGTTCTTGCAAAAGCCATATCGCAGGGAAATATCATCTATTCTCACCATTACATCACCGGCCAGATCCTGCGTGAGGAAGGCATCTTCAGTCAAGCAAAAGTAATCGAGATCACCGGGGTTAAAGCCAAGACCAGTACTGCAACCCTTCTGGCCAGGATACTATCCTTTAAAGATAAAGTCATACTACATACTACCCGGGGCATAGAATACCTATCAGAAAACCAACACATCATGCTCCATAAAGGTCTCAGTATAACTCCCGCAAGCATACTTGAAGTTGTTAATATTGTCAAAGAGCAGGAAATTGAGCCATCGGTTTATGTGCTGGAAGAATCGCTGGGCACAACTGGCACGGGAGAAATGGGCATACTCACAACCCTCACCCCTGACTACAGGATCGCTTCAGACAGCAAATGGGCAAGTGAAGCCAAATTGCAGATTATGCAACATTCTGTTGTGATAATGAATCATCAGGATACCAGGCTCATAGAAAATAACACAAAGACTGAGATCATAACATTTTCTAACGACAGTCAAAAAGCCGATCTTATCAGCAGAATATCCGGAGAAACTATCAGTATCGTATCTGATGGGAAGACCATCGACTGCAAACTCCAACCAGGTTACAATCCTGAAGAATATGCAATTTCTTTTGCCGCCAGCACATGTGCCGGCCTGCGGGCAGGAGCAGACCCGCACGACATAAAGAGAACCTTTGAAGGATTTAGTGGTTTAGAAGGAAGAATGCGGCAGGTGGAGTTTCAACAAAGGAGACTAATTGATAACTCCAGTTCGGGGTTGGGTATTGATTCTGCAAGATCGGCCATTGAAATGGGACTGAATAGATCGGCAAAGAATGTGTTGATTATCGGAGAACATGCCGCACAGGTATGCGAAGGCTTTCCTCCGGAAAACGTCCAGATTCTGCTTTCAGAATACAAACCGTTCCTTGACCATGTGATCCTGATAGGCAAACGCATGGAAAACTTAAGTTCACAGAATATCATTCACAGAAAAAATCTGCAGGAAGGCCTGGAATGTGCCCTTTCGTTAACCGACAGCGGCGACACCATTATATCCTGCGTTAAATGTTTCAGGTAAAAAAGAGGAGAAAAAATGCAGCAGAAGAACCTTTCTATCATGCATCCCCGCCCGAGTTCCATAGTCGCGGCGCTGTACACTTTGAGAGACCTTAATGTAGAAGTCGCAATCCTACACGGGCCACCGGGTTGTTCTTTCAAGCACGCAAGGTTGCTGGAAGAGGACGGAATCCGGGTTGTGACCACTGCCCTGGACGAAAACGGTTTCGTATTCGGGGGACATGACCGACTTGTAGATATGTTACAGAAAGTCGAAGAAAGGTTCAGCCCGAAACGCATCGGTGTCGTCGGGACATGTGTGAGCATGATAATCGGCGAGGAACTCCATGAAGCGGTCATGGAAGCAAATCTGGATGCCCCTGTGATCGAAGTAGAGGTCCATGCAGGCTACAATGATAACACCAAAGGAGTATTGTTTGCTCTGGAATCCGCCCTTGATGTAGGAATAATCGACAGGCAGGAATTTGAAAGACAGCAACATCTTCTCAATGAAGCCACAAATGTCGAAAAAAAATACGGAGCCGCCAGCAAGGAGTATCTTGAACCTTCTCGGGGTGATGTAAAATATACTGTGGCAAAAAGAGTCATAGAAATGCTCAAAGCAGGCAAGAAAGGAATCTGCATCCTCAATGCCAAAAAAGAAACCGCCTACATGTTTGCTGATATAACGGTGGCCCTGCAGGAAGTAGCCGTAAAACTTGGTGTTGAGGACAATATTGTCAATTTCGCAAATCTTGATACCGAGCTTGGATTACCCCGGGTACGCCAGCATGCAGAACATATTCTTGCAGATATGCATGATAACGTAAAAATAGATGAAATAATAGGCGGACTGGATGAATATCCCATTGCAGGCCAGCAGGTCAGGCAACTTATAGAATCAAAATACAAAGATTTTGATTTTGCCGTGATCGCCGGTGTACCCCATGCAATACCGATGGAAGCGCTTGAAGGCATGGAACTTATATCAATCACAAATGGACCCAGGCAGGTTCATCCCCTGAAAGATATGGGTCATGAACATGTGCTTGTGGAGATAGACCTCCATCCAAAAACACTGGGCGTGACAAATATCGTGGAATCCGAATTCGGAGCTACCTTGAGACAGCTTGCCCTGGAGGAATAAAATGAATCCACAGAAAAGGATTGCAATCTACGGTAAAGGCGGCATCGGGAAATCAAGTACTGCATCCAATGTAGCCGCTGCGTGTGCCGATGAGGGTTATAATGTCATGATCATCGGATGTGACCCCAAAAGTGATTCATCCATAACCCTGCTGGGAGGAAAACGTATCCCCACTATCCTGGACCTACTCAGGGAAGGTATGGAAATAGAAAAGGAAGAAGACGTGGTTTTTGAGGGATACAAGGCAGTGAAATGTGTAGAGGTCGGCGGACCGGAACCGGGTATAGGTTGTGCCGGGAGGGGAATCATTGTTGCAATCCAGAAACTCAAGAAGATATCCCAATCCATGAAAGAAATGGACCTTATCATTTACGATGTGCCCGGTGATATCGTCTGTGGCGGATTTGTAGCCCCGATCAGGAAAGGACTGGTCAATGAGGCCTACGTCCTTACATCCGGGGAATACATGCCCCTGTATGCAGCCAATAACATTTGCAAGGGACTGTCCCGTATAAATACGAAACTTAGCGGTGTAATCTGCAACTCACGCAGTGTCAGCCGGGAAGAGGAGATAGTTAGCAAATTTGCAAATGAGATTGGAAGTGATCTGGTGGCCTTTATACCAAAGGAGCAGATAGTTCAGGACTGCGAAAGGGATGGCTATTCAGTTCTTGAAAAGGCGGGAGATACAGATATTGCCGAAGTGTATCGCACCCTTGCAAGAAATATAATGGCCAGCGATTGTGCGGTCGATCCCCGGGCACTGACAGATGAGCGGCTCAGGGAACTTACCCGGTAAGGAATTGTATGCCCGATCAAAATCTTATGGAAATGCCCCGTCTCCTGGTATCCGCAGATCGTTCCTCTTCCGGTAAAACGACAATTGTTGCCGGAATGCTGGCAGCCCTTACTGCAAAGGGATACAGGGTACAGCCATTCAAGGTAGGCCTGGACTACATTGATCCGAGTTATCATTCTGAAATCACAGGTCGGAATGCCCGCAATATAGACGGCTACCTCATGGACGAGGAAGGAATTCGTGATGTATTCACCCATGGATGTGAAACTGATGGAAAGGCAGATGTTGCCATCATCGAAGGCGTTAGGGGCCTCTATGAAGGCTTTGATAGTTTCACCGACACAGGCAGTACTGCCCAGATAGCAAAGATACTCAACTGCCCCGTAGTGCTGGTAATCAATGCCCGCAGCATCACACGTTCAGCCGCGGCCCTTGTGAAAGGTTACACCTCTTTTGATGAAAGTATAAACATTGCAGGGGTGATCCTGAATAATATCGGAAATCCCCGTCATGCAAAAAAGGCCAGTGAAGCCATTGAACACTACACCGGGATTCCCGTACTTGGAACCATCCGCAGGGATAATGCAATGCAGATATCCATGCGCCATCTGGGACTGATCCCCGCCCTTGAAGGACGCAGCCGTATCAGTGACCTGGACCAGCGAATCGGGACTATCCGGGACAGGGTGGATGAAGGAGTGGATATTGCAGAGATACTTAAAATTGCAAACTCTGCAGAACCTGTCGAAAAACCTCCAAAAACCATGTTCACATCCCGTGATATAAAAGGAAAGAGGCCTAAAATCGGCGTGGCACTGGATGAGGCTTTCAATTTTTATTATCATGATAACATCGAATTGCTCCAGCTTGCAGGTGCAGATTTGGAATATTTCAGCCCGGTCCATGATAGTAAGTTACCCGATGTTGATGGATTGTATATCGGAGGAGGATATCCCGAACTTTTTGCCCCCCAGCTTCAGGACAATGAATCCCTGCGCCTGGAGATTCGGGAAGCATCCAGATCAGGAATGCCCATTTATGCAGAATGCGGCGGGCTTATGTACCTTACAGAAAAACTCACCACTGGCGTAAAGGGTAAAGGCACATACCATATGGCAGAAATGCCCGAAGCCACCACCGAAATGGTGGGAGCATTACCCGGCCACACCCTTATGGGGCATACCCGTGTGGTTAGTTACAATAACGGCCAAATCGTAAAGGATGCGATAATAGGCAAAAAGGGTAATACATTCAGGGGCCATGAATTCCATCACTCCGAAATAAGGGACATCCCGGATAGCACGGATTTTGCCATTAAACTTTCCCGGGGCATCGGAATCAAAGGTGAATGGGACGGGATGACAGTAGAAAATACACTGGGATCCTATGCACACCTTGAAGGTGTCTCCTATCGTGAATTTGCCAGATCCTTTGTGGATTCTATAATTGAATGAAAACAACCTATAAATAAAAGTAAATCTCATTGTGCCATCGCTATTTACTGTTTACCGGGTGCTCGGCTTGATTGGAAAATTGAAAGAAGACAGGGTTGTTGCCGGCAAAGAGGCAATTGAAGAGATATATGAAACCAGTTATTACGGCAGACCCAAAAAAGGCAATTTAATACTCACTCTGGTTGAAGCAGCACACCTGCTTTACCGTGAGAAACTCGAAATTGAAACTGAAGGCGTATCACTTGGATTTGAAGAATATTTCAAGAGTGCATCCCTGTTAAACCCCAATTTTGAACTCAAATATATTGTATATAAGGACCTTCGAGAGCGTGGTTTTTACGTTCAGCCGGGAGTTGCGGACTTCAGGGTATATCCACGGGGCGGCAAACCCGGAAAATCCTCATCCAGAAGTTATGTGTATGTCCATTCGGAGAGAGTTGCCCTTCCCCTGTCCGTTCTTTTGAAAAATCTGGAATCAGCCTGTAACGTGCGTAAACAGCTCATAATTGCAGTTGTAGACGAGGAAAGTGACATTACCTATTATGAAGTGCAGGAATCAGACCCTGCAGGTAATATGGAACAGCTGTACCCTTCACTGCATACTCCTGCAACTATGCTTGAGGATCGTGTCATTGTCTGGGACGGTGAAGCTTCCGGTAAACTATACGAAAATGGTTTTTATGGAAAGCCTCTGGATCAAAAAAGACTACAGCTGTCCCTTGTAGAAGGTGCTTTCCTGCTAAAGAACAACATAATTGAAGTAACCACACGAAAAGATGACAATAAACTCAATTTTGATGATTTCTGCGAAAAAGCCGCGCATATCGAGCCGCTTTTCCAGAGGAAATACAGGGTATACGAAGACCTCAGGAACCGCAAACTCGTACCTAAAACCGGATTCAAATTCGGTACTCATTTCAGGGTATACAGCGAAGTGAAGTCCTCATCAAAGATTCCCCATTCCGAATACCTGACCCATTCGATTGGCACACAACATGAATTTTCCCTGCCGGTTATGTCAAGGGCAATCAGGCTGGCCAACAGTGTGCGTAAAAAAATGCTCTTTGCAATAGAAGCCGATGAAATACGTCATATTGATATTACACGTGTGAAAATGTAAAGGTCCGAAAACCAAGCCAAAAAAAAGGCGAGTCTATTTCAGATCACGGGAACAAACCTCAAACGTGGGTATAAGATGAAAAATGAAAAGGATGCAAAAATAGCAATCGCCCTGCTTTTTATAGCAATACTTGCAATTGCAATTACCTATGCACTGTACCCTTATATTGAAGCTTTTTTTGCTGCCCTTATTATTTATGTAATAATGAAACCCGCGCATGATTTACTGACAAAAAGGCTGAAAATCAATAACCGGGTTGCCTCTGTTGTATTGATAGTGCTATCTATTGTAATTATAATAATTCCCCTGTACTACCTTATAATCCTTCTATCCCAGCAGGTAGGCCTGGTGCTGGACATAGTAACAGCAAATATGGATATTGTCTACGGGGATTTACAAAAAATAAATGAACTGGCTCCGGCTCTGGACCTGGAACAGAAAGCATCGGATATCGTCACAACAATTGGGGGATTCGTAAGCCAGCTTGTGCTGGGAACCATTCAAAACCTGGGAAATCAGCTTATTGGCCTGATTATAATGGTTTTCCTGTTGTACTACCTGTTTACCATGGATGATAAGACACTTAGGGACATGACTTCCAATATAATCCCTTTCAGTGATAGCAACAAGGATAAATTGATGAGGGAAATGAAGAATATCATCCATTCCACAATAATAGCCACCTTTTTCATAGCAGCCATGCAGGGCGGATTACTTGCGTTCACCTTTTATCTGCTTGGCATCCAGGGAGCAGTACTATGGGGATTTGTCACACTGATTCTTTCAATAATGCCTGTTGTAGGTGCCCCTCTTGTATGGGTCCCTGCAATCATTTTCAAAGCTATAGAAGGAGATTTCTTTGCTGCTGGGGGCATTTTCATAGCAGGAATGATAATCAGTAATATAGATAATTTCCTGCGTCCTTATATTCAGGAAAAGGTAGGTGCAATCCATCCCTTTGTTTCCCTGCTGGGAATTTTCATAGGAATATACCTATTCGGACTGGTCGGTATCGTGGTTGGGCCACTAGTTCTTTCTTCCTTCCTGCTGATGTTAAGAATGTTCCATGAGGATTACATCAAAACCTGATTTTCAATTAATATTTATTTTTTTCCTGATGCCCCTGAACATCTGCCCTACCACATATTTCTGAGGTGTCAGCTTACCCCCCGGTTTTACACGGCCTGCTTTTATCGCGGAGAGGACAGAATCCACCGATTCATCTTCAACATCGATGTCAGTATAGGACCGGCCAACCATACATGGCTCATGAGCATCACTGCCTCCTACTTGCGGCAATCCCAGCCTTTCGGCAACTATCTTTGCCCTTGTATTGGCATAAGGAGTTAAACAACGGGAATTGAAAACTTCAACCGCATCCACATCCAGACCTTTCAGGTACCCGATCCCGTGAGAGGTTTTTTTGTAGGGATGAGGAATAATTACAAGGCCACCACGATCGTGTGCATATTCGATGGTGGAATGGACACTCATTGACGCAGGCACACTTTCCGATGCACCCAGCACAAGCACATGGCCTTCAGCAGAACTTACTTCCTGCCCGGGGATTACCAGTATATCCGATGCAATTTCTAAAGCCCGTCTGGCACAGGCAAAACCACCTTCAACACTGTCATGATCACATATAGCAACCCCACCCATCCCGTTTTTTTTAGCCCATTCCAGGATGGAATCAAATTGAGAATCACTATCTTTTGAAAAACAGGAGTGCACATGCAGATCGATTAACATACAATAAAGGCTATGCAATCTGAATTTATAAATCTTTGGAGGTGGTTTCAGCCGTATTAACGGAAACTTAATCTTTTTTCGAGAGATCTGGCTTTGTGATAGACCTCATTTCTGGCCTCCACGTCCATGACAACAGTATTACCATAATTTATACTGTGCACGATTCCTTCCTCAAAAAGCCAGGAAACAGCAGACATGCTTTCACCTGACATAGGCAACTCCAGGGTAAACCGTTTCCATTCAGGCAGATGGGAGTAAATAATATCCTTGAGTTCATCCAGCCCTTCACCTGTCTTTGCAGAGACCACCACTGGATTGGGAGCCAGGTAGGCGATCGATTTGAGCCGGGAGCTGAGTTCTTCGGGGGAAAGCCTGTCAGCCTTGTTGATAGCGGAGATGATTGTGGCTTTTTCTAGCTGTTCCCAGAATATTTCATGGGATACGGCGAGTTTTTTCCTAATAACATCTACCGGCTCACTGATATCCACCACAAGCAGTATAATATCCGCCCTGAATACATCTTCCAGGGTTGAGCGGAATGCATCCACCAGAAAGTGGGGAAGATCTTCTATAAATCCCACGGTGTCTGTGAGGAGGGTCCATCGGCCATTAATGTTCAGATATCTGGTGGTGGGAGAAAGGGTGGTAAAAAGCATATTTTCCACCTCCACATTTTCATCGACCAGACTCCGGAATAATGTGCTTTTTCCTGCATTGGTATAACCCGCAAGGGACAACAGGGAAAAACCTTTGGAATGCCGGTAACCACGCAGGTTTTCACTGTCCCTTTGTCCTGTGCTGAGTTCTTTTTTAATGCGACTTATACGTTTCTTGACATCCTGCTCATAGGAGTCCTCATAGCCTCCCAAACCCATAAACCCGGGACGCTCTTCCATTTTAAGCAGGGATACGATTTTCCTGGCTCTGGGAAGTTCATATTCCAGCTTGGCAAGTTCAACCTGCATACGAGAACGCCTGGTGGTGGCCCGGCTTGCAAAAATTTCCAGGATCAATTGAAACTTATCTATTACCTCACACTTGCACATCTCGGAGAGGTTATAGACCTGGGTTACAGAAAGGGGATTGTAGAATATTATTTTTGCAGGTTTTTCTGACAGGGCCAGCTCTGCAACCTCTTCTGCCTTACCTTTACCTACCTGGTATTGCCTGTCAGGATTACGGGTCTGGATCACTTCAGAGACTACATTATAATTTCCAGCCCTGGCAAGTTCCCTTAATTCAGCGAGTTTGCGTTGGTTTTCCGACTCACTGCAACGGGGAATTCTCCTCTGTACAAGAATGACATCTTTCATATGGTTTAACTCTGGATTATGAAATATAGATTATAGATTATCTTTGATTGGTTCCCATGACCGGGGATCAAGAAGTAAATTGCGACTGCTCAGGGATATATGGTGAGCGATTTCAATACCCATCCTTTCACTCAGAGATTCTGGATATTTGAAAGATGCGGTGAACATACTGTTTGAAAGCCATTCAGGCTGGTTGAAAAGATCCCCTTCCTCTGCCACTATGATAACTCCTCCCATTCCTTCAACTGTTCTTTCAATCATCTGTACAACATCCACAACCTCGGGAGGGTTGTCACTCACAAATGGTTTGATATTTACACCATGTATCTGTTTCACATGCCCTCCTGACACCGAAAGGGATACAGCGGCACATACCATCAGGTATCTGGAATTATGCCGATGCCGCCCTGATATATCTACAGCAATTATCCTTTCCATTTTAAATTCCCGATTATCTGAAGTATTCCGCCCTTAGTAAGGTTTTTAGTAATAAAATATTTGTCTTTTTAGCATGCAGACCTTGAATAGGATATTTTAAACACAGGTTAGATAGTGTCAGGAATATGAGAGAAAATGCATTGTACTTTTATTGTGTTGGTGACATGAAAATCAGCAATTTAGTCCTATTTTTTGCTGTCCACTACTATTGATGAGCCGGGAGGAGAAATTCCTCATATTAGGAAGAATTTAAAAACAGTTGACCCGGAAGGGTCCTGTCTTCACTTTTTAAGAGTTTAATTTAATAATCTTTCCATATCCTCTTCTACAGTAGTGTTCGGTGTTATGTTGAATTTATTCACCAGCACGTTCAACACACTCGGGGAAACAAAAGCAGGAAGTCTTGGTCCAAGCGTGATATCCTTTATTCCAAGTCTCAGGAGGGAAAGCAATACAAGGACTGCCTTTTGTTCATACCATGCGATATTGTAGGAGATAGGTGCATCATTGACATCTTCAAATCCAAGTCTGGCCATAAGTCCCTGTGCAATGATTACCAGTGAAAATGAATCATTGCACTGTCCTGCATCCAGTACTCTGGGAATTCCGTCAATGTCCCCCAGATTAAGTTTATTGTAGCGATATTTTGCACATCCAGCGGTAAGTATGACAGTGTCTTCGGGCAGTGCCTCTGCAAAATCTGTGTAGTACTGCCTGTCCTTGTGACGTCCGTCACACCCTGCCATTACAATGAACTTCTTAATTTTGCCTGCCTTGACAGCATTAACAATCTTGTCTGCATTGGACAATACGGTGTTGTAGGCAAACCCACCCGTAATGGTACCTTCTTCCAGTTGCACAGGAGGTTCACAGGCTTTTGCCTGCTCGATGATGGCAGAGAAGTCTTTCTTACCATCTTTAGGTACTATATGTGTGGCACCATCATAACCTACGGCTCCTGTAGTGTATAATCTGTCAATGTAGGTCTTCTTCGGAGGAACTATACAGTTGCTTGTCAATAATATTGGTCCGTTGAAACTCTCGAATTCCTGCTTCTGGTGCCACCATGACCCACCATAGTTGCCCACCAGGTGTTCGTACTTCTTGAATTCTGGATAGGCATTGGCAGGCAGCATTTCTCCGTGGGTATATACATCAACACCGGTTCCCTCTGTCTGATCCAATAATTGTTTCAGGTCATTCAGGTCATGCCCGCTTATGAGAATTGCAGGGTTGTTTCTAGTTCCGATATTGACCTGAGTCGATTCCGGATGCCCGAATGTAGTGGTATTTGCCATGTCAAGTGCTGCCATCACATCAAAACCCTTTTCCCCGCATCTCAGGACCAGCGAGATGAGTTCCTTTTCAGTCAGGCTGTCATCCGTGGTTGCCACAAGGCCTTCCTCAACAAATGAATTGACCTTTTTATTGGTATGCCCAAGCATCATAGCATGATGTGCATATGCTGCAATTCCTTTGATACCAAAGATCAACAGTTCTCTTAATGACCGGATATCTTCATCCTCTGTTGCAAGTATGCCGGTATTCCTGTCCTTGAGGTTTTCCGGGGTCACAGTTGCTATCTCGGGCAAATTGTTCTCATCAAGTGCATTGTTATCCAGGAGTTGCTGCTTTATCTCCTTCTGAAGTTCGAATCCCCTTTCAATACGTTTCTGAATACCGGTTGCTCTGAAATCGGTATTTGTTATGGTTGAGAACAATGCATCGAACATAAAATCATCAGTGCTTTTTTCAGAAATACCCGCCTTTCTTGCTTTCTGGTTGTAGAATGAAATGCTTTTAAGCACATAGATAAGATCGTCCTGAAGGTCTGCAACTTCCCCTTTCTTACCGCACATACCATTCTTAGTGCAACCTTCTCCGTTCATTGTTTCTTCACACTGATAACAGAACATTTTATCACCTTTATTTTTAATTGCGAATGTAGGTATGCAACCATTTATTCGTATGAGATTGTGGTCGCCATCTTGTAAGTTAACACTGATATATCTGAGATATGACTATTTATAGAGATAGTTTCCACTTCGATACTCAAAAACGAATACTGCTAAAACCCACTCCTCTATAAGATATGCTATCACATCTACTTAAAATGCTAGTGACAAAAATCAGATGTGATTTTATTTTCTTATGTTTCGTTCTATAATAACCCCTATAGTTTCTACTGGAATATTTTAGTCCAAATCCAATATATACAAATTATATAATGTATTTATTGTGCATTATTGTGCTTTTAAAAATTTTATTTATATTCTATGTTCCAAGCTCTTTCCCAATATTGTTGGAAAATATAATTATAGAAATATTGTGGCCAGTTCTGGATAGAGTTTTTTTATAAGAATTGGATTCCAGAAAAAGATGAAGTATAATTGGCAATCTAATATTACTATAAATCCGCTTTTATAACAATGAGTTACCCTACTAATTACTTATGCCAAAAAGTATTGGCCCTGAGTAGGGATATTGGATGGTTTTGTGTTGTTCACCAAATTTATATGTATTACAGAAATTTACTAAACTATAGGTGAAAAAGTTCAAAGTAGCCTTTGCATCATACCACCACCATATATCCAACTTCTTTTTAATATCAACTTTATTCACCCTTCCCATAGAAGATTCTGATTAGAATTGCTCCGTCCTATATTTTACAGTTTATGCCATATTGAGTTTGGCGGACGACGTGTAAGCGTCATACATTGAATACAACCAGAACAAAGGATAAAGGACAATTCCGATAAGTATGTAGATCATCAGGAACAGGCATATTCCGATAACTACGAATAAAACACCTTTTTGTTGCTGGCCGATATAGATTTGTCCCAGTCCCGGAAATATAAAGGAAAGAATAAGTGCTACTATCGGGTTTTTCTGTTTATTTTCCTCCATGAAACTCCTCCTTTTCATAAATTTTTACAATTATTCCGATTTACGATCTATCTTCAACAATACTCGTCTCCTGAAAGGAAATAATCCACAAGTTGTCATATTTCACTTGTTAAAATTGGACCCCCTTTTAAATTGTACAAATTGGCTTTTTCTTCCTAAATTTGTTATGGAATACTCTATCTAAATACCTTATATTAATTTTGGACGCCGGGTTAGAAACACTAGTCATTATCATTAGCAGGTTATCTATATTACATCAAATGCCGGATGAAAACAAGGACAACTATTTAATCATAAAAAATCCAGTTTTATGGGGAGAAAAATGGCATTATGGCAGTAAACAATCGATACGATGTAATTATTATCGGAGCCGGACCTGCCGGGATGTTTGCAGCCAATGAACTTTCCGGTCATGGTTTGAAAATCCTGGTAATTGACAAGGGCAGAGATGTCGAAAAAAGACATTGTCCCATGGAATCCGTTCAACACTGTATGCACTGTACCCCCTGCAATATCATGTGTGGAGTTGGCGGAGCGGGGACATTTTCTGACGGGACCCTGAATTTAAGACCGGATATCGGAGGAGACCTTTTAGAATTCACTCATGATCAGGAGAAGGCATGGGAACTTGTGGATTATGTGGATAATATATTCCTGCAGTGTGGTGCCACAAAAAAAATGATCTCACCAAAGGGAGAAGATGTAGAGCAACTACAACGCCGGGCTGCGTCGGTGGGAGCAAAATTCATCGATATAAAACAAAGGCATATAGGAACTGATAACGCACCTGATGTTATTGGGAAATTTAAAAAGAAACTGGATGAAAGTGGAGTTGATTTTCTCCTGAATACTGATGTAAAGGATCTCTGGGTTGAAAACAATGTCTGCAAAGGTATTTTCCTGAATAACGGCAGGACAATAGAATCCAGTTATACGCTTCTGGCACCGGGCCGGATTGGAGGAAAATGGGTCAATGAAATAGTGGATAAACATTCAATTGATGCCCGTTATGCAGGAGTGGACATTGGGATTCGTGTTGAAGTTCCCGGCATAATAATGGATCCTGTGACCAAAATTAACCGTGATCCGAAATTCCATATCCAGACCCGCAAATATGACGATTTTATACGCACTTTCTGTACCAATGAACACGGTTTTGTCGTCAGGGAAGAGTATGAAGGATTCATTGCCACCAACGGGCATTCAATGCATGACACGGTTTCTGAGAATACCAATTTCGCATTTCTGGTACACATCGAACTGACAAAACCCATTGAGAATACAATCAAATATGCCAGGTCGGTGGCAAAACTGGCAACCACCATAGGAGGAGGCAAACCTGTCCTCCAGAGGATGGGAGACCTGAGAAGAGGACGGCGTTCCACTGAAGCGCGTCTTACAAGAAATCCGGTGGTGAATACCCTGAAAGATGTAACGCCGGGGGATATTTCGATGGCCATGCCGCACAGGATAGTTATGGATATTATTGAAGGACTGGAAACCCTTGACAGGATCATTCCCGGCGTGGCTTGTGACTCCACCCTTCTCTATGCTCCGGAGGTTAAGTTTTATTCCATGAAAATACAGGTTGACGGGAATATGCAATCAAGTATCAAGAACCTGTTTGCAGCCGGGGACGGAGCAGGATTGTCCAGAGACATAGTTAATGCTTCTGCAACCGGAATCCTGGCGGCAAGGGGAATATTGGAAATATCCGCCCGATAACAATTACAGTTTTAGTTGTCGGTTGCTTTTGCAACGCCACAATACCTACAATCGGAAACACTGCAAAGAGGATTGTCAAATTTCCATTTGAGACCCCATCCCTTGATCTCCTTGATTATTTCGATAAATTCCTGTCCACTTTCACTTAACGAATAGAAGGATTTTACAGGGATGGCCGAGGAATCAAGTTCTTTTTCAACAAGCCCATGTGCCTCAAGTTCCTTCAGGCGGGTGGACAGCATTTTTGGTGTAATATCCCCCAACATTGCTTTGAGTTCATTGAATTGCTTCTGGTATTTATCACCTTTATGCAATTCCAGTAAGATACACAGCGTCCAACGTTTGCCAATTATGTCCATCATTTTGTAAAGGGTACAATCTTTCATGGTATCTAGTTAGAAACCTTCTATTATATAAACCAGTATCCTAATAATACTTAGTATCGATAATATACTTTGCTAGATATCAATGTTGCAAAATATCTATAATGTGTGGAGGAAAAATATGTTTTGTTACCAATGTGAAGAAACAGCAAAAGGGGAAGCCTGTACAAAGGGTGGAGTATGCGGGAAATCAAATGAAGTTGCAGATCTGCAGGACCAGCTTATTTATATGCTCAAAGGGCTTGCCGCTGTCAACCAGAAAGCAAGAGAAACAGTTCCCGAAAATCCGGGACTGAAAACCCGATTATTAAATGCCCTGAAAGGAAACGAGCAAGAGGAAGGAGAACCAGAAGATTATATTGATTCCCATTTCATGGAAGAAGCCCTTTTCTCGACAGTAACCAATGTCAACTTCAGTGCTACTGATTTCGAGAAGTGGATTCAGGATGCATATGATAAAAGGGAACAACTTAAATCCGAACTCCAGGCACATGGAGTGGACCTGAGCGATCTTCCACAGGCTGCAACGGTCAATCCGGAGGAACTTGGAAACACGGATTCAGTCAGCATCCTGGCAACTGAAGATGAAGATATCAGATCCCTGAGAGAATTACTGGTATATGGTCTAAAAGGAATGGCTGCTTATGCATACCATGCCCGTGTACTTGGTCACAAAGATAAAGATATTGAAGCTTTTGTTGACAGGGCACTGGTAGCCACTCTTGATGATTCCCTATCAGTAGATGACCTCACAGGCCTGGTGCTGGAATGTGGAAGTTTCGGTGTCAAGACAATGGCAATGCTGGATGAAGCCAACACTACAAATTATGGTCATCCGGAACCCACAGAGATTAATATCGGAACCGGGAACAATCCGGGAATTCTTATCAGTGGGCATGATCTGAAGGATATGGAACAACTACTGAAACAGACTGAAGGCACCGGTGTCGACGTATATACCCACGGAGAAATGCTGCCTGCCAATGCCTATCCAGAATTCAAAAAGTACGAACACCTGGTGGGCAACTATGGTGGGTCATGGTGGCAACAGAAAACCGAATTCGAAAAATTCAATGGTCCTGTGCTTATGACCACAAACTGTCTTGTACCTCCAAAGGATTCCTATTCTGACCGGGTATTCACAACAGCAATGGTAGGATTTGAAGGACTCAAGCACATCGAAGAGAAAGAAGACGGTACAAAAGACTTCTCTGAAATCATTGAAATGGCAAAACAATCCAAACCACCCGAACAACTGGAAAATGGCGCAATACCTGCCGGATTTGCACACAATTCCGCTCTTTCAGTTGCCGACAAGATCGTGGATGCAGTAAAAGCCGGCCAGATATCCCGGTTCATTGTAATGGCGGGTTGTGACGGGAGACAGCACGACAGGGAATATTATACTGAATTTGCAAAACAACTTCCACAGGATGCGGTAATTCTTACAGCGGGTTGTGCCAAGTATCGGTATAATAAGCTGGATCTGGGAGACATCGGCGGTATACCCAGGATACTGGATGCGGGCCAGTGTAATGATTCCTACTCACTGGTTGTCATTGCCCAAAAGCTGGCTGAAGCCTTTGAACTGGATGACATAAATGATCTGCCGGTTTCCTATAATATTGCCTGGTATGAGCAAAAGGCAGTCCTTGTATTGCTTGCCCTGCTAAGTCTTGGCGTCAAGAACATTGTACTGGGACCAAGATTGCCGGCGTTTGTTTCCCCGAATGTGTTGAACGTGCTGGTTGAAAATTTCAACATCAGCAAAAACACAACTGTAGAAAATGATCTGGAGAGGCTGCTCTAAAGCCTCACATCCCCTCTTTAGGAGAGCCAAATATGCAAATCAGATACGTAAAAGATGCCGAGCAAAAAAAGAATCCGCATGGTGCAGATGTGCGAAAGATGTATGCATCAGACCATGGTCAGGCAATGCACATAACCCTTGAACCAAAGCAGTCTCTGAAAAAACATATTACCCCGGTGGATGTGTTTTTCTATATACTTGAAGGCAAGGCCAAAGTTGAAATTGGCGATGAAGCCGAGATTGTGGAGAAGGATGCAATTGTTGAGAGTCCTGCAAAGATCCCACATCTGGTAGCTAACGCAGGTGACGGAACTCTGCGTTTTTTGGTTGTGAAAATGCAAAAACAGGAAGAATCTACTCAACTCCTGTAATTTCTTTTTTAGATATAATATTCCACCGAAAACCTGTATATTACGTGTAACTTTTCCAGGGAGCGCACCTCTATTGATGGCATGTCACTGTCAGGTGTAAAACCCGTTTCTTCAAAATCCACGAAAATGACTTTGCATTTGATGTTTTCATGAAGTTTTTCCATGAAATACCTTGCTTTTTCCATAATTCTTTGGATCAGTTCCTCAACCTGATCTTTTGTAAAGCTGTCACAGCAAGCGGGCACATATTTAACTTCAGTGCTCAAATGTTCGCGATCATGCAGCATCATGGAGAATCCATCAATCTGTGCTCCTTTTATTGCATAATCCCCAAGTCCAAAACTCCTGGTGATGGTATTTTTCATTCTTATCCTCCTGGCTTTACTATGTATGTTTTACGTTAAATTGCTTTTCAAGAGAATACAACCTGAACAATCCATTTGGCCTCCTTTCATAGATGACTATAAATCGACAGGTTATCTATTTATATAATAAAGTTCTCATATATTTTAGATTCGTAATTATACACAATTTCCAGGAGATTATTTATGGATTATGAGAAGATATTTTCAGACACATGGGATGTTTTCAAAGAAAACTTCGTGACATACATCATTGCTACATTGGTTGCTATGATCGGTTCGATTCTTATTGTTACAATTGCCCCGCTGTTCTATGGGCTGGTAGATATGGCTGTCAGGGGTGTAAAGGGAGAGCCTATTGATTACAAAGATGTATTCAGTGGATTTGATCATTTCGTGAGAAGCTGGGTTTTCGCTATTGTGGCGGGTTTTCTATTGTTAGTTGGCTACCTGCTGCTCATTATACCGGGAATCATCCTTCTAATACTGCTGCTGTATGCTTTTCCACTACTTGTCATCAGGGGATACAGTGGAATTGATGCCATCAAGGAAAGTATTGAGATCGGAAAAAACAATTTCCTGGATACAGCAATCATTTCCATTATCCTCTGGATTATCAGTGGCATTGGCAGCTATGTAGTCTTTGGTTCCCTGATTACCACTCCGATTGTTGTGATAGCATCTGTGGTAGTCACATATCGTATGATAGAAAATAATGATACCGCATATACCTATGTGGCAGATTTTGAAGAAGTTGATGACACTTCATCTGATGCAAATGAAGGGGTCCAGAGGCCCCTTTAATTTTTTTCTTTTGTTTTTTGTGTACATAAGTCTTACATATTAGTACACACAGAAGTTGCTTTCAATACCATCAACATTCATCGCCATATTTTTATAATTCATATCATTAAATAAACATACTTGAGGAATCGGTAACATATAGTTATATTCTGGCATCTTTTGAATGGACTGAAATATGATGACATACAGGTCAAGGAAAGATAATACGCTTAAAACAGGCTTAGATGGCCAGATTACAATCGATTATCTGGCTGCAATTACAATTTTTATATTTGTAATTTTTTTTGTGTTCAATTATACTTCCGGGTTGTTTACGCCATTTAATTCTGAATCAGATGAAGTAACCCTGATTGCAGATCGTGTGTCAGTAACTATCACAGAAAAAGAAATGAGTTCTGGAGATATGACCACGACCAACCTTATTAACACCGAAGATACGGATAAATTTTTTACATTGTTAAATAGCAATTATACTTCGACTTTATCCTCACTTGGGTTAAAAGGGGAATTTAGTAGTTATGATCTGAATGTAACTATTGAGAATAGTTCATCGACAGTATACATGGCTGGAAAAACCCTCCCTTCTGTCGGAAACATAGGACAAACAAAAAGAACAGTTCTTCTTGAAGATTGTGAAAACAACGATGTACAAACAGCCACAATATCTGTCAGGGTGTGGTAAATTGGCACTGGGATTTAATTTTCGCAATAATGATTCAGGACAACTTCATACCCTTGAAGCCATAATGGCAGCAATTGTGATGATCGGGGTACTCATATTTGCCGTTCAGGCAACCACAATTACTCCTTTGACATCTTCTACAGCAAATGCACACATTGAATCACAGCTATATACCCTGGGCCAGGATATGGTAATGGCACTTGATCATTCACAATATGATCAGGACTCTCAACTCAAAAAAGAGATCATAGGCTGGAGTGGTGATGAATATGTCTGGAACGCTACTCACTATAAATCCCGGGCAAACGGCAGTGATACTATCAGTGGTCCGGTCAATGAATTACTGCAACAAACTCTGGTAGCAAAAGGAATCGGTCACAATATGGAATTCACATTCAGGCTGGATTCAGAGAATACTCTCACATCACCTTACATATACAACGGTGACCCCTCTGATAATGCTGTGATAGTTTCAAGGAAAGTTGTACTTTCAAATAACGATATTGCAAATACCTCTTCCTTTGAGAACAGAACTTCAATTCCAGATATGGACAATACAACGGATTTCTACAATATAGTTGATGTAAAACTCACAATGTGGCGTATGTAAAAAAGGGAGAAAATGATGGATAAGTCTAATGATTCAGGACAAATGTTGCTGCTTGCTGCATTTACCATAGGATTTATGA
Source organism: Methanohalophilus portucalensis (assembly GCF_002761295.1). Lineage (NCBI taxonomy): Archaea > Methanobacteriati > Methanobacteriota > Methanomicrobia > Methanosarcinales > Methanosarcinaceae > Methanohalophilus > Methanohalophilus portucalensis. The sequence goes on along the minus strand of NZ_CP017881.1, from coordinate 518,656 downwards.
TTGTAGTTTCAACTGTAATGCTAAATAATATTATTTATGCGAGTAACATGGCCTCTGAATCCAATAATGATATCAGTTATTTTGAAGTATCCAATATTGCCCGTATGACCGATGAAGCAACAAAAGCAGCCTATTACAATGCCACTAAAGGTTCTTCTTTCAATCATACAGTCTTCAGTCGCTATCTCGAAAATTATTCCCGTGAAGTTACAATATTATATGCATATAGTGGAGTTTCGTTTTCATTTACCAACAGTACTCTCTATGATGCATATTTTACAAAAAACGGTTTGTCGTCAGGAAAGGAGAACTGGACGATAATCGATAATGTGAATGCTACGGATAATTTCACAATGGAAGTTAATACCAGTAATCTGGGGAATATATCCGAACCTTTCGAGGTTCATGCCTTAGATCAATCCGGTTCATCCATCTGGTTTATGAAAATATACGGTGACGGAAGTAATAGTATAGAGGCTAATGTTTCAAATCAAACCTATAAAATCAACCCGCCCTTAATAAATATAACAGGTAATTCAACCTACCAGTTTGACAGCAGTACAGCAGGGAAAAAATACAGCCTTAAATATTTAAACTCAAGCAATATTGTTGGACTTTATTCAGTATCAGGGAAACTCTCCACCGGTGAATCATTCAGGTGTGAGAGATACAAGATGATCAATGCAACGGTAGATATCGCTACAAGTAAAAACAAAATCAATGTGACATTCCCCGTAACGGTCCCGTGAGTGATTAATGTGCAAAAAATATACCATGACAGGAGGGGAGTTTCTACAGCTATTGGTTTTATATTAACATTTGTAATAACGATCATGGTATTTATGTTTGTGATGAATTCTTCCTATGTAATGATGGATCGTAATGAACATTCCGTTATGCGGGAGCAATTCGAAATACATGGCAGTAGCATTGCTCTTCAGCTTACTAAGATTGATACAACAATAAACCTTACCAGAAAATCCGGAGGGGATGTTGAAGAAATACAATCCGATATTGTGTTACCTATGAAAATCGCGGATGAATATTATTATATGCAAATTTCAAACAAAACACATGAAATAATATTTGAATCTGACGGTATTGCTGAAACCAGGGTCCAGATACCATATGAATTGACAACAACAGATATAGAATCCGCTACGATAGACAGTGCAACCGGTGAGCATTACTTCTTTTACAACAGTACTACGGATATAATAGAAATCCACTGAAAAATGGCGATCTCATGCGTATTGTTCCCAAAAAAATATTCAAGTCTGAAAGGGCAGTGTCGGAAGTAGTTGATACTATATTGATACTTGGAATAATGCTAATAGCCATATCTATTATAGGTGTTGCAGGTTATCCTGCTCTTCAAAATATTCAGGAGCATGGCCATACCGAAAATATAAAGCAGAGTCATATTATACTGTGTGAAAATGTCAATAAAGTCATTTTCGGTATAGCTCCCTCACAATCAGTTGAACTAAAAATGTATGGAGGTAATGTCCTGACCAGCGGCACCAGTACCATCAATGTAACAATGCAGACCTGGAATTCTTCATCAACGCCTGCAGGTTTGGAGAATCAAACATTCAAGAGGCAAATGCGAGAAATTAAGCATTCTTATGAAGGAACTGCAGTAGCTTATGAAAATACAGGTGTCTGGGCAAGATATGGAAATGGAGGTACAATTATAGTCAAAAAACCCGAGTTTGTCCTTTCTGACAACAATATGATAATACCGGTTGCTGCAGTAATGGGTTCAAATGGAATTTCTGGAGAGGGATTGATCAGGGTCATTGCAGACGCCGGGGATTCATCGGTATTTTCTTATGAAAATGTTTCATCTGTTGACATTACTGTTAAAAGTGACTATTATGCTGGCTGGGAAACTTACCTGAATGAAACAATGGGTATGAAGGTAATAAACAGAGACGAAACAAATACAACTGTAAATTTAAGGAAAGAGGATTTTTCCGAAAATATAGATGTGTATATAACACATTCACCTATGAAGGTGAGAGTGGAATAATGGTGGACGTATGATACGAAGAAATAAACTATCCGTCTCCTGTAAGGCAGTCTCTTCTGTTATTGGGATTCTGCTCATGTTTGCTCTTACTGTGATATCTATCAGTGCAATGATGGTCTACAGCGTCCCTGCAATCGATGAACTGAAGGATAATTCAAAATCGCAAAAAGTAGAACAGGCTTTTACGATTCTTGACTCCCGCATGAGTAAAGTAGCCCTCGGGGAATCTCCTCTCCAGACTACATCGTTTTCCCTCATGGGAGGCGAAGTTGGTGTTAATGCTGATTCAAATTCCGATAACAGTAATATAAAAATCGTCATCTAGGACACTACAAATTCTACACCTATAGAGGAGTTCAATTGCTCATTGGGTACCTTTGAATATACACTCGATGAAAGAAAGATTGCTTATGAAGGTGGTGGAGTCTGGTCAAAATACAGGGATAATGGCGGTTCTGTGATGGTTTCACCTCCAGAATTTCATTACAACGGAGAGACACTCACTTTACCCCTAATGACGATCAACGGCTCCTCCTCAACAGCAGGGAAAGGAGAAGTAAATATTGCCGTAACATCGGACAACAGGCCTTTTGTCCTGTATCCCAACACATCCATATCTACATTAAGAACAAATCCTGTGACCTCTGATAAGATATATATCTATATTGAAAGTGAATATTATGATGCATGGGCCAATTATGCGGAGTCAATGGTCTATACAAATGCAGAAAAGGATGATGTGAATAAAACCGCAATTATTGAACTTGACGTAATCCCCCCTATGGGAACAACAACCCTTACAAACCAGATTAAAATAGGGGCTGTGAATTCATCAAATACTCTGCCTATCTATGATTTTTTTATGAGTTTGAAAGCGGCAGGCAGTCAAGACCTGAATCCATCCAACTACGAAATAAAAGCAATTTCGGGTACAAAGACTCTGATATACAGCCTTTCCAAAAGTGGTGGCAATGACCAGTTGGAGATTGAGGTTACCTATAAGGATACATCCCTGGATAGCAATTATGTGGAATATTGGGAAGGAGAGGATGTATTCCAGGTAAATGAGGGCGAAAGCACAGTGGATTTCCTAAATGATTCTTTTGTGATGAAATACGATCCCCCCAACAACAACGGTGCAGATCCGGATTTCTCATGGGACACCCCGGGAGATACAACTGAACTTCCTGATGTTGTTATTGAGGACGACGGAAACACATCATTTTCGCTGAATGACCTTACCCAGCATTATTTGAAACTAATGACAAAAGATGGTCCTGTGGTGTTTAATATTAATAGTCATGGTAATAGTGATCCGGTAGATTATGACACTTCTTCAGTGACAATAGACTATGATGTGAAGGCCGGAGGAATCACTTATTTACATGTAACACAGAATGAACTGAATATCGATATTATAGAATGAATAGTTTTTTGGTTATATGCCGTATATTTCCGTGCCGTTTTTGACTTTCTTTATATCTTTTTCCACGACAGAAAGTTTGTTCCGGTCAACTTCCAAACCTGCCAGTTTTTCCATGAACCAGATGGACCTCACATGTTCATCGGGCGACATTTTCCAGTCGGTTTTTTCGATATAGAAATCAATTCCTTCTGCATATCTCAAAAGATCCAGACGCACATCTTCACTTATCCATCCGAGTTCTTCATAATAAGCCAGGATTTCCTGTAAATTGTTCCTTCCAACAAGTTCCATGAGATACTCAAGCCACTCCATACAAAGCTTTATGTTGGTGGAATTTTTGACAATATTATTTATTATCACACCATTGCTGCCATTGTAGTAACCGGAAGAGCCCGTTTTTTTGAGTTGTTCATCAACAAAATTTTTCATTTCCTCAACCAACTGTATACTTTCCTTCCGATACTCTTCAACCTTACTTCCTTCTTCCTGATTCTGGCTGTTCACAAGTGATATGTCTGCCATAAGGAGAGAAAGGGCCTCTGTAATTTCATCCATCTTGCGTTCATTTTTTTGGCCGCAAGCCTTGAGTTCATCGAGATCATTCGCAACACCCTGGACAACCTTGTTGGAGTAGTCCATACTTGATTGAGCAACTTCCCTGTTGTTTTCCAGTAATTGCTGCAGGTTGGCATGTGAGGAAGTAATTGTTTGCATATTTTGTTCTATAGATTGCAGTGCATCACGGATTTCGTTTTTTTCTTCCTGCAGGGACTGAACGTTTAATTCAATAGTCTCTATCTTGTCCTGAAGGTCGTTTATTTTGGAGCCGGTAGAATCAAGCTCTGAAGCCAAATTTTCCTGAACTTCCTTTTTATCTGAAGAGAATGTATTTTGTTCATTCTCAAGGTTTTCCAGTGCCTGATTGATATTCTCTATCTGATTATTGATTTTAGCAATTTCTGTATTGGATTGGGGAATTGTTACGTATTCAGAGTACGACTGAAATGATTCCTGGTTTTGTCCGTAGGTTCCTGTATTCTCATCGTAAAAATCTTCATCGTCAGACTCATCTGAAACCTGTAGATCTGCAGGTAAGAATTTTCTTACAGGATTTTCTGTTTTGGACTGTTGATTTCCTTCCTTAATGATATCTATATTCTGGAAGAAATCCCTGCGCCGGGTCAATCGACCTATCATTGATGTCAATTTTTGGGAAAAACCCGCAGAACTGTCAGTAATATCACTTTCATCAGGTTGTTTCTTTTCCAAATGGTGGTCAAAATCAGTATTTTCGGCAACATCCCCTTCTTTTTGATTCGGACCACCTTTATCTTCAGTTTGTTCAGAAAAGGATTTGTTGTCATCGGCAGGTTCATCGTCCCAGGGAAATATAGGTTCATTTTCTATACTTACTTGTTTTTCATTCCCTGAATTATCGCTGCCTTCCATAAAACATCATCTTTCCCCTTTTGGTCAACAATAATTATATGGGGAATGTTTATTTAAGAGTTACTCAGATGCGCTTGTACCATACATTCATATTTTCAAGGTTACCGGATATATTGGTATTTTGAACAAGTTTTCCGGTAAATTCATACCCAAGCCTTGCAAAAACAGTATTCATACCATAGGACGCGGCCCGGGCAATTGTATAAAAGATAAGGATCCCTTTCTTATTCATTTCTGTTTCCATCTTTGAGAGGAGATAAGTGGACAGACCCATTCCCCTGAACTGAGGGAGTGTGGCAAAGTCGGTCATTTCCGCATTCCGGTTTTCAAAATCGATCTCGCAGGAGGAAAGGGCAACTATGTTACCTTCATTTTCAACTGCGAAATATACAACATTATCTTCCATGGTCTCTTTCAGGTAGGCCGGGTCCTGGATAGGAAAAGGATATGTAGGGAACACTTCGGCGTAGATCTCTGCCATTGCAGGCACATCCGCTTCCGTACATATCCGTATAAGGAAACCTTCGGGTAATTCAGGTTTCATGATGTCTCCTGCCTTACCTCTGGCAGTGGTGATGATCCGGTCATCCTCGGCCTGTGTGTCCTCCTGTCTGTGCTCTGAGAAATATTTACACATGAACAGGGCTTCTTTCTTGCCGGAATAATAGCCGGGAACACCAGCCTCCTTTATATATCCCTTTGCTTCAAAAGCGACTCTGGAATCTGCAGGGACTTTTGCAAATATCTTGCTGTAGCCGCGTTGTTCTGCCAACTGATCCATTTCAGGTATAATATCCGGCAGATCGCCAGTATCCAGTTTCATAAGGTAAATACGATTGTTGTACGTACCGTGCTGGATCAGGGAGCTGCCTATATTTTCGATTATATCACTCAACGTCCCTTCTCTCCATTCTTTCGGTATCTTCCGGTACAAGACTTACAACTTCATCATTATCGGCAAGCAGTTTTGCAATACCTGTAGATTTATATTCAGCTGCATCGTCAAGTTTGAGCTGGAGTTTACATTCTTCGCATTTACGGTCACAGTATATCGGCTCATAGGAATCCGGTTCTTTATATGAGGTGATTACACCCTCATAGTTACGCAAAATAACCCTGTTGGTGGACCAGGATATAAGATAGGAAGGCATGACAGGTATCTTACCTCCTCCATGGGGAGCATCGATAACATAGGTAGGAACTGCAAAACCACTTGTGTGGCCGATGAGGTGTTCCATTATTTCTATACCCTTGCCAACCGGAGTGCGGAAATGGGACAGGCCTTCCGAAAGGTCACACTGGTAGAGATAATAAGGACGTACACGGTTTTGCACAAGTTTCTGTACAAGCCTTTTCATAATCCTGTGGCAGTCATTCACTCCTGAAAGTAACACCGTCTGGTTTCCGAGGGGAATTCCTGCATCTGCAAGTTTGCGCAGGGCTTCCCTGGAAGATGCCGTTACTTCACGTGGATGGTTGAAGTGAGTATTGATCCAGAGCGGATGATGCTTTTTGAGTATTTTTACAAGATCATCAGTTACCCTGTAAGGAAGCACCACGGGCATCCTTGTACCGATACGAATAATCTCAACATGAGGAATTTCCCGCAATTTTGCCAGGATCCAGTCCAGATAAGCATCAGGCAACATAAAAGGATCTCCGCCCGAAAGCAGGACATCTCGTACCTGTGGGGTATTCCTGATGTATTCCAGTCCTTCAGAGACTGCATCCTTTGTAGGAATGGAATCTACATCTCCCACTTTTCTCTTACGTGTACAGTGCCTGCAGTACATCGAACATGTGTTGCTTATATGGAATAGTACCCTGTCCGGATACCTGTGTGTGATTCCTTCAACAGGACTGTCCTCATCCTCAGAAAGAGGATCTTCAAGATCGTCTTCATCGATGTCCAGCTCCTTTGGTGAAGGAAAGGCCTGCAGGAATATGGGATCATTCCTGAAATCCTCGGCATCTATGAGGGAAAGGTAGTATGGAGTTACGGATAATGGGAATTTTTCCAGAGTTTGTTTGAGTTTATCCTTTTCCCCGGGTTTGAATTTGATGCCAAGTAAAGTCTCAAATGTATCAATATCACCAATAGAATGCTTGAGTTGCCATCTCCAATCCTTCCAGTTGGCAATAACAGTATCAGAATCGATTTTTTTAGCTATTTCTTTTTGTGCTTGTGTGTGCTGTGTCATAAATGTACCACATTTTTAATTTATATTACTTATTGAATGATTTTGCCTGCAAAAATTGCATAAGAACATACGCACAGCTAAAAAAATAATGCAGGCAGAATGAAATTAAATAGGTATACCACCTTTGTTGAGCAAAATATCACAACTAATAGAACCGCATGTTGTTTATTTATCGGTTCATATATAGTGGAAGAAGATATATATACTTTACTGAATGATACAAGTCAATTGTATAATCAGATATTCAAGTATTCTGAAACCCTGAAATAAATGATAAGATACCCAAATACCAGCATCATAAGGGATATTAACCATGCCCAGCGCAGAATACGCGCAAGGTTGTGGGGTTGTGTGATTTTAAAAAAAAGCCTGTCGGCCAGTCCTGGCCGATCAGGTGCTGCAGTAGGCATTATGCCTTAATCCTCTTTAAGCGGAAGGTGTTTTCACGTTCCATCTCATCCAGCCGGAAACGGATGAAGTCCATTGCTTCCTGCATTTCGGGAATTACCTTGAATTCAAGGGCATTTACACGTCTTTTTGTTTTCTCGATGTCTTCAAGTAACCTTTTCATAGTGGTCTCAATCTCTGCTGCAAGAATAATCTTGTCAACAAGGATCTCATATGAATCGACAGTTTCATCGATGTAGGAACTTGTCCCGAGAATACCGTATCCCCTTTTGTTGATGGGTTTATGCACACTGGATGCTTCGATCTTAGGGACCACCACACCCATAATGTTGTGGCTTTCAAGACTTATTTCAGGTCCATCTTTGAGAGCAAGAGCAGTGGATTTTATTACCATTCTGCCCTCGACTGCCTCAGCGATCCCTATTTTTTCAGTGGCATTGTCATAGGCGTCATCCAGTTCGTTCCGTACACCCTTGGCCTTGTTCAAAATCTCAAAGAATTCCAGGATAAGACCATCCCTTTTCATTTTAAGCAACTTGTGGCCGCTCTGGGACAGTTTTATCTTTTTCTTCAGTTCAATAAGTTCGGAACGAGTTGGTTTAACATCCTTTGTGCCCATAGTGGATCACTCTTTGTTCACTCTGCTTTTTGATGTGCAGGGTGATATTTATCGATATACTTATTGTCTATCCTGGTGAGCTGTGCTTCCGGAAGCTCGGAAAGGATTTCCCATGCTGTGGACAGAGTATCTTCGATATTCCTGTCTTCATCTTTTGCCTGTCTTACAAAACGGTCTTCGAAAAGATCGGCAAATTCCAAGATTCTCTGGTCTCTTTCGGAAAGGGATTCTTTACCGACAATTGCAACCAGTCCACGAAGGTCACGTCCTTCTGCATACCCGGCATACAACTGGTCGGATACTGCTTTGTGATCATCTCTTGTCTTACCTTCCCCTATACCGGAATTCATAAGACGGGAAAGGGATGGGAGCACATTGATTGGTGGGTAGATACCCTTCCTGTGAAGTTCACGGGATACCACAATCTGACCTTCGGTAATATAACCAGAAAGATCTGGTATCGGGTGAGTTATATCGTCACCAGGCATCGTCAGGATAGAAAACTGGGTTACAGATCCCTTGTTACCTTTGATTACACCTGCACGTTCATAGAGGGATGCAAGGTCAGTGTACATGTAACCGGGATACCCACGTCTACCGGGCACTTCTTCACGGGCTGCACCCATCTGGCGGAGTGCTTCACAGTAATTTGTAATATCAGTCAGGATTACAAGTACATGCATATCGTGTTCGTATGCAAGATACTCTGCTGCTGTCAGTGCCATCCTCGGGGTGATGATACGCTCTACTGCAGGGTCGTCTGCAAGATTGAGGAAAACTGTCGCCCTTTCAAGAGCACCTGTCTTCTCGAAATCTTCCATGAATGACTGGGCTTCCTCATTGGTGATACCCATTGCAGCAAATACCACAGCAAATTCTTCTTCAGAACCGGGTACTTTTGCCTGTCTTGCAATCTGCAGAGCAATCTCATTATGTGGCAGACCTGATCCAGAGAAGATAGGAAGTTTCTGACCTCTTACAAGAGTGTTTGTACCGTCAATCGTGGATATTCCTGTCTGGATAAATTCTTCAGGTGGCCTCCTGGAATAAGGGTTCATTGAAGCCCCATTCACATCGACCCTTTTTTCAGGGATAATTCTTGGACCACCATCAAGGGGTTCTCCAGATCCGGAAAGGATACGACCGAGGAGATCTTTTGCAACAGGAAGTTTGATGGTTTCTCCACTGAATACTACACCGGATTCGTCATTCAAACCCTGAGTTCCTTCGAAAACCTGTACAACAACCATATCTGCGGAGGTGTCAAGAACCTGACCTCTCTTGGTAGTCCCATCAGGAAGATTAATCTGAACAAGTTCCCCATATCCTACAGGCTCTGTTTTTTCAAGGAATATGAGTGGTCCTGCAATATCTACAATGGTTTTGTATTCTTTGGTCATTTTCAGTTGCCTCCGAGCTTTGTGAACTCTTCATCCATCTTTGTCATGATTGTTTCAAGGGCTGCATCAAAGTCTTCCTCATATTTGACCTTGGCAAGTTCATCCTTGGACTCCATTTCCATGATCTTGTTGATGGGGACTCCATTTTCCATTTTATCGATTGCTTTTTCGCCAAACCGTGATACAGATTTCAGAAGTTTATACTGCCTGTCAAAGGGGCAGAAAGTGTCCACGGGATGGAAAGCGTTCTGCTGCAGGAAGTATTCACGAAGCATCCTGGCAATTTCAAGGGTAAGCTGCTGGTCCTCAGGGAGTGCATCTGAACCTACAAGTTGCACAATTTCCTGAAGTTCGGCTTCTTCCTGAAGAATATCCATTGCGTTATCCCTCAGTTCATTCCAGTCGCTGCCGACATTTTCTGTAAACCAGCCTGCAAGCCTGTCATTGTAAAGACTGTAACTGCTAAGCCAGTCAATTGCAGGGAAGTGTCTCTTCTGGGACAGTTTTGCATCCAGTGCCCAGAATACCTTTACGATACGCAGGGTATTCTGTGTAACAGGCTCGGAGAAGTCACCACCGGGAGGTGAAACTGCACCGATGACAGTAATGGAACCATCAAGACCTGCCAGAGAATGGACTGCTCCTGCACGTTCATAGAATTCAGAAAGCCTGGCGGACAGATATGCCGGATATCCTTCTTCACCGGGCATTTCTTCAAGCCTGGAGGAAATTTCCCTCATTGCTTCTGCCCATCTGGAGGTTGAATCTGCCATGAGAGATACATCATAACCCATGTCACGGTAATACTCAGCAATGGTAATTCCTGTATAAACAGATGCTTCACGAGCAGCCACAGGCATATTGGAGGTGTTTGCGATAAGAACTGTACGTTCCATGAGTGGCCTTCCGGTCTTTGGGTCTTCCAGTTCCGGGAATTCATTCAGTACATCGGCCATTTCATTTCCACGTTCGCCACATCCGATGTAAACCACAATATCAGTGTCACTCCACTTTGCAAGTTGCTGCTGGGTAACAGTTTTTCCTGATCCGAAAGGACCGGGGATCGCTGCTGTACCACCTTTTGCCACAGGGAACATTCCATCAAGGATTCTCTGCCCTGTTACAAGAGGTTTTGTTGGCGAGAGTTTCTTGCCTACTGGCCTGGGATCTCTTACAGGCCATTTCTGCATAAGAGATAGTTCAGAGCCATCAGAGAGTACACAAACAGTCTCATCAACTACGAATTTACCACTTTTGATATCTTCTACAGTTCCTGACTTTCTTGGTGGGACCATTATCTTGTGTTCGAGATTGGGTGTTTCCTGGACAACACCGATAATATCTCCACCTTTGACACTGTCTCCTTTGGATACTGTAGGAGTGAATTCCCACTTCTTTTCCCTGGTAAGACCGTTTGCTGTTACTCCTCTTTCAATGAAGTCTCCCATTTTTTGCTGGAGAACTTCCAGAGGTCTCTGTATACCATCATAAATACTTTCCAGGAGGCCTGGACCCAGTTCTACTGAAAGAGGCATTCCCGTATTTGCTACAGGCTCTCCCGGTTTTATGCCGGATGTGTCTTCATATACCTGAACTGTAGCTTTTTCACCCTCTATACGGATTACTTCACCCATCAGTCCTTCATGACCTACTTTTACCACATCATACATCTTCGGCTTGATACCGGTGACTGTGACAACAGGTCCTGCCACTCGATAAATTTCACCATTCATTTCCACAAATCTACACCTACCGCTTGTTTTATTTTATCCCGTAAGTTAGAGCTTTGTCCGGTTCCGCCAAGGGTTACCAATGTTGGTTCGACGGATTCACTCAGAGTGTCTCTTAAGGTCTCCGGTAGCTTATCAAAATCATTACTGTGCATTACAAGAATGCCTATGGAAGAATCGTTGAATATTCCCTTTACTGTTTCCTCCAGTTTGGATTCTTCATTAATCTCATAGACTTTCTGCACACCGGCCAATCGAAAACCGGTGACAAATTCACCATCGCCTACAACTGCCAAGTCCATCAAATCACCAACTGGTTTTTAATTATATCTTCATCCAGATTAGCTGCCTTTCCTCTCGTAATTATCCTCAGGTTGTTAACCTCGTTTTTCTTGCTGATCATGTAATCCATGATCGGAACAATAGAAAGGGGATACTCATGCGAAAAACTGGCAGCAGACTTTATGGTGTACTTGGTGAGGCTTGTTTCCAGATCAACAAGAGACTCCATATCAGGAGATGCAAAATCTGAAATCGCACTCCAATATGGGTATTTTTCAAGTGAATTTATAAAATCTGCAAAAGGCAGAGGAACCAATGAGTTTATTTCTTTCAGACTAAGCCGGAGACCACCATCTAGAACCAGATCTTCAAGTTCACCATCTTCAACACCTTCTTTCTTCATCCTGAACATTGTTTTAATATTCTTTATGTCAATCTCAGTACGAATGAGCTTGGAAAATAGTTTACGATCACTTGATTTGGGTGTACCAATTGCATTGAACAGCCTCTGATAATATAACTTATCAAGCTGATTTTCAATTTCAGGAAGGTTAGTCCCGTCATAATTCTTAAGAATTGGATAATAATCAGTATTGCTGAGTGCCTCAATAACATTCTCATAAGATTCCTTTTCAGCAATTTCAGACAGGAAATTATACTTGAATTGACCGGCAGAAACAAGGTTATCCTTTATCTCTTCAAGAGTTGCATTGTAATACTTGCCTCTGAGAATAGTTTTGATATCCCAGATGTCATAATTTTTCAGATATTCCGTGATTAGATAGTTGAGTTCACCCTCGGAAATATCAATCAATTTAGAGAATGTGACTGCAAGATTCCTGTTCAATGCATGCTCGATGAGATCTACTCCTTCAAATTTCCGCGCAAGTTCGTCTACATCCTGCTTATACTGGGTTTCTCCGATAAAACGGGTAATTTCATCAAGATCCATGTTCATAAGCCGTGAATATGTCTCTTTTGGAAGCAGATTGCTCTTCATTGCACGTACACGCGCAGTTACATAAGCATAATTTGATCCTCCGCTACTTGTTGCAGAGGAACTCTTATTTCGGAGTCTCTGGAAAAGCCTCATTTTGATATCACCCGAATAAGATATCTGAAATCTGTTTCAGGTTCTGCTCATACACGCTGTCAAGAATTCCATCATAGGTATAATCAAGCCTGATACTACCATCCTCATTCTCTATAACAACACCTCCAACACAATCGATGTTGCCTGCATACTCTAAAGAGGACAGTTTTTTCACCAAATCTTCTGATTCCTTATTGGAATAGATACGGCTGCCTTTAGATTCATGACTTTCTATGATATTCTTGAGAAGTGTTTCCTGTTTATCCGCAGATAACCCTGCAATCTCATTGAATGCCTGGTTATAGGCTTTTTCAAGCACTTCTTTACGTGCATTGAGCATTGTCCTTTTGACTTCGAGATTTGCACTGGATAATTCTTGCCGTTTCATACGCTGAATTTCATCTTCCGCTTTGGCAAGACGTTTCCCTTTGATTTCTTTGGCGGATTGCTTTGCATCCTCTAGAATACGGGACGCTTCGGCATCTGCCTCTGCATTGATCTCAGAGGCCTTCGCCTGCGCAACATCCATAACGTCTTTGATTACTGTTTCAAGTCCCATGCTCTCACACCTTAAAAAGAATTTAAGAGCATTTTTGAATGCTCTCAAACTTCACTTAGCTTATCAGCAGTGCAACCACAAGTCCGAAAATGACAATGGTTTCAGGAATTACAGTAAGGATAAGGCCCTTACCAAAAAGTCCTTCATTTTCGGCCATGGCGCCGATAGCGGCGGCACCAATGTCTTTTTCAGCAATACCGGATGCAAGTCCTGAAAGTCCTACTGCAAGTCCTGCACCTATTGCTTTAAGTCCCGCTGGGTCCATCATTGTAACTGCTTCTTCTCCTACCATATTATTATTCCTCCGTGTACTTTCTTATATATCCAAATGGGCTGTACTCTTTGCCCCCGCCTTCATAGAATTTAGTAAAGAATTCGACATACTGAAGCCTCAAAGCATGTAAACCGGGGGCGATTATGCTTAAGGCTGTATTGAGTGCATGTCCGAATATGAATACGACTATCGCGAATACTGCTGCAACACCTCCCTGTGGCCAGATCATTTCAAAGGCCAGGAAGTTTACAGTAGATGCAATATAAATTGATGAAAGGCCTACAGCTATCAAACGTGTGTATGACAGAGAGTTACTCAAGAGACTTGGCAACTCGATAGGTCCTTTAACACCTTCTCCTTTGACCAGCATAATGAAGCCTATCACGAATATTGCGGCACCTACAGCAATTGGGAGGTATCCTAAATATCCGAGAACTGCAAGCACAATGCCAATCTCTACTACTATCCAGCTACCCTTTTCAAGCATCGCTGCATTGAAGCCGTGCTTCTTTTTCTCATTGATAAAACCAAGGATATATCCCAGGTTTATGTGAGCAACACCAACAAGAGCAGTAAACACTAGAAGGGTCATTACCAGATGTGTTCTGTGTATTGGGTATGTAATCATTTCCCCACCGATTGGAGACTGGAGTAGGTTGATAGTCTCGAATCCGGCGATGAGACCGGGTTCAATTCCATGGGCCCCATGCAGGCTTGCAAGAGGGAATCCCAGAAACTCTGCATAAAGGACACCAAAGATCAAGGTCGATACCTGACAGTATATCAGTATATTCATCAGGGGTTTTATTGCATCGGAATTAACCAATTTCTTAACTCCAAATGCCAACCCCAGAAGAATTAAAGCATAGCCAATATCTCCAAGTATCATTCCATAGAACAGTGGGAAACTGATGAATATTAATGCAGTTGGATCAATCTCTTTGTATTTGGGCCTTGCGTAAAGATTCATGATTGTTTCGAAAGGCTTTGTGATCCCTGCGTTATTATACTCTACCGGCACTTCCTCTTCTTCCTCTTCTGTAACCTCCTGCTTGGAAACAAATACTCTTCCATCAGTCGAGGATTCAAGTGTCCGGGTTAATTTGTTGTACTCATCGGATGGAACCCATCCGTCGATTACAAAAGTATGCTCTGATGTAGCAATCCTCAGAGGTGCTTCGGATTTCTGAGATTCGATAGATAGGATTTCATCGCTTGCAAGTATGAAATCAGAATAACGTTCTTTTATGTCAGAAATACTCTTTTCAAGTGAAGTAATTTTCTCCTTGATAGTGTTTCTTTCACTTTCTATATCAGCAATTATATCAGAAGGTTGCCCTTCCATATCAGGAACACGTATCTCACGAAACTCGTTATCAGCCAGCATCCCCTCCACAATTTCCTCTTTGTCTTTCGTGACAAACAGAGCAATGGTGAGTGTATTTGGATCAAATTCGAGTTCATAATCATTTGTAATACCAGATAGTTCTGAACTAATATCTCCCTTTACAGTGCCTGTAAAAACAGATACGTTCTCGTAACCTCTGTAATTTTTAAGGTCAATTGGAATTGAAACAAAAGGTACCAGTTCTTTTTTGAGAGAATCCAATTCTTTTAATCTTGATTCATAACTGCTCTTTTCTTCGGTCATTTCATCAAGTTCATTTTCCAGACTAGCCAGTTTTTCATCGAGTTCATTCCACAGAACTTTTGTATCCTGTTTTGGAACTTCTTTTGGTTTGATACCAAGGAAACTAGAAATCGACCTCAGTTGAACAAGTTTTTTGGACACATCTCCGGCATTCTCAAAGGGTTTCCCTATCTTAAAAGTAGAATCTTCTTCGTTATATTCCTCAATATGGAAGATATTGATATCGTGTAATGTTTCTACTGTTTCATCCATGACTTCCT
Organism: Methanohalophilus portucalensis; assembly: GCF_002761295.1. Taxonomy (NCBI): domain Archaea; kingdom Methanobacteriati; phylum Methanobacteriota; class Methanomicrobia; order Methanosarcinales; family Methanosarcinaceae; genus Methanohalophilus; species Methanohalophilus portucalensis. The sequence continues at coordinate 503,269 of NZ_CP017881.1, read as the reverse complement.
TATGTCCGACGATAACAGCACGGGTCATACTTTTTGGCTTAAGCATAGATCGCCCTCTCGAATTCCTCCACCAGCGTTGCAACAGCTTTATCGACATTAGATTCTGCGTTGCTTATCAGCTCTTCTGCATCTTTTTTGCCTTTGCTGACGATTTCTTCGTGCTCTTTCTGGAGGTCTTCCTGTGCAGATTTAAGTGCATTATTTGCAGATTTTTCTGCATCTAATTCTGCCTCTTTAATTATTTCTCTGGCTTCTGCACGGGCACTGGCGATTTTGTCCTCCTTCTCCTTCAGGCCTGCTTCCACCTTTTTGGCAGCACTTTGTTCTGCTTCTTTTATCTCGGATAAGATTTTGTCCTTGGCCATGTGAATCCTCATCGCGTCTGTGATTTATTAAGCAGCGTGATTTTATGCCCCTTATAGCAACCTCGCATATAAGTTATTCGGTTTCAGGTGATTGCTATTGAACAATTGTAATGTTTAATCATTCGTATAGGGGGTTCAAGTTAACAGCAGGTACCCATAAGCAACTTTACATATAAGCCATTCGGTTCTTGCCGGTTCGCAACCTGCCGATTATAATAATTATTCATGAAAAACATGACTACTTTTTAGAAATATAATACAGAATTCACTCATTTCTTACTCTATATGGTAATATTTCATCTTTGGGTATCGTATGGATGTATTTTTGTCTGAATTCAGGGTTTCTCATCATGCAATAATCGGAATTGGAACGATACGCCTGGTGTTTGCCCATATTGTCCCATATTGACGAGAGGCTTTCTTCTTTTATATTTCCAAATGACAGGGGCGTGTAGGCACATGGTATGACCTCACCTGCAGGTGTGGCATGCATCCATCGCCTTCCGGCAAAACAACCAAACATATCCGGACCCATGAAATACGGGAATGAAGTAACACGTGGCCCGTCTGCCCCACTGTTCATCCGTTTTTGGAAACGTTCCATTGACTTCACATCCTTTGGAGTGATAACTTCATCTTCATGTTCAAGCCAGCGACCCACAGCAACGATCTCATAGATGGACATCTCCTGCATCCCCATATCTGCAGCAAGACCATAGAAATCTTCAAGGTCATCGATATTATCGGGTGACACTACTACAAACATATCTGCCAGCATGTCCGCTCCCAGGGTGTTCTTTATACCTGCAATAGCATCCCTGTATGCCCCATCCCTGCCCCGAATGCGGTCATGCTCTTTTTCGAAAGGACTGTCGATACTTATTCTCATGGCATACATGCCCGCATCCTTCAACTGCAAAGCTTTGTCAGGTGTAAGGCCAAAGCCAGAAGTAAAACAGGTTGCAATGCACCTATCTTTATCCACTGACCCCACCATTTCGGGAAGGTCCTTTCGAAGCATTGTTTCCCCGCCATCGAAAGAGATAAGGTAAGCACCAAGATCAAGGGACTGATCGATAGCACTGTTGATTTGTTCGGTAGTTAGTTCTTCCTCAGTAAGGAAACCCGCAGCTCCGCAGTGAATACAATTATTCGGACATCTATCGGTAATAGCTATTGAGAATTGGTCAGGCACACGTTTTTTCATAATGGCAGCAATCTGGGAACTTATCATCCTGTTGAATGCATTGCTGGGAATTGGGGGGACCCATGTTGAAAATATAATCTCTTCATCATTAAATGTAATGGGTTTTTCTTCCTGAAAAATTCGGTTAATACGTTTCAGAATAGGTTTTGCAATGGTGGAAAGGGGACCCTCACTGGTGAGTACAACTTTATCATCTTCCACATTTGCATCAACTTTAATCATGGGTTTTTCATATACTCTCATAAATTCACCTTTTTAGCATTTCCTTGTTCCAACTTCAGGGAAAAGGTCTTTTGTGGCATAATTGGCAATCTCATGTAATCTATTTCGAGATTGAGAAGGCGGGAAATGATCGATTATTTCATGTGCTTCAGAAACTAGTTGTTCAACAATTTCCCTGGTTTTTTCTATTGCTTGTGCATCCGTCATATCCTGCCTATATATGTCTACCAGCGATGGGGACATGTGTATTGATTCCTTGTTATTTACCTTACTGGTGTATTCCAGCATATCATCAACGATTTGATAGGCAGTTCCAAGTTTATTGCCAAAGAGCCTGAATTTAGAAACTGTATCCTCATCTGCTCCTGCAATATAGGCCCCCATCGCTGCCGAGGCAGCAAAAAGTGAAGCCGTCTTCTTTTCAATACAATTGAAATACTCAACAATATTATTGCTGTTCTTTTCCAGCAAATCTACATCCATGGCCTCGCCTTCAGCCATTTCCATACCTGCCCTGCCGAATTCCATGCCTACTTCTTTGCAGTATGCAGATATTAGTTCAATGGACTTGGATATCAAGTAATCTCCCGCAAGCATTGCTGCAGGGGTACCATATACTTCATGGGCAGTCTTAGCTCCCCTTCTCAATATACCCCTATCCAGCAGGTCATCATGAATAAGGGATGCAGAGTGGATAAGTTCAATTGACAGAGCAGCATCAAGGGCATTTCCAATTTCACTGCCACATATACGAGATGACAAGAGGAGGATCACAGGACGGGTTTTTTTCCCGCCCGATTGACATATGTGGGCAACTACTTTCTTCATATTGGAACCGTTGTCAATTTCTTCCACAAAGTCAATTAGTGCTTTGTTTATACTCCGGCATTCATCCCATTTTTCAATATCCATCGATTTACCTCTTTAATGTGACCATAGGTTATTCGGAGTATTTGGAAGGGCAACCCATGACAATTTTTTCAGCTTTGAGATTTCCCTGCCGGTCTATTTTTCCTTCAATACTCAGTTCTTTACCTTCCTCAAGATTGGGCGGCAGGTCACCGGTATATTCAACTTCAATGTACTTTTCAGGTTGCTCTATGTCCCGGAGCATGAAAGTTATATTACCGGGTTTTACATCCAGTGTTCCTTGCTTGATGGCGCCCATTGTGTTGATATCATTCCCTTCAAAACCATCTGGATTTTCCTTGATTTCAGATACCATGTAATAAGTCTGGCCGGTATCTATGCCCCATAAGCCCAGGATAGCAAAGGCAAGTATTGTAATAACTGCAAGAATTTGTTTTTGTTTTTTATCCATCAGTTTCCCTTCATTCAGGATTTAACCTTTCAAATTCACGAAGAAGCTGTGAACGTTTTCGAATCAGGAATATTGTATATGAAACTATTGCTATAGTCACAATCAAAAATGCTGTATTCAGTGAGTCCATGTTTTGCACCACAACTCATTTACAATTAATTAGATTACCTATCTCTTATATGTGTCATGTGGTCCTGGCAAATATTCTATATATTCGATCAATGGTACAATCAGTATACCATTATTTAAATAAATTGAAATGGCTGTGATATGACTATGTCAGAAGAACCCAACCCTCCAAGATTAATTGCCTGGGAATTGACATCCAGATGCAATCTTTCATGCGTGCATTGCAGAGGTGCATCCACCGACGAAAAAGCTATTGGTGAACTGGACACATCCGAAGCAAAAACATTTATTGACCAGGTGGCTTCCCTTGGGTCCCCGATATTAATTCTCAGTGGAGGTGAACCACTTGTTCGCCCTGATGTATATGAACTTGCCAACTATGGCACAAATAAAGGCCTCAGGGTGGTACTTGCTACAAACGGCACCCTCCTTGAAAGGGAAACTGTGAGAAAACTCAAAGAAGCGGGAATAAAGAGGGTCAGCATAAGTCTTGATGGGGCAGATTCTGCAACCCATGATGGATTTCGTGGAGTTGAAGGCGCCTTTGACAAAGCCATGGAAGGAATTGATGCCCTGAAGGCAGAAGGCATGGATTTTCAGATTAATACTACAATAACCAAAAGAAATCTGGGAGAGATCCCACGTATCCTTAAAATGGCTACTTCCCTGAACGCCGAAGCCCTCCATATTTTCCTGCTTGTGCCTACAGGCAGAGGAGAAAACCTTGCAAATGAGGAGATACCTCCGGCAGAGTATGAAAGGATACTGCGCTGGTTCTATGAACAGAAAAAGCATACCTCCCTTGAACTCAAAGCTACCTGTGCGCCCCATTATTTCCGGATTATGCGCCAGTGTGCGGAAAAAGAAGGTATGGAAGTTTCAATCAATACCCATGGTTTTGATGCTGTGAGCAGGGGATGTCTGGGAGGTACTGCCTTTTGTTTTGTTTCAAGTACCGGGGATGTGCAGCCCTGTGGTTACCTTCCTGCAATAGCCGGAAATATAAGGAACCAATCTTTCGGGGAAATATGGAACAATTCAACTTTGTTCAATGAACTCAGGGATTTCAGTCTACTTAAGGGAAAATGCGGCAAATGTGAATACAAGAATGTGTGCGGCGGGTGCCGTGCCCGGGCATATGCAGCAACCGGGGATTATCTGGAAGAAGAACCTTACTGTATCTATCATCCGCGCCAAAAATAAAAACGGATTTTAAGTGGGTTGAAAATTCCGCTTTTATTTTTTATAGTCGATGCGGTAATTTATCCCCCCTGTCACTTTTTTGCTTATATAGTATGTTTTCCACCTATGAATCTATAGTTTCGGAATGGAGTGCCATATAGAGTACTATTATTGCAAATATTTCAGACAATTTGAAAGAAAACATTATAATCCATGATTACATCTCGTAACCTATTCTGTTCTCAAGAATAAATGTGAGTTCCCCATGATCCGGCTTGATGAAATGGACAAAAGGATATTGAATGAGATCCAGCTTGAATTTCCCCTTTCAGTTAATCCCTATGCAGTACTGGCTGAAAGGATAGGAATTACTGAAGAGGAATTGTTAAAAAGACTGGAGAGACTTAACAATCAGGGAGCCCTGAGGCGCATTGGTCCTGTGATAAATACTCGCAAGATTGGGGGAACCAGTACCCTCATAGCCCTGAAAGCCCCGGATTCACAAACCCATGAGATCGGAGAAATCATTAATAAACATCCGGAAGTCTCTCACAACTATTTGCGCCCGGCGGAGTATAATATATGGTTCACCATCTCTGCAGCAAATCGAGAACGCCTCGACACTATAATCAATCAGATTGTGGATGAAACAGGATGCCCTATACTTGACCTGCCCACAAAACGCCTTTTCAAGATAGGAGTGAAATTCAATGTCCGATAAACTTGATCCTCTTTCCCGTAAAATCCTGGAAGTAACACAACACGGCATCGAATATACCCATTCTCCTTTCAAGGAAATAGCAGAGGAGACGGGATTAAGTGAACAGGAAATTGTAGATCGGCTAAAGGAAATGCAAAATCAGGGGATCATACGTCGTTTTGGTGCATCAATAGGCCATCGTACCATCGGAATAACTGCCAATGCTATGTGTATCTGGAATGTACCGGATGAGCGGGTGGAAGACGTAGGCAATGTGATGTCCAATTTTAGCGAAGTAACTCATTGTTACGAGCGACCCAGATACCCAGATTGGCCATACAATCTTTTTACAATGGTCCATTCTTACAGTAAAAAAGACTGTGAGGAAATTGCAGGAAAAATTGCAGATGCAACCGGGATATATGACTATCGTCTTTTGTTCAGTGAACATGAGTTCAAGAAAACAGGTGTAAGGCTGTAACTGTATTATGAGAGGGTCCAAGAATGTATGATCGCCAATATATGCCACTTTTTCTTGATTTATCTTCCCGGAAAATTGTGATTTTCGGAGGAGGACATGTCGGCCAGCGCAAAGCATCCCTTTTTTATAAATATGGCGAAGTGACCGTTATAAGTGAAGATTTTTCTGAAAAAATCATTTCCCTTTATGCTTCTGAGGCAATAAATATAGTGCAGGCAGATATCAGGGCAATGTCTTCTGATGCAATTCATGAATACCTCAAAGGGGCATTTATCGTAATCCCGGCCACAAATGACCAAAAACTCAATATGAAGATAAGCCAGATTGCTGCTGGTATGGATATATTTGTAAATTCTGTGGATTCCAGAGGAGATGTTATAGTCCCGTCAGTGATACAAAGAGGACCGGTAACTGTTGGAATCTCTACTCTGGGACACAGTCCCGCTCTTTCCAGATATACGCGCATAAAACTTGAACATACTATCACTCCGAATTACGCAGATATGGCACATCTGCAGGATGAGTTACGCACTAACCTGAAAAAACGAATTGAAAGCCAACCCCTAAGGAAACAAATTCTGTGGGATGTGCTTGAAGATGATAGAATATGGGATGCTTTTGAAGAGTCATATGAAAAAGCGTATAATATAGCATACGATATAATGTTGGAGCAGATCGAGAATAGTGGAAATGAAAATTCAAAAGAACATCTGGATCATTGCTCGAATAACGGAGGACAACATTGACTGAAATATCTAGCATGGTTATTTCCCATGCAAAGGCAACAGTGGAGGAAATGGAAGATGCCTGGCAGGGTGAAATCGAGGATATACTTTCCCAGCTAAGTTCCCATGAGCTCGTGTACGAATGCGCAGTCCTTAAGACATGCAACCGACTGGAAATGTATGTAGTATCCCCCAGAGGAAGCAGTGTCCTTTTCCATTTTGCAAAAAAGATGGGTGTTTCTTCCCGCATTGTCGAATTCTATGACCATGAAGAATCCTTATATCATCTTTTAAAACTCTCCTGTGGCCTTGAATCCATGATAATAGGAGAAGATCAGATCCTGGGACAGATAAAGGATTTGTACACCATCTCTAAAAATGCAGGCACCATGGGCAAAATCCTGGAGACCGCTTTTAGCAAGGCAATCCAGGTAGGTAAAAGAGCCCGTACAGAAACCAACATCAACAGAGGTTCTGTATCTATTGCATCTGCTGCAGTCGATCTTGCCGATGAAATGTTAAAAGGCCTGCAAGGACGTAATATACTTGTTATTGGCACCGGTGAGATGGGCACTCTTGTGACCCGGGCATTATCGCACAGGGATATGAATGTTGTGTATCTGGCAAACCGCACATATGAAAAGGCAAAAGTACTTGCAGATGAGTTGGGAGGTGAGGCCGTGGATTTCATGAGCCTTAATCGCTATACACAGCAGGCCGATGTCATAATCAGTGCTACATCTGCTCCCCATTATGTCCTGAAGAAAGCAACTGTGGAAAAATCTCTTAAGAACAGGAACGATAATCTTCTGCTGATAGATATCGCCAGCCCCCGGGACATAGATCCCGAAGTTGAAAGCCTTCCCGGAGTTATCCTGCGTAATATCGATAACTTAAGGGTAATTAATGAGCGTAATCTCCAGATGAGAATGGAAGAGGCAAAGAAAGTTGAAACTATAATTGATGAAGAATACAAAATGCTCATTAACCAGTACAAAAGACAGAAGGCAGATGCTCTTTTGTCCGAACTTTACAGCCAGATATATACTCTGCGAAAGCATGAAATGGATAGGGCTGTGAACAGGTTGGGAGCTTATCACACAATTGGGGATGTGGAATGCGAGGTCCTGGATGACCTGACAAGGGCCATAGCAAACAAGGTCCTGGCAGAACCTACCAAAGTGTTGCGTAATGCAGCTGAATACAATGATGAAGCTTTTCTTGATTCTGCCTGCAAGCTTTTTAACATCAAACCCTATGCTAAAAAAGAAAAGGAAAATTGCAAATAAGGACTTGTGATACCAATGTACCCAAATATTCGAATGCGCAGGCTCAGGAACGGAAAGATAGGTAATCTTATACGTGAAACTTCCCTTGGGGTTGATGACCTCATATACCCGATGTTTGTTGACGAAACTGCTGAATCCATAGTTGAAGTACCTTCCATGGAAGGTGTCCTGAGACTGCCCCTTTCCGAGGTTGTCAATGAGGCCAGGAATGTGGCAGACCTGGGTATCAGTTCTTTGATGCTTTTCGGCATTCCTTCGGACAAGGATGAAAAGGGAAGCAGTGCTTGCGGGGATGAAGATATTGTCCAGCAGGCCACGCGTGCTATCAAGGAAGAACTTGGTGAAGACATGATTGTGATTACAGATGTCTGCATGTGTGAATACACATCCCATGGCCATTGCGGCATTATTGATAATGAAACCCATGATGTGATTAATGATGAAACTTTACCCATTTTGGGCGAGATTGCAGCAAGCCATGCCCGAGCAGGAGCAGATATGGTAGCCCCTTCAGGTATGATGGACGGCATGGTGGGTTCAATCAGGCAAGCCCTGGATCAGGAAAATTTCAATGATGTGCCAATTATGTCCTATGCTGCAAAATACTGTTCCGCATTTTACGGCCCCTTCAGGGATGCTGCTGATTCATGCTATTGTTTCGGAGATCGCTCTACATACCAGATGGACCCTGCAAATTCGGATGAGGCCCTGAGAGAAGTAGAACTGGATATCATGGAAGGTGCCGACATAGTCATGGTAAAACCGGCTCTTCCGTACCTTGATATAATCTACCGGATAAAACAGGAGTTTGGTATGCCAACTGCGGCTTACAATGTCAGCGGAGAATATTCCATGCTCAAGGCTGCCGCCCAGCAGGGTTGGCTGGATGAGAAAAGGGTCATGTACGAATCCCTGATGTCAATAAAAAGAGCTGGAGCGGACATGATAATTACTTACTTTGCCAAGGAAATGGCACAATTACTGAATGAATAAGATTTACTGATGTGATTATATGGTCAATCTGGAAAAATCAAAAGAAATGTTTGAAAAGGCCAAGGAGTATCTCCCTGGTGGTGTTAGCAGTCCGGTACGAGCAATCAAACCCCATCCTTTCTACACCGAGAAAGCTTCCGGATGCCGTATTACAGATGTTGACGGTAATGAATACATCGATTACTGCCTCGGTTACGGCCCCAATATGCTGGGTCATGCAAATCCCGTGGTCAAGCAAGCAATAAGTGATCAACTTGAAAAGGGATGGCTCTATGGAACCCCCACAGAATCCGAATTCAAACTGGCCGAAAGGATTGCAGCCGCCTATCCAGGCATCGATATGCTTCGTTTTGTATCCACAGGTACCGAGGCCACAATGAGTGCCCTGCGTGCAGCACGTGGTTATACAGGAAAGAACAAATTTGTAAAAATCGAAGGCGGATTCCACGGTGCTCACGATTCAGTACTTGTCAAAGCTGGCTCAGGTGCTTCCACATTAGGTAAACCCGACTCTCTGGGTGTACCACAGGATTTCACCAAACATACTCTTCAGGCACCCTATAATGATATCGAAGCCATGACAGACCTGCTTGAATCAAGTGATGATATAGCAGCTGTCATCATGGAACCGGTAATGGGTAATGTCGGGCCGATATTGCCACAGGAAGGTTATCTGGAAGAGATAAGGAAACTTACAAAGGAATATGATACCCTGCTCATATTCGATGAAGTCATAACCGGCTTCAGACTTGCAATGGGCGGTGCACAGGAGTATTATGGTGTGACACCTGACCTGACAACGCTGGGCAAAATTATCGGCGGAGGAATGCCCATAGGGGTTTTCGGAGGCAGGAAAGATATCATCGAAATGATAGCACCTTCCGGTTCGGTATATCAGGCAGGGACTTTTAGCGGTCATCCGGCATCTGTTGCTGCAGGACATGCAGTGCTTGATGTGCTTGAGAAAGAAAATGCTCATGAGAAACTCAATACAATGGGTCAAAATGTACGCAGCAGACTTTCCGAGATGGTCACTGATAAAGGACTGGATTACAGTGTCTCAGGTATTGGTTCCATGTTCAAGATCTTCTTTGGGGATATGCCAGCAAATTATCAGGATGTACTCAAATGTGACAAAGAAGGCTATTTTAATTTCTTCCATAAAATGCTGGACCAGGGAATTTTTATACCCCCTTCCCAGTTTGAGACAAATTTCCTCTCTCTGGCACATACCGAAGATGATCTGGAAACGACCTTTGAAGCTTATGAATCCTGCCTTTAATAGGATGTGTTGATTTGATAATTGGTACAAGGGGAAGTGACTTGGCTCTTGCACAGGCAAAGACCGTTGGGGGCCTCCTGGATAGCCGGGGTTTCCCCACTACCCGCAAGATCATAAAGACAAGCGGTGATACCTTCACTGACCGCCCCCTCCACGAGGTGGAGGGTGTTGGTGCCTTTGTGAGGGAACTGGATGACCGGATGTTTTCCGGGGAGATCGATATTGCAGTCCATTCGATGAAGGATCTACCCACTGAAAGACCCGCAGAACTTTCCATCGCAGCAGTGATCGAACGTGATTCCCCTCATGATGTACTTCTCACGAATGATGGTTCAACCCTTGACGAATTGCCCGACAGAGCGATTGTAGGGACAACATCCATGCGCAGGCGGGCACAGTTTTTGCGCTACCGTCCGGATCTGGATGTTCAGGATCTGCGTGGTAATATAAATACCCGTCTTAAAAAACTTGAATCCGGTATGTATGACGCAATTATACTGGCAGAAGCGGGTTTACAACGCATGGGATGGGACATCGAATGTCACCGGCTGGACGCCGATGGTTTCTGCCCCTCGGCCAATCAGGGAACCATTGCAGTGGTTACCCTGGCAGGCGGTGAAGCGGAATTACTCTGCTCCCAGATCGATCATGCCGAATCCCGCATCGCTACAGAGGTCGAGAGACTAGTTATCAGGGATGTGGAAGGCGGATGTATTGTACCGGTTGGTTCATTTGCAGAATTTGTGGACAACGGCAACACGATACATATACGTGCCGAGATATTATCCCTTGACGGAAAGAGGGACATCCGCCTGGATGAAATGATCCCGGTAGAGAATTATCGTGAGCATGCTAAAGAGCTGGGTCAAAAACTTGTTGCTATGGGCGGAAAAGAGCTGGTAAAAGAAGCCATCTCGCAGTTGTCCCAAAAAAATAATTGATCATTCATGAAGATAGCAGGCATAGAACTCAAAAATCCTACAATCCTGGCTTCAGGCATAATGGGAACCACAGGAGCAGCCCTTGTAAGAATGAGCCGCAACGGTGCTGGTGCAGTGGTAACCAAGTCAATTGGCCCGGTTCCCAAAAAAGGCCATAATAACCCTTCAATGGTGGAGCTGGAATGCGGATACATTAACGCGATGGGATTGCCCAATCCTTCCTATACGGGTTTCTGTGAGGAAATCGGAATTGCGAAAAGCAAAACGGATGCACCGTTAATTGCCAGCATATTCGGCGGGAACGCTACAGAATTTACTGAAGTTGCGAAAGGGTTGCTTTCATCAAAGCCTGATTGCTTTGAACTTAATGTCAGCTGCCCTCATGCTGAAGGTTATGGGGCCTCGGTGGGAACTGAGCCTGATCTTGTACATGAAATCACGGCCTCGGTGGTTGATGCTGTGGATGTACCCGTATGGGTGAAACTCACACCCAATGTCACGGATATTACTTCCATTGGTAGGGCAGCCGAATCTGCAGGTGCATCGGCAGTCGTTGCTATCAATACAGTGCGGGGCATGGCCATTGATATCCATTCCGGGTATCCGATACTTGGCAACCGTTTTGGAGGACTATCCGGTCCTGCAGTAAAGCCGGTGGCTGTAAAATGTGTTTATGACCTGTATGAAGCACTTGATGTACCCGTGATCGGTGTGGGAGGTATTACGTGCCCGGAAGACGCAATTGAAATGATGCTGGCTGGCGCAAGTGCTGTTGAGATCGGATCTGCTGTACATGACGATACACAAATCTTTGAAAAAGTAAACAAAGGTATTGATACATATCTGCAAAAGTACGGTTATTCATACACAGAAGACATAACAGGCCTATCACACGAGATGATCTGATGCGTCCCATTCATTCAAAAATCACCGAAATCATCGAAGAATCACCCAATGTGCGTACTTTTTTCTTTGACACACAATTTGAAGCAGCCATTCCCGGCCAGTTCGTAATGGTCTGGGTACATGGCACCGATGAGGTCCCTATGACCCTATCCGGCAAGAATTCCATTACTGTCCAGAAAGTAGGGGATGCAACATCCCGTATGTTCGAACTTGGAATAGGTGACCATATGGGACTCAGGGGGCCTTTTGGCAGAGGTTTCACCATTCCCGGAAATGGTGAAAACGTACTTTTCATTGCAGGAGGAGTAGGAGCCGCACCGATTGCACCCCTTGCAGATATTGTAAAGGCAAGAGGAATTGAAGGCCGCACAATTCTGGGTTCCAGATGCTGTGATGAACTTTTGTTCAGGGAACGCTTTGACTGTGGCAGGGTGGATATTACCACTGATGACGGTTCCGAAGGAAGGGGCGGTTTTGTGACCGACCAGCTGGCAGAAATGGACACCTCTGATTATGACAGGATATATGTGTGCGGCCCGGAGATTATGATGTATAAGGTCTTTGAAATTTTGAAAGCACGCAATGTTCACGTAAAGACAGAGTTCAGCCTGCACCGGTATTTCAAATGCGGTATAGGAGTTTGCGGAGCCTGCAGTATGGATCCTGAAGGGCTGTGTGTCTGCAGGGACGGTCCTGTATTCAATGGCGGTGAACTTGAAGGATCTGAATTCGGACATTATGAACGTGATTCTTCAGGTCGCAAGTGCCATTTTTAATTATCAGGCAGCAAGTTTTTGTGCCTTCACCTTTTCATAGAGCAGGTTAAACAGAAAAAGCAATTCCCCTTCCAGAAAAATTATTCCTGAATTGGTCCTGTCTTCTTTTTTGGCAAAAAGGATGGTTAGTTCAAGATCCCTTTGCGCTGCCTGTTTTACCGACATGTCAAATGTATCCTTTTTACTTATAAGGCTTTTTTCGACATTTTCTTCATCAAGATAGGTATTTATCCATCGTACCAGTTCTGTCCGATATCTACCCGAAATCGGGATGTTATTCACATACCTGAGTACATGGTTTATTTCTTCTGTGCAGTAAAGATCGTTCATATCCACTCCCCAATAAAGTATTCTTTCCAAACAGTCAAATAAGTTTTCCTTATTGGTCATACTCTGGCCAAACCGGCGCTCATTTGCCGGAATTGATAAGAAAAAGGATTTATATTTATACCATATCTTCATAATTTGTCTGCTAGGACAATGCACCTCTTTATTATTAGCAAGTGGATAACATGATCGGAAAATTCAAACACGGTAATGAGATATTTGAGGGTAATGTACAGGGTGAAAGAGTAATATCTCCCGGAGGAGATGTTTATGATGTTAATTCACTTGATATACTTGCGCCTTCAAGTCCTTCCAAAATTATCTGTGTGGGGTTAAATTATATTGATCACGCCAAAGAACTGGACATGGACATCCCGGATGAACCAATAATTTTCATGAAACCCCCATCTTCTGTAACCGGCCATGGTGCAAATATTATCTATCCTTCCTGCAGTAATCGTGTTGATTATGAAGCAGAACTTGCTGTTGTCATAGGACAGCAATGCCACGGTATTCATGCTGAAAAAGCACAAAGTTTCATCGAAGGATACACATGTTTTAATGATGTAACAGCCCGTGATCTTCAGCAAAAGGACGGGCAGTGGACCAGGGCAAAAGGTTTTGATACTTTTTCCCCGATTGGCCCATTCATAACTCCTGTGGAAGAATTCAATGCTTCTGCAGCAAACATTAAGTGCAGTGTTAATGGCATGACCAGACAGAATTCATCAACTTCCAGATTGATATTCGATGTTGATTTTCTGATAGAATTCATATCCTCCGTAATGACCCTTGAAAAGGGAGACGTAATTGCCACTGGTACCCCTCCGGGTGTAGGTGAACTTAATTCCGGTGATTCCGTAGACGTAACCATTGAGGGTATAGGCACATTATCCAATGAGGTATCATAATGCTTTTTGATCAAATTTACAGGGAACTTGAATTAACTGAAAGACATCTTATCGTTCTCAGGAAGGTTATTGAGGAAGGTCCGATCGGCATCCTTAAACTTTCGGATGAAACCGGGATGCCAACCCATAAAGTAAGATATTCATTGCGAGTACTTGAACAGGAACATCTCATCAGGCCTTCATCACACGGAGCAGTTGCCGGTGAGAATACGGAAAAATTCCTTGAAGATTTTGACGGACAAATATCCGACATCATCGCAAAAGCATCTCATATTCAGCAGATAAGAAATTCAATTTAATTGTATTTGCATCAGTTTTTAATTTTATAGAGGTCAGCCAGATGACATTAGAGGATGAAGATATAAAAACGATTGAGAAATTTGCATTGCAAAATGCTGTAAAATACGGACAACCTCCCCAGGTTGGCGCTGTCATGGGTCGTGTAATGGGACAGTGTCCCCACCTGCGTCCCATGGCCAAAGACGTTACGGCAGAAGTACAGAAAGTTATAAACCAGGTCGCAGAAGGCAACCCGGATGTATGGCAGCAGAGACTTGAGGAGGTCGCACCTGAACTTATTGAAGAACTCAATACAAAGAAAGAACCTGAAAAAGGCCTCAAACCCCTTGATGTTGCAGAAGGGGAAAAGGTTGTTATGCGTTTTGCGCCCAATCCCAACGGGCCCGCTACCCTGGGTAGTGCAAGAGGTATGGTAATCAACTCCGAATATGTCAAAATGTATGGAGGGGATTTCATAATACGTTTTGACGATACCGACCCCCAGACCAAGCGCCCCCTAATTGAAGCCTATGAATGGTACCTGGATGACTGTCAGTGGCTGGGTATCGAGCCTTACAGTGTGGTAAAGGCCTCAGACAGAATAACCCTTTACTACGAATATGCCCGCAAACTTATCGAAATGGGACATGCTTATGTCTGCTTCTGTGAGGGGGCTGATTTCAAGAAGTATAAAGATTCATGTACCTCCTGTCCAGATCGTGACAGGGACCCTGCCAAGAATCTGGAATACTGGCACAAGATGATTGAGGGTGATTACGAAGAAAAATCTGCTGTATTGCGTATCAAGACAGAGATCGACCATAAGGACCCTGCACTAAGGGATTTTGGTGCTTTCAGGATTGTAAAAGCTACACACCCCCGCCCGGAAGTGGGTGATAAATACGTAGTATGGCCCCTTCTTGACTTTGAGGGAGCCATCGAGGACCATGAACTTGGCATGACCCATATTATTCGGGGCAAAGATTTGATGGACAGTGAGAAACGCCAGAAGTATATTTATGATTACCTGGGATGGGAATATCCCAAAACAACACACTGGGGCCGCATTAAAATGCATGAATTCGGAAAATTCAGCACCAGTGCACTGAGGAAATCTATAGAAGAAGGCGAATACACCGGCTGGGATGACCCACGGCTTCCAACAATCAGGGCAATCCGCAGGCGTGGAATCAAACCAGAGGCCCTGCGTAAATTTATGGTAGATATGGGTGTAGGGGAAACCGATGTCAGTATAAGCATGGATTCCCTTTATTCTGAAAACCGAAAACTTATTGACTCAAAGTCAAAGCGTTTCTTCTTTGTCCCCGACCCTCAAAAAATTGAGATTATAGACGGAAAACACACTGTTGCCACCCCACCTCTGCATCCCGTGGAAAATCTGGGAAACAGGAGTATAGAAGTGGATAATATTGTTTATATTAGTGGCGAGGATGCAAAAGAACTATCTTCCGGGTCTCTATTAAGACTCAAGGACCTGTATAACATTGAAATTGTATCAACCCAACCCCTCCAGGCAAAACATACTGGTGATTCAATGGATGAGGTCAGGGAAAAACGTCCACCTATCGTCCAGTGGGTAGCTGAGGACAATCTGGAAGTGGAAGTTCTGTCTCCTGAAGGTAGATTCACAGGATTGGGAGAATTACAAATTGCAAATGAGATAGATAAAGTTGTGCAGTTTGAGCGCTTTGGGTTCTGCAGGATAGATGATGTAAAAGAAAAGAGAGTAGTAGCCTATTTCACTCATAAGTGAAAGGCTACTTTTTTATTTTTTCAAATTTCAGGCTGCTGCGGAAGCATTAGCCTTTACAGGAAGAACTTCGGTCTTGCGTATTTCTACCCTTCTGATTGGATAGATGGTTTTTGCATTCCTGTAAATATTGGCTGCAAGTTTACCGGTTACGATTTCCTCGACAATGTGTTCAAAGTCAAGTTCTGCAGATCTTTCAAGGACGATTTTTGCCATAATTTCCCGGATTGCTCTTATCTGGCTGCTTCTTGCCCTCTTTACAGTAAATGCAATGGGCTTGATGCGAAGCTTACGTCCGTCCTTGGTTGTTACCTCAAGGTTGTTGTCTATACGGGATGTCTGGCGTTTTACAATTGAACGAAGGTAATCTGTAGTGATCTCGTGACCAATGAAAGCAGTATTTGCAGTGTCACCGGTTACGCTGTCGATAGCCAGACGTAGTTTGATGTTCTGCTTTGAGAAGTCATTGGTAATGTCTCCTACAGTGGTTTCGATCGTCCTTCCAACCAGTTTCTCACTCTCATCAGTAGTGGTTGTCCCAATAACGGTCCTGCCAATAAATTCAGGAGTCTCAATGTTATACCAGGTTTTGTTCTTCCATTTATCCAGTTTTCTCTGTACTTTTCTTGCCAATAAATTTCCTCCAGTGTTAGTGTGATATTTCTCTTTCGATGATCAATGTAATTAATAAATTCTATAGTATAGGCTATTAGTGGCCCTCTATACTAGACATGTCCATATATAAACAAATCGGTTATCCAGTTTAGAAGAACCTTATTCCTTCAGGCATTTCTCCAAAACGCTTACGGAATTCTTCCGGCCAGTTTTCCGGATCCAGGCCTTTCTGTGCAAGGAAAGCCGAGGTCCACCTTTCCAGCCCAACACCCGAACATCCGGACCAGAGTTCCTCTCCCGACTGACTTTTCACATTAAAACCGGAAGGATATTTATCCCCGTTGACACTCACGTTCTGGAACTCAAGCCATTCGCCGTCATCTCCCCTGTACGGCAGGGGCGCCTCATAGTCTGTAGTACCGGCACTTTGCTCATCCGATACACCTGCAAGCCCCTCCTGTGCCATGAACCATGGTGTGACCCAGGCTTTTCTCCATTCAAGATCCAGGATTTCATTGAAGATATGCATATAGCGTTCGTGGAGCTCTTCTGAGGCTTTGACTACCTGTTCCTTTGTACCCAGCCAGACAATCTCGATACGATGGAACTCATCAACACGTTCCATGCCGTGGATGCCACCACTTTCGTACCTGTGGGATGTCCCGGAGCGGTCAAAGACTTTCAGGGGGAAGGATTCTGTTGGTATAGTTTCACCCTGTAAATACATCCAGAAGGGGGGACACTGGGCATAGCACAGGCCGCCTATAGGATCGCCTATCTTCTCCTTGATTAGTTCTGTAGGCACTTCTTTTGTAACCTTGTAGTGATCAGCAACCTCTTCCCAGTATTCCGGATCACGGGTCTTCGGGGGGCATACATAGTAGATTTCGGGATAGACCCCTTTGGCATGTCCGGATTTTTTCCATACATCCCACGGTACAAGTTTCGGGAATATCATTTCCCCGTATCCCAGGGGTTCAAGAAGTTCCTCAAGAACGATCTTTTCAAAAGTTCGGAATAATTTCGTGGACTGTGGGCCGTGGATCCATTGTCCTCTGCTGGCTCCTCTTTTAATCCACCCTTTTTCTAGCATTTCCTGAGTAGGATCCTTCTCAAATGGGTGTGCCTTTTTTTCACTCTGCCATAGAAGGTTCCAGTGTTCAGTCTTGCCGCCATAGACCTTTTCCCTTATCTTGTCTTCCATAAGGGTAAGTATTCTGTCAGGAACACGGTTTTCAAGTTCTGCTTCTCCAACATCCAGATTGATTGTGATGTATTCCCCATCATAATCCATTGAACTGACATGTGGTATCTTCAGCTCTCCGACTGATTTTTCGGAAGCCATTTTTATGACAAACTCATCAACATCAATACCCCGGATGCCCAGATGGTATTCCTTTCCTATTTTGCCAGCAAGAGGCTTGCGCAGCCTGATAATTGCATCATGGGATCGGACATAACGGCCGGAGACTATCTCAATGTCTATCCGGTTATCCTTTACATTCCAGCTCTTAATTTTTGCTTCTTCCCCTTCTGGTGCTCCTTTGGCGAGTACCTTTGGGGCTTCTCCCTCAAGAAACTCCTGAATAGCATCTACGGCGGGTGCGGGGTCCCCGCTAGTTTTGAAGGCAGCTTTTAATCTGAATTCCAGATCCATTATATTTCCTCGAAATGATTAAATAATGATTAATAAAGTCCTTACAGCGACTCAGTTATTGTTACTAATTATTATAAGTTTTACCTGATGGCACAAACCAGCATGTTGGAAAAAGAACGGACTTACCATAATGCACTGTTTTTTTCTATAAACTCTTGCTGTTCAGGCTGGCGACTTTTAGTATAGATGAGGGCTGCAGGATGATAAAATTTCACCACATTTTTCCCGTATATTTCCCTGCATTCACCCCATTGAAGTTGCCTGTTTCCCAAAAAAGCTTCCTCAGCAGTATTTCCGAGCAGAATAATCACATCAGGATCAAGCATTTCGATTTGCCTTTCAAAAAAAGACCTGCATGAGGCAAGTTCTCCTTTACGGGGCCTGCGGTTATCAGGAGGTCTGCATTTGACTGTATTGATCACCGCCCAATCATCCTGCTGAATATCCATATCTTCTATCATATCATCCAGTATTTTGCCAGCCCTGCCACAGAAAGGTATTCCGCTTGCATCCTCATTCTTGCCGGGGGCTTCACCTATGAAAAGTACTTTTGGATTTTTCCCACCCTTCATTATTACTTTGTGGATTGCAGATTCATGGAGTTGGCATGCAGTACACGAATTTATTTGCTCCTCTAAATCTTCGAATGAATTAATCATTTTTTGCTCCACTGAAATCCAGGTCTTCGGCAATTTTAGCATTCATAAGGAGATCGTCCGTAACAGATATCAGAGAGGAAAGTTTTTCTGTCCTCAAAGTTATGGAATTTTCATCGGAGAGGGTTTTACTTTCCATGTTCGCAAGATTGTCCGGCTTTAATGACTCAATAATTGTTTTGCCCCTTTGACCTACAGGCAGTTTAAGAGTGCTTTTAATTTTCATCTGCATTGTTTCCCATCTGTTTTGCGATAATGGAATCCAGGGCTTTCAGGAATTCATCTTCACTTCCCGGAGGAATGGCCGCACCGGATGCTATGTTATGTCCCCCTCCGCTACCTCCTACTCCGGAGGCTGCCTCTCTTAAGGCAACTGCAAGATCCAGTCCGTTGTCTACAAGTTTGCGGGTTCCTCTTCCTGAAATTTTAACAACATCATCAACTTTGTTCAGGGCAATGAAGGGCAGATCTGGGTGAATGTACCTGATGACAACACCTGCGATCATACCGGTGGCTTCCATGTCTTCTCCCTGAATATACCTGAGATGCTGCCGTTTTTGAATCTTCTTTTCTGCCTTTTTGATTTGTCCCATCAAAACTTGCTGGTATTGTTCCGCAATCTTCCAGCCTTCTTCTGCAGCCTTTTCATCTCTCAGACAGGCAGTAAGGGCAAGACCCCCACGTTCAAGTTTGCCACAGCAATTGAGCAGGGTAACCATATCGTAGACATTTGGTATAGTCTCATGATTGAGAATGCAGACTTCACCGATACTGGCATCAATCGCTTCAGGACTGGCTGTTTTTGTCAGTTTAAGTGCCACGGCAGAAGTAAGTTTTTTCATCTGGTTTTCATCAAGTTCCTCGATTGGGCCGCTGATACCCAGAATATTAAGGAAGTTTGCGATCTTTTCTTTTTCACCTGTTATATCAAGGTAGGGTTCAGGTGTTCTTTCCAGCACTTCTGCCAGATCACCATCTCCGATCTTTAATCCTTTTCTTATGGAAACAGAGCCATGTTCAATTCCTTCTTTCAGGATCAGGCCATTCTCCCTGTCAAAAAGTTGCTTATCCCCTATGGCACCTGCAATTGCAAGCCCTGCAAGCTCTTTATTTTCGGGATTAAGTTCTGTTGCGACAACATAAGCAGTGGTTGAGGCGCACATATAGTAAGCACCATCTATGTCTGCAAGATGAGGGTTTACCATTATGTGTGCCGTTGTGTCACCCACGGGTGCGTGGTGGTCTATTATAAGGGTGTCATTTTTGACTTTTTCAATCAATTCAGGCTGGCCGCTTCCCATGTCACAGAAAAGTACGAGATCACCATCATCAGTGCTATTGTTAACTGTTTCCACAACATTTTCATCTAGCCGGCTTACAATGCTTGCATGGAAAACTATATCTTCCCTCAGCAGGGCATGGCACATTACAGCTGCTGCGGTAATCCCGTCTGCATCATTATGGGATATGAGCCTTACACGTGAGTATTCACTGATTTTTTCAGATGCCCGTTTTGCAATGGGTCGCAATTTTTCCAAAAACTTTCACCTGCCAGTCCACATATGCTAATTATAAATGGAGTATTTTGATATTACAGGACGCATTATGCAGCACACATTTATACTTCTATTGATTTGTGTGGTTTTATCTTCACATTGCCTTTAATAAATGGCAATTAACCGAAGATATACAGCAGGAAAAAAACAGAACTAAATTCAAAAAAGGTTGAGGATTTATGCAAATCCTCGTTTACTTAGTAATAAGCATTTCTGCGGTTTCTGGTTTGTATTTCCATTCGGCTGGAAGGACTTTGTTTGCCTTATAATATTTAACCAGTCTGCGAATTTTGGATTCAGTAAGCTGAAGAGGACGTTTGTTATGTACATCTTTGTTATTGGCTGCAACATGTTTTCTCAGGCCAATAGCTTTTACGATAAGATTGTACAGGTCTTCAGGAACACCAGGTGCTACTTCATTTTCTTTCAGGATTGCAGTGAGCTTCTTTCCTGTAGCGAGTTTGACATCAGGAACTCCATAATTATCTCTCAACTTCATTCCGATGACACTGGTGGGGTTGCCTTGCTTCCACAAGTCAAGAACCACCTTTTCGATCTCTTCTGCATCCTGCAAAGACCATGCGGGTACTTCTGTACGAATGGGTTTTGTGGACCCTGCCTGGCCTTTTCTGCGAGTGTGCATTTTTGCCATTATGATTACTCCTTATTATTTTGATTTGAATTTAAAGTGGCGATAAAGTTACAGGTATGAACGTTGGGAGATTCCCTGTAGTGGCGAAGTGGTGCTAATTAAAGGCACATGGGTTATATATTTTGTGCCATTACAGCCATATGCATGGAAAATATCCAATTATATTCAGATATTCTTTCTATTTAGATAAATATCCGCCTATCTCCAAGATGAAAATTTTCTATAAAATAATCTATATTATAATTATAGGCTAGCACATTGATAAAACAAGAAAATGTAGATAAATTATTTTTTATACAATTTGTGGATAGTTTCGTATTTATTGTCGATAAGAGTGAGCTTTTTAGAATTATTATATTTAGTTTCTAGGAAATCGTTTACGATTAACTTTCTTACCTCTCTTTCTCAAGGGATACCATATACATCTTTTTGGGAAGTTGACCTTCTTCAAATTCCTTTATGTCAATGATCTTATATCCTTCTGAAAGATAACCAATCTTTTCTCTGTTCAGGAAATGAACGATGAATCCTCCTTTTATCTCCCACATATCTTCAAGCCTGTGGATTCCTGTTTTATATTGCGGGTCACCTACATGCCTTGCAGTGTATATATTCAATCCACTGGGTTTAAGAACTCTTCTGATTTCTTTAGACATTGCAGCCAATTCAGAAAACCTAATTGGCATGCAATAGAGCATATGTGAATAACATGCATCGAAGGATGAATCTTCAAATGGCAGAGGATACCTAACATCATGTTGCAAAAGATTTATTCTTCCAGACAGATTAGTTTTCAGTGCCTCTTGCTAAATACACTTAAGTCCTTGTTTAGAATAGTCAACAGAAAAAACCTCCAACCCTTTTTTTGCAAAATAAAGGGAATCTCTGCCCTGACCGGCTCCAAGTTCGAGTATTTTTGTAAGTCCTCTATTATTAAAAAAATTGACTGCTCTTTTAGCAGATTCGCTTGGTTCATAGCCGAATTTAGAACTGTAATTTAAAAATACATTTTCCCAGTGATATTTTTGCTTATTCAATAGCCTTTCATCTGGATAAACTTCTTTTGGTTCCATGCAATCACTTTTTGGATTGGGATTCTCGTCTTACTTAATGTGATTGACAAATTGACTATAAAATAAATAACATTAAAAGCGAGAACTTATTGATCTCCAGAGGGTTTCCATTTCCTCGATCGATGTGCTAAGAGGGATCTCACAACCTGTCGAGAGAATAAAACCCTTTTCTGGAGCACAGTACATACAACTTTTTACCTCGTGCTCAATATCATCTAAAGAATCCCTGCAGAAAACATTGGGATTGATGTTACCCATAAGGCAGATACCGTGTTCTTCAAGTTCCTTAAAGCAATATCTTGGACTGCATCCGGCCTTCTTATGGATCTTAGTACATTCGATACCATACTTCTTGCCCAGAGTGTTAACATCCCCGAAAGCGAAGTTCAGGGCATCTGGTCTTAAAGATGCTTCCATCTCGTGGAAGGCATGTTCAGCACAGTTATGGGAGATTACATAAATGCCATTATCCTGGATGTGTGCATAGAGCTGTTTTGTATAAGGGAGCATGAATTCCTCAGCCATATCAGGACTGAAAAGGTCTGCCGTGTTCTCCCCGTTCTCAACGAAGATGCCGTCAACCCCTTCTTCAATAAGCCGGTCAGCATAAAGGATACAGCTTTGTGTTAGTCTTTCAAGTAACTCATGAACCTTCTCTTTTTCAGAGAGCATTTCTATGCAAAGACTGCTGGCCTCAAGTACCTGAGAAGCAAGCATCAAAGGGGAAAGCATGGCCCCTGTGATGAAGACCTCATCCTTGAGCTCCTTTTTGAGGATCCCTATAGAATTTACAACAGTATCTATCCTGTGGGACCTTTCAATGTCCAGTGGATCAATCTGATCATATTCATTAGCAGAACTTAATGGATACCCGGCTATCGTGGGATACCTATTATCCTTGATGTTCAGCCGGGTGCCTAGTGCTTCTGCTTCAACTAGCAAACACCCCCAGGGAGACATAACATTGTCATGATGATACATCTGTCTTGCAAGTATCTGTGCCCTGGCGATCCCCTCTGCAGAATAGTAGACATCACTCATGCTGGCGTTCATGCGCTCCAGGACACCGTTGCCTGCCCCGAACCACAGATACCCATAAGGCATCCTATCCACATCCTTCATCTCAAGAGCATTAACAAACCGCTCTCTGGACGTCATTTCTTCTGACAATATATTACTCCCCGGATTATTCGTATTAATTCCCTATTCCAAAGATCATTCAAACTCTATACGAACATCCCCTGCCTTCTGGACCAAAGATTTCGACAGCATGCCTGCTTCCAGGCAGCACACATGGAGGACAGCACAGGGAACAAGGCATGTAACACTGCATTTTGCTTCCTGGGCTTTTTGTATTACACAGTTGTCCTTTATATCGAACAGGTCCATCATAGGAACTTCCAGATGGGACATCTTCTTGACCTTTTCACAGGGCGTGTCTATATCGATGATGATCTTATCACCATCTATCTTTCCACATACCTTATGGGTAAAATCACAGACATTTGATCTTACGCTTAATTCTGTCATCTGATCTTCCTCCTCACAAATAGAGCAATAGAATTTCATAAAAAACTGCTATTATTAATGGCCACAAATTATTGTAATTGGGTTGTTTGTCTATATTTTTGATGGGATTTTTTGGCATAGTACTCATCTCTTGCTCGAACAAGTGCCTTTACATTCTCAAAAGGAGTTTTAGGATTAATTCCACTTCCTGGAGAAAGTACACCGATTTCACCTGCCAGACATTTTTTCGCCTCCCTTTTCACCTGGTCATAACTTCCATTCTACATTGTCAGAGAAGTTGAAACATTCCCAATAAGACAGGATTTTTCGCCAATCATTTTTTTAGTAGCCTGGAATTCTTTGACTTTTTCTTCAATACTTATACCTTCAAATCCGCATTCTGCCAAAGATTCTAACATTGGGTTTGAATTTTCACAAATATATATGATTTTTATACCTGTTGTGTTTTCACAAAATCTATGATATTCCGGTTTTACAACAGATTCGAATATTTTTGGATATGATAAATCAGGACAAACAATACCTTCTGAAACACAAATAACATCAGCTCCATGTTTGATTAGTTCATTCGAATACTCAATACATGCACTTGTGGCAATGTTCAAACATTGTGTAGCATATTCAGGGTTTAGTGTGGACCATTTCATGTAACTGTCCACACCCGTAAGATGGGAAAAAAGGGTTAATGGCCCTTCAATTCCTGCTATTATAGGCACATTTTCACCCACCTTTTCCTTCAATAAATCTGTAGCTTTTAAAACAGCAGGAATTCTCGCTTTTTCAAGAAGATTCTTTGGAAACTGTATATTATCAGTGTCTTCTGAAAAAGGATGAGATATTACATAAGGTTGAATACATTTTGAACCGAGGTTAACTTTACAACCCATTGCTTCAGCAAGAACTGTTGAGCAATATGGATATCTCACAGCTTCTAATCTTGTGAGGTCGTAAGCTGCAAAGGCTAATTCTGCCATCTTCTCAGGATCACTATGTGCTTCTGGCCATGAAGCACCTGTTGCATCCATTAGTTCAATAATGCCTGTTTGTGTTATGGATATCACAGGAACTCTATCCACAGGTTTGCCTTTTAAAGTATTCAACAACCTTTCTTTAAAGTTTAAACCACTCATAATGAATCCTCACTTTTAGAATTGTTTCCAATTTACCACTTAGCTTTGCCATGATTATTGTATTTGTGCAAAATTATATTAATCCATAATTTACCATGTTATCATAACTTATATCGTGTCATTTCTTCAACAATATTTTATCAATTCTCAGCACACTGGTTGCAGTTTCAGTGGCAGAAATGACCGCTAATTTCTTTATGCTAGCTGAATCATAGACTAAAGGATTATTCTCTGTGACAAATCTGGAAGTATCAATTCTTGGATTCAATCCTTTTTTATAAAAATTTGACATTTTTGCCATTGAATCTATAACATTCATTCCTTCATTACTTGCCAGTATTCTGGGAATTTCTTCAAGTGCATTAGCATACTCGATAACCGCAAGCTGCTCCTTTCCTTCTATTGTAGTTGCATAGTTCTTTAGCATCTGAGAAACTACAAATTCGACTCCGCCTCCTCCGGTTACTAATTTCTTATTCCTGAGGATAAATGCTGCAGTGTTCAATGCATCGTCTGCAGCTTCTTCTACCTTTTCAAGAGCATAGTTGAAAGGTTCCCATATCAAGATCGTCGAAATCATTTGATTTTCGACATTTATGAAAGCAAAATGTTCACCACATTTCTTTGTAACTTCAACACCATTTGCTTTTCCAAGATGATTAGGTTCCAGATTGTCCTTTATGGACATGATTTGGGTACCAGTTGCCTTTGAAATATTCTCCAGGTCTTTATTTTTAAGTTTCTTGAACATTAATATGTTATTTTCCACAAGGCGTGCTTCTATTCGGGGGTCCACATCACCTTCACAAAACACAACATTAGCGTTACAATTTATTATTTTATCAGCAAAGCCATCAAGTATTTTTTTATTCTCTTCATTGAACATATGAGCAGTTTCAATGCCATCCATACTGATGTTACGTTTTGAATTTATAAATTCACTTTTAACTTTCAAATCATAGTTTAAAATGAGAATATTTGGATCGGAGACTGATTCTGGCATATCAAATCTTGCGGGTGTTTCATCAAGAATAACACCATTAAGATGTAATATGTCAGGCCCACCAACTTTCTTCATTATTTTTATATTTTCCTCGAGATCTAGATAACCATCCGAGGATATTGTTGTTAAATGTTCGATCACATCAACAACCATAGTTGAAAGTTTCTTTGCTTGATCAAGTTCTATACCCTTGGCAAATGATGCACTGAGGATTGCGGCGTAGGTCTCATCGTATGATTTGGCAGTTATACTGTTGAATTCGATAAGTTCATATGCCTTATTAAGAGCAAGCTTATAGCCCTTTATGATGGTGGTAGGGTGCACACCTATTTTTATAAGTTTAATTGCATTTACGATAAGACCAGATGCCAGTATAACTGCGGTTTTTGTACCGTCACCACATGATCTATCCATTGATTTTGAAAGATCATTCAAAGAAGTAACTATAGGATGCAATACATCCATCTCTTTAATTATGGTTTTTCCATCGTTGGTTAAATACACGTCACCAACATGATTTGTAATTAATTTATTTAGGCCCCAGGGGCCAAATGAAGTACTCAACAATTCTTTTACCTCAACCGATGCCCTTTCAAGATGATCGATAAGTTCTTTGTCCTCTACATCACTTTTCAGACCGATTTTTTTGTAAGCATTCTGCATAAGTTGATACATGTCGTCTGCATTGTTCTGTTGTTGACCGATATTATTTACAGCTGAGTTCATCAAAATTATCTCCTTGGATTTCCAATTCCTGTTGCCACAATTTTAGTTTCAAGCTTCGCACCATATCCGTTTTTCATGTCATTTCTGGCTACATCTAAATTTATTTTAGACATATCCAGACCATATCCTGCCATATATCCTTCTACAAGTTTTTTACTTATATCAAGAGCAAAATTTACAGATTCTTCGTACTCATCAAAAATATTTCTTCCATTTTCTGAAAAAACAACATATTGTTTGGATCCAGTACTGTCTATCCTTACAATGGATTCAGTTCTGTAGATAACATCCCCGAGAAGTGCACCAACTGCATTTCCAACTTCATGATACTTAGGAACCCTTATGTCAGCATTGAGTATTTTGCAAATATCTTCCTGATATGCTTTTACAGGTCCTCCAACAAGAACTATGGGTTGGTTTACTTTGAAATTCAAAGAAGATGAAGACTCAATCATCTTTTCTATGTCTGTTTTTTTAATATCCTCTACTAAATAAGACACTATATTCATTGACATATTCTTTACTACTTGTGCTTTTATTTGTGAGCAAAAACTATCTTTATTCATACCCACGTATTCACCTAGTAGCTGAGCTCCGATATCTGATGCCTCTGTATTATATCCGGTATAATCCCTCAAAACGTGAAGGGCATCTGTAGGAGTAAAACCAATCTGCTGGACATATTTTTTCTTGACAAGAGATTCAAGATGACTGGAAAACATCAAAATATGTTCATCTAATTTATTCGATATCTCATACAGGGAGAGAGGTTCAGAATCCAACACATCAAGGATTCGTTTCTCATTAGAGTCCAATTTAAAGTTATCTGATTCATATTTATTCAAATCACTTTTTATAAAGAAGGTTGTAGGCTGTATGATATTATCCATAAGGCGTACGTTAGGTTTATCGACATTGCCAAGTATTTCTATCAATGCAGGATGATTATATGCTGCAAGACAGAGAGGTATGACCCTATTCGATCCTATTGTTGTACGCGTCTGAACCCATACATGACTGTCACCGCCAAGAGCAGACGTATCCATCTTTATGGCTTTTACCATTGTGCTCCATCCCCCAACTTTAGCACCACTTTCACTTATCTCGGGAATCCCATTGGATATCATTGACACATCAGTGCTTGTGCCACCAACATCCATAGTCAGGCAGGTCTTAAGATTTGAAAGATGAGACGCACCAACAAGGCTAGCTGCAGGTCCTGAAAATATCGACTCAACGGGTTTTTTCAGTGCATCTTCTATTCTTACAAGGGAACCATCACATTTCATCATCATTAGATCTGCATCAATTCCCTTCTTTTCCATTACTGAAAGAATAGATCTTATAAATTGATCAGTTACCGGGATTAATTGTGCATTTAACAATGCTGTGACAGCTCTTTCATAAGCTCCAAGATTCATTGAAAGTTCATGTCCACATACAACTGGTTTATCAGTCAGTTTTCCAATAATACCTTTTACTGTCATCTCATGTTCAGGATTCCTTACTCCAAAATAAGAGGACACTGCAAAAGAGGAGACTTTATCTTTATTTTGCATTACAAAATTTTCAATCAATTCAGGATCATCAAGATTTTCTGCAACATTGCCATCAGCATCATGGCCACCTTTTATGGATAGGATTTGATCGGTTGAAAGGGGTCCGTTAATTGAATGGCCGATAAGAATAAGTGCAGCAGGGTGCCCATTTTCTTCAAGCGTAGTATTGGTTGCAAGAGTGGTTGAAACGGATACAAATTCTATATTTTCCAGATAACTAGCATTGAGACCTTCAATCGAATTCTCTATTCCCTGTATTAGATTGGAGTGTGTTGTTAATGATTTGCAAGCATCCATTACATTCCCGGATGATATGTCCATTATAATAGAATCAGTATATGTTCCTCCTGTGTCAATTCCAAGTCCAAGGTACATCTTATAACCTCCTGTGTTATAATTTAATTTGAACGTATAATTTGCGCGAATTGATCGTCTCTAAAAAAATAGGGTTTGATATCACCCTATTATGTCTTTCTGAAACTGTGGACCAAGTTCCTTGACTTTGTCCACCATTGCCTTGACACCTGTCAATGGGCCTCCTGGAGGTACCTCACATCCAGTAGACATGACATACTTAGACTGCATACCATTCTCCTTCAGGGTTTCATGAACACCTTTCAGTAGCTCTTCTGTATCGTTTTCAATTTTCTGTATACCTTCGGGGGAATTGTCCATCATATCAATAGGATCAATTTCTCCCATCATACAGCAAATGTCACCATACTTTGGAATAAGGTCTGCATAGTTTTGTGAGCCTTTATCCCTCCCATTTTCATAGTATGCATAGCTGTATAGAGCTGTTCCGAATTTCTTGATCTGAGTTTCGTAATGAACAGCATCAGCACAATTGTGGATGATGTATGGTTGATCATACTTCTTGAAAACTGGAATTTGTTGGTCGTATACAAACTTCCCATCAAATTTCCAATAGTCCTCTTCATCCATAATTATATTATTTGACCACAGGTTGTCAACACAAAGGGCATCACATGCATCTTCTTCAAAGAAGGCCTCTGAAACCTGGGATACATAGTCAGTACATTTCTGAAGTGCCTCAAGAACAACATCGGGGTTGGTTTTCATGTCCATAAGCACACGATCTGCACCCATTAGTTGTGTCAACGTCAGAAGAGGACCTTCATGGAACCCAACAAATGGGGTGCCAAGTTCCTTGTTCAACTTATCTTTGGCAAGTTTTGAAGCTTCAATTAGTTCATAGGCACGTGTACCTTCCTTGACTTCCGGTGTTTCAATACTTTCATAGTCCTCAAGGTGTCCTTCTGATGAAGGTGTATCTTCTTCAGGATATTTTATGGTACATCCAAAGTCAGCCGAGGTAGCTGAAAGGTCTATCAAGCCTACAAACATGTCAAGATCCAAGTATTTAGAACCAAGGAGTGCACTTTCTGCAAACTTATGAGGATCTATTGCATACTCCTTGTAAGTTGCATTTGCAAATTTTCTCAGAGCACCACATGCAAGTGGATATACGGGAAGGCGGTCGACTTTCTTGTCAGCCATAGCAGCAAGAGTCCTGTCAGCGTGACTCATTTTTTCTTTAGTCTTGACACCAACACTTTCGAATTCTGCCATGATATTCTTTGCAGTTTCAAGCCCAATATCTTTCTTCGATTTGACCTGTTTCTTTGCCAGAATTTCCCTGTATTTCACCTTAGCAAGGTTGATTTTTTCATCACTCCACCTTTCCTTTGAAGGTGAAAGTTTACTTACGGCATCTATTGCCCAGTTTGAAGCATGCAAAGCATCAGGTGCTGTTTTATCTGCACCAATATTCTCGGCAAATTCTTCAGATACGGGTGCTCCTCCTACCATTACAATAAGGGAATCTCTGAGACCTTCTTCCTGAAGCATTTCGATGACTTTTTCCATTCCGGACATTGTAGTTGTCATCAGTGCACTCATAGAGATGACATCGGCCTGATTTTCTCTTGCTGTTTCAATGAATTTGTCCAGAGGAACATCATGTCCAAGGTCTATAGTATCAATTCCTCCTGCTGACATCATTGTTTTGACGAGATTTTTACCAATGTCATGCACATCGCCTTCTACAGTACCAATTACCATAGTTGCGGGTTTGGATGATTCTTCTGTTTCAATGTGGGGTGTTAGCACATCCATTCCAGCATACATTGCCTGCGAAGCGATCAACAGATGTGGAACGAAAGCTGTTCCTTTCTCATAGTTGTCGCTAACAATTACCATTCCTTTGGCTAATCCATCAATAATAGCTTCGTGTGGGTCCAATCCTTCTTTTAACGCCTTTTCGGACAATTCTGCTGTTAAGTCTTTGTTTCCAGAAACCACAGCTTCCGCTAATTCTTTTAATATGTCTTGCGCCATCTAATGTTTCCTCCAGCATTATGTTGCTGTGTAGTTTTTGAGATGGTGGACAAATTATGTCCATTTCTCAATTTGCACAGATAAAGATGGGGATCAGAAACATATAACATAACCTGTGAAATCAGATTTACAAAAATGATATCAGTAGAGACCTATTATTATATTATACACACCAATTATAAGAGAATGAGCTGTTTAGTTAACGGCGTTAACCTATAACGGAAGTATCACTGTGTTAACGGCGTTACCATGAAATACTGCTTATCTGAATATCAAAACCCTTAATCAAATCAAAGCCTCTGATAACATTGAGTCTATATTGACCCTGATTGTAAATCATATTCCTAAATAGTAAGAAATAGAACATTTAATCTACAAATAAAGTATGTGTGGGGGTGATTTATGACAATCTGATAGTTTATATGTCTTTGTCTGTGATTGGAGTTGAATTACTAAGATAATATCTAAATAAATCTTCTCCCCATTTCAAAGCACTATTATCAAAACTCATGATTACATGGTTGTGGTATATTCCGGTATTATAAAAGAGTGAGATTGCTGTGAATTTATCCGTTACAGTACTTGATGCGATTTCGATCTTGTCTCCAAAAACAAAAAGATTTCCACACTCCAAATTCACAAATTCTTTTGTTTCTTCCTGATATTCAGATTGAAGTCTTTCAAATACTGGTTTTGTTATTATTACTGAAACGTCAATACCTTTTTTTGCGAGTTCAATATAGATTTTTGGGTATGCTGGACTAAAATATGAAGAAACTTCGTGTACATAAGTCGATTGATAAAGATATTCTACCATTTTTTCTGGTAACTCATACATCCTATTAAGGTCAGGTTCGAACAATTCACAGTTTCCCATTTCTTCAATTCTTTCTAAAAGGCAAGACGGGATCGCATTGAGATTGTGGTTTTCCCAATAATTTTTATTATCCGTATATACTGATAATACATCCAGCAGTGGTTGCATCTTTTTTACTATTACTCTTCCCATGCCTGATAATTTATATACATCATCGTCATGAATGATTAAACCATGACTTAAAAGTATCTTGATTTGGGTCATTATTGCACTTGAATTCACATCAAGTATATCTTTTATCTCATCAATATCCCTGGGTTTTTTTACCAGCAAAAGAAGGAGATCTTTTCTTTTTTCTGATAGAAAGAGGGTTCCTAATAACTCAGATTTCATATTCTTCACCCAATTGTTTTTTTGAGGAGAAATCGATTTTTGGAATCCAGATGTGAACTTCTGTCCCCACATTTATTTTGCTCTCAATCTTTATGCTGCCTTTATGGGCATCAGCTATTTTTTTGCATATATAAAAACCGGATTCTATACCTTCTGAATTGTTTTTTGTTTGGGAATCAATCTCATAAAAACGCTGGAACATATGGGGAATTAGTTTTTCTGGAATACCGGCCCCATTATCTTTCAGTATAATATGAATATAATTCACTTCTTCATCAACAATTATGGCCACTTTTCCTTTATAAGGAGTAAAGCGGATAGCACTATCCATCAAAACTGTAAACATATCAGTCAGTTTTTCTTCATCCCCATTAATTAAAGGAAGAGATTTTGGTATTGTTTTTTCCAATACTATTTCTTTTTCTTCTACCATGAAAATGGTGTCTACAAGGGAATTTTCCAGTGGAACAGAAATATCAATTGGTTTAAAATTATATTCTATCTTGCCCGCTTCTTCCATACTCGTGTAAATGAAAGAATCTACTATACGCCTTAATCTTTGAGAATGATGTATTACATTTTCAATGGCTTTTTTTTCAAGGTCATTAATAATCTCAAGGGTTTCATCATCGATCATTTTTCCGTGTTCAGTTGCAGGTTGAGTCTCTTCCTTGTTTGACAGGAATTCGGCTTTTACTCTATCAAAAGATTTGAGTTCCATTTCTGCTTTTGAAAGTTCAGTTGAACTTTTCTGAAGAGCATCTTCCATTTGCTTACGTCGGATTAGTCTCCACATTTCCTGCATGAGTAGAATCAATTGTCTCAGGTCTGCTTCATCATAATCTTCTTCTTTATTGCCTACCCCCGCAACAGCCACAATCCGATTCCCATCAAATATTGGAACATTCATGTGTCTTGTCAACTTCACGTGTCCCTCTGGATACCCTTTTTTAAGAGGATTTGCCTCCTGATAATTGTTGGTTATTATTGGTTTTCTCTGCTTTACAGCTTCTCCCCAAAGCCCGGTGGTCTCGATAGGATATATGAATTTTCTGTCTTTTACATTACATTCTTTCATTGCATGAGTTGACCACGAATGCATGATAAGGGATCCTTCATCTGGACTCATAAAGGCAAGATACCCCAACTTGCTTTTAGTTAATTTGACTGCCTCTTCATGGGCAAAATCCGTAATTTCCTGTAATGATGAACCAGTCATTTGATTTAGTTTCAAAAGGGCTTCAAGCCGTGATTCGTCAAGATACAGATTTTCTTCTGCTTCTTTGCGTTTTGTAATATCAAGTATGATTCCCTGGTAATGCGTAATCTTGTTGCTATTATCACGCCGGATAAATGTCCTGTCATCTACCCATCGAACATATCCAGATTTTGTTAGTACTCTATATTCCTAGGTATATTCTGTATTTCCCTCTTCTGAATTCCTCAAGACCTCAGAGCGGACATAATTTAGGTCCTGTGGATGTACAATATCAGCATATTTTACCGAACCTGACTCAAAATCTTCTACGGTGTAGCCTAACTTTACAACATTATCTGATACAAATTCCACAGGCCAATCCTGTTCAGTTTTACAGAGAAATACTATGGCAGGACTCTTGTTGATAACCTTTTCTAATTCTGCCTTTTCTTCGAATTGTGCCATAGTATTTTCTTTCCTGCGTTATTTAGTAAGGAACAAATGTTTTGTGCCCTATTGTCTATACATAAAACCCACTTATATAATAAACAGTGTGAAAAATAGCTTGGAACTCCATGCTATTTATTATTTTGCTTTTTTACTATCAGTTTTGCAAGATTGCTTAATGGGTTGCTATTCCTGCTTTTTTATGAATTATAGATTTCCCATAAGGTAATTTGCAATATTTACAACTCATCATATTATACTTCGAAATTGATGGAATTAGTATTATTTAGACAATATACAAACTATATTTGTTATCCTAACTCGATGATATCCGTTACATTCCGCTTTTGAGAATATGTTCTCTGGCCTCTTCAACGGTCAACTGGTGCTGTTCACCGGATTCCATATCCTTCAGGGTAACCTTGCCAGCCTCCATTTCCCTTTTTCCCACTATCACCACATACCTGGCACCGATGTTATTGGCGTGAGACAGCTGGCCCTTGAAGTTTCGTTTCATTATATCGAGATATACAGGCACCTTCCGACGTAATTCGCGCGCAATCCCTATTGCATCCAGCCGGGTGTCATCTGTTGCCACAAGCACAACTTCCTTTTTTTGCTCAGGTTCAAGTTCACATATCTCCATTATACGATCAAACCCGAGTCCAAATCCAGTTGAAGGAACATCCCCTCCACCAAAAAGCTGTATCAACTGGTAGGAGCCACCTCCACATATCTGGTTCTGGGCACCGAGATTGCTGGCATATATCTCAAAAACCATGCCTGTGTAATAATCAAGACCCCTGGCAATACCAAAGTCCACGGAATATTCCACATTATAGGCATCCAGGATTTGTGTCAGTTCTTCAAAAATTTGGAGTTCTTCAATATCCCCCACAATTTGCCTTGCTTTTTCTATTGCATCATCTCCAGTGATACTTACAAGTTCAAACAGCTCATTGCGAAGCTCTATTGATGCATTGATTTGTTCAAGATAATCATCCAGGCCGGTATCGTCCTTTTTATCCACAAGCCTCATGATTTTTGTCTGTTGCTCCGGTTCGAGTTCTTCAAGTATATGACGAATGATCCCCAGGTGCCCTACATGCAAGTCTCCTTTGATACCTACAGATTCGATCATTTCTTCGGCAAGAGCTATTACTTCGGCATCAGCGTCAGGACGGCTGCTGCCAATAGTCTCAACTCCAAATTGCCAGAATTCCCTGAAACGTCCCTTTTGGGGCCTCTCATAACGGAAGCAATTCTCGAAATAGAAAAGTTTTAGCGGACGGGGGGTTGCCTGCATTTCGTTCACATACATACGCATGACAGGTGCGGTGAGTTCCGGACGCAGGGCAAGCTCCCTGTCACCCTTATCAGAAAAATTGTAGATCTCCCCTGTAACCCCTTCTCCGGATTTGAGGGTGAATAGTTCGAGATTTTCAAAAGTAGGTGTGATTATTTCGCTGTATCCCCATCTGGAAACTACGTCTCTCATCCTGTTTTCAACAAAACGTCTCAATCGCGTATTCTCAGGAAGGAAATCTCTTGTTCCTCTTGGTCTGCTGATTTTCATTGTATCTAACCTGATATGAATTAATGATTGTAATTGAAGATTCAGTAAGTTACATCATTGTTAAATATATTTTTTGTTTTGGATGCCTGAATCACAGATTGTTAATTTCAAATAAGAATAAATCAATCTATATTACATGAGAATATGGGATTTGCCACCATCGGAACTTTGCAGACAGCATCTGCTTGGAGAACACAGGGAATTGCATGCTCTCTGGTCCATTATCACTAAAAATAAAAAGGCTTATTCCAATCATCCTGAAACTCTTCGCTGGAAAGGTAAATTGCACGCCCTGTACCTGCGCCATGAGACCCTTGTTAGCGAAATGCAAAAACGAGGGTATAACCACAACAGTCCCCTAGATCCCCTCCTTGCAACAGGGGAATCCAGACAGGACATTCTTATAACATCCATCGATGAGCAAAAAGACGCTCTCAGGAAAAAAGGATGTAACTGTAAAATTTAAATAGGAAATGTCCAGCGTTAATTTTTTAATTATTAATGCATATGAATACAGGATTATGTCTTCAATGACACGTGAACAGGTTATTTATGGCAATATCCTCTATGGGGATGATCTGTCTTTGATGAAAGGTTATGTATGTATCAAGGACGGTATCATACATGAAGTATGTGAGGAGCCTACATCTTCTGAAAATATTATTGCTCCTTGTTTTACCAACTGTCACACTCATATAGGAGACTCGGTTTGTAAAGACCCCTTTATAGGCCCGGCTGAGGATTTTGTGATACAGAGAGACCTGAACAGTCTGGTCAGGCCACCGGATGGCTTAAAACATCGCATCCTTGCAAAAACTTCTGATAGGGAACTTGTAGAATATATGAAATATTCCATCAGGGATATGCTTGCCACCGGAACCACTTGTTTTGCAGATTTCCGGGAAGGGGGAACCAGAGGCGTGCTGGCACTGAAGGATGCATTAAAAGATATGGATATTGATTCCAGAATATTTGCAAGACCCGACAGCAGGGAGTTCAGTATGCATGTGCATGAGGGGATATCCCTACTTCTTTCCCAGGCCGATGGTATAGGTATGAGCGGTGCACATGATGTGGATTTGAATCTACTGGCACAGATTGCAGATACCTGTCACAAATCCAGACACCCTTTTTGTATACATGCCGGTGAAAAATCCCGCCACGATATTAAAGATGCACTATCCCTGCAGCCGGATATCCTTGTCCATCTGACACAGGCAGTACAGTCAGACCTCAAAAACATTGCCGATGCATCTATTCCGGTGGTTGTCTGTCCCAGATCCAATTTCCTTACGGGAGTGGGGATGGCACCGGTTGCTGAAATGTTGAAAGCCGGTATAAATGTGGGTGTAGGTACTGACAATGTTATGCTGAATTCTGTAAATATGTTCTCTGAGATGGAGTTCCTTTCAAAGGTTTTTGGACTTGAGGATAGACAAGTATTTAAAATGTGCACACTTAATGGGGCATCAATATTGGAGTTGGAGGGAAAAGGCCCTCTGCGGGAAGGGTATAAGGCAAACCTGATGGTATTGGATGGCACGTCAAATAATCTTAAAGGAATACAGGATGTATTAAGTGGTCTTGTTCGTCGGGCAAGGCCAGACGATATTTTATCAATAATCCATTAATCTATTCATTTATTCGAGAGATCAAACATGGCAAGTGAAATCTACAAAAAGATACTGATCGCTACCGATGGTTCCACAGAGAACAAAAAAGCGGTCTCTTACGGAATTGAACTGGCAAAACTCAGTGGTGCCAGAGTATACGTGACGTATGTCGTGGATACCGCATCATTTGATTCCATTCCAATGGATGGCGGATGGGAAATGATGTATGAACTTCTTGAAAAGGAAGGGAAAGAAATAACCGATAAAGTGATATCTGACACCGGAGAAGATATCGAAATAGAGTCAAAGTTGCTTGAAGGCCATCCAGGTCATGAGATAATTGATTTTGCTGAAAACAATGGAATTGACCTTATAGTCATGGGTACCCACGGTAAAAGTGGACTTGACAGATTCCTTCTTGGAAGCGTTGCAGAAAAGGTCACCCGCAACTCACATGTCCCCGTTATGGTAGTAAGGGGAAATGGAGAGGAATAAAAATCAATAAAAGATTTTATTGAGGTTATTTAAAAATGCCAGAAAAAACCCTTATTAAGGACATCATGGTGACTAATGTAGCCGCAGCCACTCTGCCCGGTTCACGAGATGAAGTACTGAGTATCCTGAAAGATAAAAAGGTATCCGGTGTGCCGGTGATCAAAGATAATCGGGTGGTTGGTATCGTAAGTAGAAGTAATCTTCTGAGCAATCCTGAAGAAGAACAGATTGCTTTGCTTATGACACGGGACCCCATAAAGGTAAAACCGGAAGATAACATCAAAAAAGCTGCGCAATACCTGATTGATTATGGTTTCAGAAGGTTGCCGGTTGTGGATGATGACGGCAAACTTGAAGGCATGATAACAGTTGCCGATATTGTTGCAAGTATGGCCTCTCTGCAACTCGATGATCCAATAAGTAAATATCTGGGCAGAAGAGGCATTGGTCCGGTATGGTGTGAAACACCTTTGCCCTTAGTTGCCAGGAATATGGAACTTGCACATATAAAAGCAGTTCCGGTTCTTAATTCAGAACTTGATCTTGTAGGTATAATATCTGATCGTGACATAATCAGTGCAAGTGTCATAGAAGATTCCCTTGAAATGTCGGATATGTCTGCTGGTTCTGACGATGATGAATGGACGTGGGAATCCATGCGAGATACTCTCAGCATATATTATAGCGTATCCAGAATAAAAGTTCCGGATGTGCCTGTAAAAGAAGTGATGGTCACCGATCTGATCAAGGCGTCCAGTAATATGAGTGTTAGTGAATGTGCTCTTAAAATGAAAAGAAACAGGGTCGATCAGGTTCCTGTGGTGGATGCAAACGGTACATTCATTGGTCTGTTGAGAGATCGTTATCTCATGAAAGCACTGATAGATAGCTGATCTTATAATTGAAGATGAAGGGATTTCATGCCCACTCCCTTTACATATATAAATGCTGCAATGTCCATTGACGGGAAAATATCCACCCGCCAGAGGTGCCAGGTAAGGATATCAGGTGATGTGGATTTTGAAAGAATGGACGAGTTACGAGCAAGTTCTGATGCAGTAATGGTAGGTATTGGAACTGTTCTTGCTGATGACCCCAGCCTCACTGTCAAGTCCGATGAAAAGCGGGCTAAAAGGCTTGCAAAAGGACTTGATGAAAATCCCGTACGAATCGTGGTAGACAGCAAAGCACGTATCCCAACAGATGCTGACATATTAA
Organism: Methanohalophilus portucalensis; assembly: GCF_002761295.1. Classification (NCBI taxonomy): domain Archaea; kingdom Methanobacteriati; phylum Methanobacteriota; class Methanomicrobia; order Methanosarcinales; family Methanosarcinaceae; genus Methanohalophilus; species Methanohalophilus portucalensis. The sequence continues at coordinate 465,187 of NZ_CP017881.1, read as the reverse complement.
GGAAGGGTGCTGGCAAAATAATAATTGCAGTTTCTGAAAGTGCAGCTTTTGACAGGGTGGAATCACTGAGAAAAAAGGCTATGGTCATAATGACTGGCGGAGATCAGGTGGATCTTCCCGAATTGTTATCCGTGCTGGATGAAATGGGTATAAAGAGTCTTATGGTTGAGGGTGGCGCCGGCCTTAACTGGGGACTTGTCAAAAACGGGCTTGTGGAAGAAATATATTCTTTTATAGGAAATCTCATAATAGGAGGGTCAAATGCTCCTACTCTTATCGACGGTGATGGATTTGACGAAGCCGACATGCCAACATGTTCTCTTATAAGTGCCGAAAAGATGGAGGATGGGGTGCTGTTGAAGTGGAAACTCAAAAATTCCTGATTTTTTTACATCCGGGTTTTGTATAAATTTGGGGATACCATGCATAACACTTATATTTTAATGTACCACTCTCTTAATAGATGATAGCAGGTAACAGAATTATGTATGGATTTGTGCTGATTGTGATGTTACTGGCATTTATGGCTGCTGGCTGCACAACTCCTGAAGTTAACCAGCAACAGGAAACTATTGTACAGGAATCGAACACTAAAGATATCGAGCAACTGAACACCTTATTGGAAGAGGAACCTGTGCTCATCAAGTTCGGTTCACCGACATGTGCCCCCTGTAGAGACCAGGATATTATTCTGGATATTATTGCAGATGATTATGAGGGTGAGGCCTCTGTGATCATGGTCAACATTAATGAAGAGCGTGATGCAGCCTCGTTCTTCGGAGTGTATTCAATACCCGACATGAGTATCATTGCAGGAATCAAGGATGATAGGTATCTGTTCATGGGACCTGATGGCAATGTTTCTTTTGACCGGAGATCCACACGTTATGTGGGGTTGACGGATGGTGATATCCTCAGGCAGGCACTGGACAATGCGATCGCCTACAGACAGAATGATACATCATGATATAAAGGCAGTATACAAATGATTACCGATGCCATAACTCCCATTGCGATCTTTGTTGCAGGTATTGTTAGCATTGCTTCTCCCTGTGTATTTCCCCTGCTGCCCGCCCTGTTTGCTTCATCCACCGGCCGGGGTCGTTTCAGACCCCTTGCCATTGTTATAGGATTGTGCATATCCTTTGTCTCGATGGGAATTGTAACTTCTGCATTTGGTTATGCTCTGCGCGATTACCTGACCTACCTGAATATCCTGGCTGCTGCTGTCATTATTGTTTTTGGTATCATTATGGTCATCAATGTGGAAATATTCAATATCTTTTCAAAAATCCCTGTACCTGCCAGCGTAAATCGGGGAGTAAGCGGCGGATTGCTCCTGGGCCTGTCTCTTGGGGTTGTGTGGCTTCCCTGTATCGGCCCGATTCTCGGCGCAGTGCTCACCAGGATAGCTGTTGAAGGGAATATATACTACGGAGCAGCGATGCTTTCCATTTATTCCCTGGGCTTTGCGATACCGATGTTATTGGTTGCCTATTCCGCCCATTTTACGGGTAATTATGGCAATGTTGCAAAATATCAGAATTATATAAAAAAAGGAGCTGGATTGGTGCTGATTATCGCAGGTATCTGGATGCTCAGCATCAACCCTTTTGTGACCTTCTGATCAGTCACAGGTTTCTTCATCTCTTTTGATCGCCACAATTTCATTGACACAGGCTACAGCTATAGGCGTCCCGCCCCGCGTACCTACACAGGTTATTGAAGGAATGTCCCGTTTGCGAACCTCTTCCTTGGATTCAGCGGAATTGACAAATCCTACAGGCGTTCCAATCACAAGAGCAGGTTTTATCCCATGGTCGATCATGCGGCATACTGCAAATGCAGCTGAAGGAGCGTTTCCTATGGCTACGATTGCTCCTTCAAGCCTGTCACGACAATTCAAAAATCCGGCTGCTGTTCTTGTAATGCCATATTTGTGAGCGATTTGTGCATCCTTGTCCTCATCAAGGACACAGATTACCGGACAATCATGGCCTTTTTTGGTAACACCGGCTTTGACCATATTGATATCGACAAAAATGGGAGCACCATTTTTGATAGCTTCTACCCCTGCCTTTATTGGATCATTCTTGAAGCGCATTATTTCGGCAACTTCAGGATCTCCTGTGGATATCATGCACCTCTGCCTGACACGTCCCTGTGGAGAATCATCTCCAACCAGTTTGCTGGCAATACGCCTGCTGGTCATGTAAATGGCCTTTGCTTCTTCTGTCTGGGCGCCCATATCCCTGCACATTTCCACGAGTTCAGGTTCTGCTTCCATTGTGATCTCCACAAGGTTGTCAAGTTCCTGACCTTTTTGTTCTTCAGTAGTCATATTTTCTCTGATACCCCCTGGGGGTTATTATCTTTTCCATGCCATTTTTGCCCCATATACGGGATTCAGGGGTTGTGATCAATATCATAGTCCTCATATCCACCCAGTCGTCAAAATCCAGCACCTTGCCAAGGGTTGTTACCTTCATTTCCTGGGAATCCCCTCGCAGTGCATTCTTCACAAGTCCCACAGGAGATGATCCATCCCTTGTTTTTTGTATAATTTCAATGGCCCTTCTGAAGTTGGAATTACGTTGCCTGCTCTTCGGATTGTAGAGGGATATGATAAAATCCGCCTCTGAAGCAGCCCTGAGCCTTTTTTCGATACGTTCCCATGGAGTTAACAAGTCACTGAGGCTTATCACTGCAAAATCATTGACAATGGGTGCACCAAGTACACTTGCTCCCGCCGTAATAGCGGTAACACCAGGCAGAACTTCAATATCCACGTCCAGCTCATGATGTTCGGCAACTTCCAGCACAAGGCCGGCCATACCATATACATTGGCATCGCCACCACTTACCATTGAGACAACATTGTCTTCTGCAAGTTCCACTGCCTTTTTGGCACGGTCAACTTCCTTTCCCATATGACTCCTGATAATTTCCTGGTCATTGAGGAGTTCCTTGACCTGGTCCAAGTATGTACCATTGCCGATTACATAATCAGAATTCAGGATAGCATCCCTGGATGCAATGGTAAGTTGTTCCACCGAACCGGGTCCAATCCCGATTACATAGAGTTTTCCTTTTTTATCAGTCTGCGATTGCAATTGTAATCCTTCCATATACTTTTTTATTCATTATCAGATTCTTGTTAGTAGAAAGTGCAAGTGCACAGGGTTCTGCCACACCTTTGAGGCCAAATCTTGATGCCTTGGATTTAGAAGGTACATCGATTTCGTTAATCCTGGAGTGGGACAGGAAGTGAATAGGTACGCCTATAGTTCCAGCTGCACTTTTAAGTCCCTGTTCATCTTTTTTAAGTTCGGCTGAGGCCAGTGCTTCTATATCTTCCTTTCTGGTATTTGTTGTTTCCAGTGCCTGGGCGATGGCTTCGAGGACTTCTTCCTCGCGGACTCCCCTGCGGGCACCAATTCCTATAATCATGTGTCTTCCTGTTCCTTTTTAAGTACGGACACATCACTATCCACGATCACAATTTTTGGTCCCTTTATTTTCAAAACCTCGACATCCTGCTCCAGCAGTGCACAATTCACATCCTTTGTGGATTCCTTGTTCACTATGTCGCATCCCATTTTTTTGGCAATACCTTCGACAGAGTTGCGATTATGGACTTCAGTTGCCGTTGTTATTACGGGTGTCGCACCAATTTCAGCAATCTTTCGGACCAGTTCATTGCCTCCATGGTGCCCCCCCAGGACCGGGATTGCAAAATTGAGATTCGAATCCACCACCACAATCGCCGGGTCTGTCCACTTATCTTTTATGAGAGGAGCGATATCCCGGACAACTATACCTGTAGCAAAAACAGCAATTATCCGGTCATATTTTTCAAAGGCTTCCTTGAAAATATCCTTGCTATAGATAAGCAGGTCTGCTCCCACATGTTCTGCTATTTGGCGGGCAATGTCAATATTACGATTGAAGGTTATTACAGCGGTGGCTGGTGTACTCCGTATAGGTGTGACCTCCTGTAATTTTTCGGATCCACCACACCTCCGATAATAATCATGGCAGAGCGCTGGATTCCCGCTTCTTTGACCTTTTGGGCAATTGTTTCCACGTTTCCGTAGATTAGCTGTTCATCATCCCAGGATGCATGGTAAATTACAGCAACCGGAGTGTCTGAAGGACATTCCATTTTTTCCATTATCTGTTCAATCTTCTGGGTCCCCAAAAAGATTGCCATCGTTTCACCATGTCTGGAAAGGGCAGGAATTTTATCTTCCCCAAGTGTTTTGCCTGCGGGACGGGTTATTATAAGGGAATCGGAAACACCGTTTAATGTCAGCTGGGTGTTAAGAGCTGAAGCAACTGCAAAAACAGAGGATACTCCGGGTACCCTTTCGACTTCAATATCGTATTTTTTCAATTCTTCCATCTGTTCGATGATAGAACCATAAAGGGATGGGTCTCCACTGTGGAGCCGGACAACTTTCTTGCCTTCATTAAGTGCATCAACCATAACTTTGGTAGTTTCTTCAAGGGTCATTCCATAGCTGTCTATTTTTTCCCCTTTTGTGTATTCAAGCACTTCGGGGTTTACCAGTGAACCGGCATATACCACAAGATCAGCTTCTTCCAGTTTTTCCTTGCCAAGTACGGTGATCAATTTAGCGTTTCCCGGACCGGCACCGACAAAAGCAATTTTGTCATCCATGTTATTTCTCTCCCTTTTCGGCATAGATAATACTGAAATAGTTGCCTTTCTCGGGAATGTCCTCTTTACCTTTAATAATTCTTTCCCGGTCCAGGAATAATCTTTCTGCAAATATGAAATCCTCATATCCTTCTTCTGTCAGGTTGCGGATGATGTCCTGTGTATGTTTTGCTTTCAGTACAATCTTTGATTTTTTGTCAGATCCATCAGATACCTCAAAAGATGAATCGATTTCGGAATCGGTACGTGAGGCAAAAGAAGTAATTGAACTAATACCAGGCACTGTTGCAGTTTCAACGTCCGGATAGTATTTATGCATGACTCTCTTTAAATGTGTAAATGTTGAGAAAAAGTTAGGATCGCCGATCAGACCGAATACAACTGTTCCATTTCTTGCTTCATTGGCAATGATGTCAGCATTCTTTTTCCATATTTCATTTAGTACATCATAATCACGCAACATCGGAAAATCCAGTATTTCCGAATCATTATATGGTTTTACCAGTTCCTCTGCCATTTTGCCAGGCACATATACCTTGTCACTGTCTTTAAGTGCATTTACAGCTTTAAGCGTGAGAAGATCGGGGTCACCCGGTCCAAGTCCTACTCCTATCAACATTTTTTATCACCTTGAATGTTACTGTATTTTCCGGATATCATGTACACGGGATTTTCTGGTTTAAACATAGTTTCACCGGTAATTGGATATCCTCTTGATATTGATATATTAGTAATAGTATCAAAAATTCCAAGTTCTTTCATTTGGTTCATTACAGAAACCACAGTTTCAATCCTTACTGCATTGACGATGATGCTTCCTGCTTTATGTTTTACCAGAGATTTGAGAATAGCATCAATATTCTTTGTACCGCCTACAAAGGCACAATCAATTTTTTCTTCGGGAGGAAGTTGTTCAAGAACTTGCGATGATTCACCGTGTATGAGCTTTACACAGTCGAGTCCGAAATTTTTGAAATTCTTTTCTGCAACTTCAATGGCTTCCTGACGCGCATCAATGGCAGTGAATTTTATATTCCTTGCCAACTTTGAAGCAGCAATGGAAACTGCACCTGTACCACATCCTATATCATAAAAGGTGCATCCTTCACTCAAGTCAAGTTTAGATAATGATACAGCTATTATTTCGGGTTTCGTAGGCCCGCCGCTTATATGTAGTAGCTCAGACATTGTTCTCCCAAGTAAAGTTTATTGGAATTGATTGGATATTGTACCTATACAATATCACTAGCTACATAAAAGGTTGTTGTAAATGGAAAGAGATGTTATTCCAAAAAGTGTACTTGTTCTGGGTACAGCATCGCATGTAGGCAAGAGTGCGATAGTCACCGGACTTTGCAGGATATTTTCCCGCAACTACAGGGTTGCCCCGTTTAAGGCACAGAACATGAGCTTGAATTCGTGGATTACAACGGATGGCAAGGAAATAGGAATCGCACAGGCAATACAGGCAATGGCTGCAGGTGTTGAACCCACAGCTGAGATGAACCCCGTGCTTTTGAAACCAAAAGGTGACAGGGTTTCACAGGTCATACTTATGGGCAAACCTTATGCCGACAAAAGCGCAGGTGCCTACTACGATTCAATAGAGGAAACTCATGGTGTACTTCGTCAGGCACTTGAAACACTGGGAAACGATTATGAAGTAATTGTAATGGAAGGTGCAGGCGGAGCAGCTGAAATAAATCTTTATGAAAGGGATATTGTAAACCTGGGCACTGCAAGGATCACCAATGCGCCAATAATACTCGTCGGGGACATCGAAAGAGGTGGTGTCTTTGCTAGTCTTTATGGTACTATCCAGCTTCTGCCTGAAGATGTCAGGCAAAATGTCAGGGGAATGATAATTAATAAATTCAGGGGAGATCCCACCATACTTCAGGCTGGTGTAGAAGAGCTGGAACAGATAACCGGTATTCCTGTATTGGGAGTCATGCCCTATTCAAAACTCGGAATCCCTTCCGAGGATTCGGTATCCATCGGAGATAAGTCATCTCCATCAGGGATATATGATGTCGATGTGGCTGTGATCCGGCTTCCCAGAATTTCCAATTTTACAGATTTTGAACCCCTGGAGCGCCTTGTAAATCTTCGCTATGTGGACCTGGATGATAAATTAGGCATACCTGATGCCGTGATAATTCCCGGTACCAAGAACACCATAAGTGATTTGCAGGATTTGCTTGATAGCGGCATGGCTGAAAAGATCAAATCCCTGTACGGGAAGGTACCTATCCTGGGCATTTGTGGCGGCTACCAGATGCTGGGTAAACAAATAGAAGATGCGGCAATTGAAGGTGAAGCAGATGCTACATATGAAGGACTTGGCCTCCTGGATATCCATACCGTATTTGATGCATATAAGAAAAAAACCTTTCAGGTAACCAAGAAAGTAAACAGGGCAAGCCTCCTTTTTGATTCAATAGAAGGTGAAACCATAGGTGGTTATGAGATTCACATGGGAGATACTGGTTCAAATGTTCCTGTATTTGGTGACGATGGTTGCGTGGATGAAAGCGGAATGGTAGTGGGAACCTATCTACATGGTTTGTTTTCCAACGCCAACATAAGGAAAGCCTTTGTATCCTATCTGCTGGAGAAAAGGGGAATCAAGTACAATGAGGAAGACCTCGAAGATGACCCTTACGAAGAATTGGCACAGTTAATGGAAGAATCCCTGGATGTGGAAACAATATATTCCATCCTGGGCCTGAAAAAAAATTGAATGTAGATATACAAAGGCCTCTTTTGGTTTGCCATATTCTTTTTTTTGGATTTGTCTATGAAAAGCGGCTGCAATATCCAAAATTATCTAATATGAAATTATTAAATAGATTAAATACCACTATCTTCCAGAGAGAGTGAGATCGGATGGATATACTCGATATATATGAGGATGTACAAAAGGATGTGCAGGCTATCTACAGGTCAAGATTGCAGGCACAGATGCTTTTGTCGCTCTATGAGGACAACAACACACTGGCAAGACTACGTCAAGTGACAGGGAGTACTTCACAGGCCCTGCTGCCAAAGATAAGAATTCTTGAATCCAATCAGTTGATAGAAAGTGTGGAACATGAATACAGGCTAACACCCCAGGGTAAAATTGTAGCCGCCAGAGTTGCAGATTCTGTAATGACCATGGGTACTGTATTGGAACATAAAGAATTCTGGAAGTCCCATTACATGGAGGCTATACCACAACCCTTACTCGAGTCCATAGGCAGTCTTTATGATTCGAAGATCGTCAGTGATACTAATGTGGAAATTTTCAATGTGTACCACCACTTTCTGGATATGATCAAAAAAGCAGGCCATATATATGGAATAACTGCGATTATGAGTTCCGGACATGCTGAAATCCTTGGAAAAAGGATACATGAAGGCATTCCTGTAAAGTTAATAGTCACAAAAAGTGTAATTGAAGAATTAAGACAACAACCCTACATTGAGGAAATTCACCAGCTTCAAAAATTGCCCAATTTTCAGGTATTCATGGTCGATAATGATATAAATCTCGGATTTACTGTCACTGATAAATGTCTTTCTCTTGGTTTGTACAAGAGTGATGGAGTTACATATGATACTACAACAGACCTTTTCAGTTATGATGAAACTGCCATCAAATGGGGTGAAAAATTGTTTGAGTACTATATGGAAGATGCGGTTGAATTGGATTTGATATAACTGTATTACCTTTGTAGCATAGGCCTGGTGACAGGATTCTGACATTCAAATGCTTTTTTTTTAAGCAGAGTTTCCTTCACCTTTGTTTCAAGCTCACAGGGATGGATTGGTTTTTTCAGGTACTCATCTGCACCGGCCTGTATTCCTTTCTTAATATCAGAACTATCAGAAAGAGCTGAGTACATAAAAACCGGAATGTTTTGTGTAGAGGAATTCTGCTTAATCTCCCTGCATAGCTCATAACCATTCATCTGAGGCATCATAACATCAAGTATAATTAGATCAGGATGTTCATTTTTTGCAATCTCAAGTCCCTCTAATGGAGAAAGGGATGACATTGTCTTGAAATTTTCAAGAAAAATTTCCAGCAATTCGATTATGTCGGGTTCGTCATCGATTATCAAAATTCTGGGATCTTCTTTTAGCATGTCTTTTACACACCTATCGTTTTTGAAGGAACCTCCGGAAGTTTACATAATGTAAATCTCCCGGATGAACTTTGACCTACGAAATACAATATAAGCTGAGAACTATACATATATTATTATGACTAAGATTAATCAGATCGATTAATCTTAAGAACCGCAACTAACGTTTACCCCTATTATAAACATTGCATGCATGGGTGAATATAAATCTCTTGCATACAGGGTGAATCTAGATGGTACAGTTGTCAAAAGAATTCTTGATTTCCTTACCTACAGTTCGGTTTATCTTTCGATAGCCGGAGCTGTAATGGCATATATGGCCTGTCAGTTACAGGGTCTTGCCCTATCCTGGCAGACGATGGCTATAATGTTTTTTGTCACATATTCTGTCTATAATATAGATCGTAAAGCAGACGAGGATGAAGATTCCATAAACCACTCACAACGTTATTCGTTTACCAAGAAATATGAAAAATTCTTGTTTCTATCTTCAATTCTTGCTTATATTTTTGCTTTCCTGCTTGCTTATCCCTACGGATTAAAAGCTCTTCTTGTTACTGCTATACCTCTTTTCAGTGGCTTGCTTTACAGTTTTGCATGGCTTCCCTCAGGTTTTCGTTATCGTCGGCTTAAGGAAATACCATCTGTAAAAAACCTGGTAATAGCAACGGCATGGGCATCAACTCCTGCCTTTCTCCCTTCACTTGTATATGGACAGCCAATGGGAGATCTGGTATTTGTAACCTTTATTTACTTTTTCTCTCTGGTATTTGTAAATACCGTAATTTTTGATATGAGAGACATCGAAGGTGACAGTATTTCAGGAATTGACACTATACCAGTACTGCTTGGTGCAGAAAAAACCCGCATACTATTAATCTGCCTGACACTTCTAGCAGGTTATTTCATGATAAATACGGGTATGCAACAATTAGGTATTGCATCTTTGTTAGTGCTGGCAGCAGGGGTTATTTATGCACTATGCTATGTTATTTTCTTTGGGAGGATCACAGGAAATAATTCACTGTGTGATCTCATGGCAGATGGCCAGTTTATAATACTGGGAGGACTGCTGATAGTTGCAACAGGTATGGGTGTAGCTGCTTAAAACCCATTTTGTCGGGGAAGGGTGAATATGAAGGTGCTTCCCTTCCCGGCTTCACTTTCAACCCATATCTGACCACCGTGCATATCTATAATATTCCTTACCAGAGCCAATCCCAGACCCGTACCCTGATATTTCCGGTTGGAATTTGAATCAAGTTGTCTGAAGGGTTTGAAAAGTTTGTCCTGTTCTTCGGAAGGAATACCAATCCCGCTATCAGACACACTAATCGTGATTTCTTGATCTCCGTAATTAATTTCAATTGCAATCTTTCCTTTTTCAGGCGTAAATTTGATGGCATTACTAAGTATATTATACAGTACCTGTTTGATCTTCAACTTATCCGCATAAACAGGATATTCCTGATTGGTATCTACATCCAAAATTAGTTGTTTCTTCTTGACCAGAGGTTCCAGTGAATTTTTTAATTCGACAATTATTGCTTCGAGGCCGAAGTGTTCAGGTTTTAATTCCATTTTTCCAGCTTCAATTTTGGAAAGGTCCAGTATATCATTGATGATTTCAAGAAGATGTTCCCCACTATTGTTTATGTTATGAGCATATTTCTTTTGTTTTTCATTTAATTTTCCGAAAGCACCCTCTAATAGCACATCTGAAAAACCAATTATAGAATTTAAGGGTGTGCGCAATTCATGGCTCATATTCGCCAGAAACTGGCTTTTAGTCTGGTTTGCCGCCTCTGCAATCATTTTTGCTTCAATAATTGCTTTTTCAGCTTCCTTCTTTTCAGTGATGTCAAGAATGATTCCCTGCAGATATGTTATGTTACCTTTTTTATCTCTCTTAATGAGTGTCCTTTCATCAACCCACTTGATATCCCCGGATTTGGTGATTATCCTGTACTCCTGTGTGAAATCATTCTGTCCTTCTGCCATCTGTTTATCCAGATTTTTCTGAACCCTATCGAGGTCTTCCGGATGTACTATGTCACCATACCACAAATGCCCTGAATCAAATTCTTCTGGTGAATATCCCAGCAAATTGATATTATTGGATACAAGCTCTACCGGCCAGTTGGGTGTAGCTTTCCATTTGAAAACAATAGCCGGGCTGCTGTCTATAACTGTCTTCATTTCCTGGATCGAAGCATTTGATTCCTCAAGGGCCTCAAGTATACTGTTTAAACCTTCCGGAATTTTCCGGAAATCAATATCTACATCAGTATTTGCCCGTGTGTCCAGTTTCCCTTTAATTGCTTCATCAGATATCTTATTGAAATTGCCAACAATTCGCTTTATTGGCTTTGTTATGGAGCGGGCTATTAATAATGCACCACCCCCCATAAAACAGATTGCTACAAAGGAAATGCCTGCAAGTTGTTTTTGGAGAGTAGTTACTCCCGCTAGCATTTCTTCTTTAGGGACTATCAGCAAAAATGAGAATTTGCCTGTTTCTACAGGTTCATAGAAAATAGTTACTTCTTTTCCGGTAATAGGATCAAGAGTTTCAATATAACCGCTTCTTCCGTTATATACATCCACTTTCAATTTCTGTATGTTTGGTATGTCAAATGAGTTCAATGATTTGTGGCCAATCCATTCCTTTTCGGTGGGATGGGACATCAGGATTCCTGTCCTGCTCACCACGGAAGCATAACCTGTATCGAATATTTCTATATCACTGACAATATCATCAATATAATTTAAAGAAACATCCACACCAACGATTCCCTGAAAGTTTTCTTCTTTCATTATTGGCGAGACAAAACTTACAATCAATGCCCCTTCATATAGATAGGGTTCCGTAACTACGTCTTTTTTTAGTCTTTTGGGCAACTGATAGTATGAGGAAGTTTGATAATCTACAAGTGGATCAAGTTTCACCTCACCCCCAATTGTATTCCAGTACGGAATGAAGCGACCGGTTTCATCGTGGCCGGTTGTGTTTATATATGTTGCATCCACCCCATCAAAGGCATTTGGTTCAAAACAGACGTAGCTACCTATTAAATCTGGGTTATCCCGCAGTATTTGTTCCAGCATAGCATTGGCTTCAGTCCGATTTCTTGTATCGTATTTTTCCAGGCTACTCGCAAGGGTACGCGCAATGGACATACTTGACTGCATATCCGTATTAAACTGACTGGCATAAGTTTCTGCAGTCTTGATCGATTTGTCGTATGCAAGTTCCTTTTCCTGATCCGTAACAGTGGAAGTGGTAGCCAGCGTGGCACCAAGTAAAACAATTATAGTTCCGATTGTAATCAGAAGTATCAGTTTGGTTTCAAGATTTATGTTTGCCCACTTTATGATAAATGCCCCATCTAAACAATTAATAAAATATTTTCAATGAATTTTATTTGATATATATTGATATATGTTCTATTTAGTATTATTTGACATGCATATTTATATGTGAATTCTTCAGAGGTTTATAGCCAGGTCTTTTTTTTGAAATAATACAGCATAATTACAGATATAGTAGCCATAAAGATCATAACTGCAGGATAACCCCATTCCCATTTCAATTCGGGCATGTACTCGAAGTTCATTCCATAGATACCTGCAATAAAAGTAAGAGGAATAAAGATGGTAGCAATTATTGTCAGTACTTTCATCACTTCATTCATCCGGTTACTGACCGTTGAAATATAAAGGTCCAGCATGCCGGATAACATTTCCCTGTAAGTTTCCACGGTTTCGATGACCTGGATTGAGTGGTCATAAAGATCACGCAAATATATGCCAGTACTTTCCCTGATCAAACCGGATTCATCACGTTGAAGGGATGCAATTATTTCCCTGAGTGGCCAGAGGGACCTGCGTAAAATGATCATTTCCCTTTTTAGCTCATGGATGCTTTGTAAGGTTGCAGGAGCTGGCTCTTTTATCAATTCATCTTCCAGCCTCTCAATTTCTTCTCCGATATCTTCCAGCAGCAGGTAATAATTATCCACAATCGAATCTATGAGGGAATAGGTAAGATAGTCTACTCCCTTTTTGCGAATGTTGCCTGCAGGTCTTTCCATTCTCTGTCTGATCTTCTTGAATAGATCAGTCTCCATTTCCTGAAATGAAAGTATGAAATTATTTCCCAGTATTATGCTTATCTGGTCTGAATCTACTGCGTTTTCCAGACGTTCGTAAAACATAGTTCGAATCGTAATATAGATATAATCGTCATAGGATTCAGTTTTGGGCCGCTGGGTGGTATCCAGGATATCTTCCAGCACAAGAGGATGAACCCCAAATACCTGTCCAAGACTTTCAATTAGTTCTGTTTGGTGCAGACCATCTACATTGATCCATATTTTCCTGTCTTCTGCAACTTTAAGATTTTTAATTATGTCGATGACAGGATTAACATGTACTTCCAGATATTTTTCATCGTACTCTATCAATGTCAGTTTAGGTTGTTTTACCTTTTTGTCCCCAACATGGATCAATGTGCCGGGGTCCATTCCTGCCTTTATGGACAATTCAGAATTGTAATCTCTCACTCATTGCTCCTCTCTTTATTATTCGTTTTATTGTATTTTTATTTTGGGTGTTGCATTATGAGAGATATATTTTTATACTATGGAAAACCTGTACATAATTGTACAACTTAATACATTCATGTATGGTGATTATATGCAACGGTGCCTGCAAAAAATAGTAAACGGAGAAGACCTGAATGCTACTGAAGCAAAGAAAACTCTGAAATATATCCTACAGGAGGCAACAGATGCCCAGATAGGAGCTTTTCTTGGAGCTTTGACTATAAAAGGGGAAAGTGTGGAAGAAATAAGTGGTTTTGTAGAAGGAATGCTTGATGAAGCTGTCATAATAAAACCAGCAATTGCCGGACCACTTGTAGATATTGTTGGGACGGGCGGAGACCGCCATAACACAATCAATATTTCCACCTCAGCAGCCATTATAGCTGCAGCTGCAGATGTACCAATCGCAAAACATGGGAATCGTGCCGTGACGTCTCTTTCGGGAAGTGCCGATGTGCTTGAATCTCTCGGTATTGACCTGAACTGTTCTCCGGCAGAAGTGAAAAGATGTATGGAGTCCGTAGGAATCGGTTTTCTCTTTGCGCCATATTTCCATCCTGCCATGAAGAGGGTTGCTCCAATCAGGAAAGAACTCGGATTCCGGTCAATCTTTAATCTCCTGGGCCCGCTTTCAAATCCGACACTTGCTTCCAGACAGGTTGTGGGAGTATACGATAAAGCCCTCTGCAAACCCTTTGCGCAGGTCCTCAGGAAACTTGGAAAAGAAAGAGTACTGGTGGTCCATGGTGATGGCATGGATGAAATATCCACCCTCTCGGAAACATACGTAGCAGAACTAAAGGACGGATTAATCACTACCTACGAGATTAAACCTGAAGATCTTGGTTTTAAAAGAGCATCTGCACCTGATGTTGTCGGCGGGACTCCAGAAGAAAATGCAACGGACATACATTATATCCTGCAGGGTGAAAAGGGACCCAAAAGGGATATAGTGGTGGCTAACGCTGCCGCTGCTATCTATGTTGCAGATAAGGCCCCGTCTCTCAATGAAGCCGCAAGAATTGCTGAAAAGGTAATCGACAATGGCAAAGCTCTTGAAAAGCTAGAAGAACTTGCACAATTCACAAATTCCAGGGGATCAAATGCAACCTGCCACAAGGGTGAAAATCTGCGGAATGAAGTCTGTGGATGATATAGGTATTGCAGTAAATTGTGGTGCTGATGCGGTAGGTTTTATAACAGAAGTGCCGGTGGATACGCCTCGCAATCTGGATATGAAATTAAGCATTGAGCTTATAAAAGCCACTCCTCCTTTTGTCACTACGGTGATGGTAATAATGCCAGAGTCGATCACACATGCCAGGAAACTTGTAAGCAATGCTAGACCGGACATGGTGCAGGTACATTCCACTGCTGACAGAGGATTACTCACTGCACTGCAGTCAATGCATGTCAGGATAATCCAGAAATTTTCGATTTCTGATGAAACAAAGATACAGGAAACGATTAAAATCATCAATGATCTCGCAGAATGTAACCTGATTGATGCAGTAATTCTGGATACTGCCTGTAGCGGTGGCGGCGGAGGCAGTGGTCTGACCCATGACTGGAAGATAAGCAGTGAAGTTGCAAAAAACATCCCTGTCCCTTTGATTGTGGCAGGAGGCCTAAACCCAAAGAATGTAGGCGAATGTGTGGATATCGTATCCCCATATGGAGTGGATGTTTCCTCCGGGGTTGAATTGAATGGTAAAAAAGATTTGAATCTTGTTTGTGATTTTATAGAATCTGTGAGGTGTAGTAATTGATGGAATTTGATATTGGAAGAGATGATTTCATTTCACTTGTTAATAAAGAGGACAATCCGGCCCTTGTACAGCTGGTAGCCGAGGTGGAAACATCCCTTTCCCCACTTGACCTATACACTCTTCTGGAGAATCATTTTGATTACTCCTATATTCTTGAATCTGTAGAAAAAGAGAGCAGGCACGCACGTTTTTCTTTTGTAGGTGCAGACCCCCTTGCATTATTTTCTGTCAAAGGCAGACGTGTTTGTCTGACAATGTCACATGAATCAGCCCTGACAGCTCTGATGGAAAAAAGACTGGGAGAGGTATGCGATTCTCTTGAATCCAAATCCTGTCATTTTGAAGGAACCATAAAAACAGGATATGAAGTCTTAGACGCCCTCAGGAAAGTATTCGTGGCCGATGAGTCACTCCCCCTTCTCAATGCAAATCGATTTGACAGGCAGACTTTCCTGGGTGGAGCAATGGGATATGCCGGATATGACATTATCTATGACTGCTGGTTAAAACAGGAAATTCCAAAAGGCGCAGATGAACCGGACATGCAGTTTATGTTCACTACAAGTACCTTTGTTTTTGACCATCTTGAAAAGAGGACTTATTACGTGAAAACTCCACTTGCAAATTCCTCAAATGCAGCACAGGTCTATGATGATGTACTTGAAGAAGCCCGCAGCATGCAGGTAGTACTTAACCGATCATCATTGATCAAGGAAAATGAATCTGCGAGAAGTGCGAAAAGTGAGAATATTTCCTGCACAATGGACCGGGCAGAATATGAAGATGCAGTAAGCAAGGCTAAGGAACATATTCTGGACGGTGATATTTTCCAGGTAGTCCTTTCAAGGCGCTATGAATTACCCTACCACAATAGTCCTCTTTACCTATACAGGAAACTACGCTCTATTAATCCGAGTCCTTACATGTATCTGCTTTCGTTTAAGGATATGGCCGTGGTGGGTGCCAGTCCTGAAACCCTGATGACTGTGGATAATGGGCATGTGATAACCAATCCTATCGCAGGGACATGCCCCAGGGGTGAAAGCGAAACTGAAGATTGCAGGTATGCCGAAATAATGCTACATGATGAAAAAGAAAGGGCAGAACATGTGATGCTTGTTGATCTGTCCCGCAACGATGTACGTATGGTTTGTGAAGGCGGTTCTGTAGAAGTATCCGATTTCATGAAAGTGGTACGTTATTCTCATGTACAGCATATCGAAAGCACGGTGGAAGGTAAATTAAGACCTGAATGCGACCAGTTCGATGCCATCAAGGCACTTCTTCCTGCAGGGACCCTTTCAGGTGCACCCAAGATACGGGCAATGGAGATCATAAGAAAACTTGAAGGAATCGGCAGGGGTGTCTACGGCGGAGGAATCGGTTACTTTTCCTGGAACGGGGATGCGGACTTTGCAATTGCAATACGTACGGTTGTTATGAGAGAGGGACATGTAATGATTCAGGCAGGTGCCGGTATAGTTGCAGATTCAGTACCTTCGAAAGAATATGAGGAAACCGAGCGCAAAATGGCTGCCATGCTCAAAGCGGTAAGAGGTGAATGATATGAAAGTACTGTTTGTAAACAACCGGGATTCCTTTGTATGGAACCTTGTGGATGCCTTTTCCGTATTGGGTGTTGAAACCGTAGTTGTTCCAAATACTGTAAAAATAGAAGAAGTCAGGAATATAAAACCAGACGCCATTGTCATATCACCCGGCCCCGGCATTCCTGAAAGACCCGAGGATATCGGCAACTGCCTCCAAATTATTAAGGAATACGGCCCAAATACCCCTATACTGGGAGTTTGCCTTGGCCATCAGGCTATAAATCGGGCTTACGGAGGCAGTACGGGCAGATGTGAAAAGGGGCCCGTCCACGGAAAGGCTTCATCAATAATTCACAGTGATTCGCTTCTTTTTGCGGGATTTTCCAATCCTTTTGAAGGAGGAAGATATCATTCACTGGAAATTAAAGAACTTGCCCCTTCCCTGGAATCCATTGCCCATACAAAAGATGGCTCAATAATGGCGATAAAGCATAAGGAACACCTGGTCTATGGCATCCAGTTCCATCCTGAATCAGTCCTTATGAGTGATGGTTTAAAAATTATTGAA
Organism: Methanohalophilus portucalensis; assembly: GCF_002761295.1. Taxonomy (NCBI): domain Archaea; kingdom Methanobacteriati; phylum Methanobacteriota; class Methanomicrobia; order Methanosarcinales; family Methanosarcinaceae; genus Methanohalophilus; species Methanohalophilus portucalensis. The sequence goes on along the minus strand of NZ_CP017881.1, from coordinate 447,876 downwards.
AATTTTCTGGCTCTGGGCATACAGGAGGATTAATCCTTAATAGTAGAGGCAATTGTATTCGGGACATATGTTTATTGCTTTAACCGGCACCCCCGGATGCGGGAAAACATCTATATCCGGGCTGCTTGAGAATGAATTTGGATATCGAGTAGTTCATCTGAACGAACTCATAAAATCCGAGAATCTTTTCTTGGAAGAAGATGAGCAACGCGACTGTGTAGTTACTGACATTGATGTGGTACAAAAGCGGCTGTCAGCCATAGAAGAATCTGAAAAGCCTGTAATCATTGACAGCCACATGGCCCATCTGATTGCAGATGTTTCCATCGTCCTACGTACGGCTCCCGACGAACTCAAAAAAAGGCTTGGGGAAAGGGGATACAAACCTGCAAAAGTTGACGAGAATATAGAAGCAGAATGCCTCGATGTAATACTTGTAGAATCAGTTGAAAACTGTGAAATGGTATTTGAAGTTGATACCACAGGTCGAAGTATGAGTGAAGTTGCGGGGGATGTAAGAGAGATAATCGAAGGCATATCCTCAGGACATCCGCCCCTTGATAAATTCAAACCCGGTGCTTTTGATTGGAGCGGGGAAATATTCTGATCACTCTTTCTTTTCCGGAGGTATTTCCTCATCAGGTGTTACGCCGTAATATCTGGTCCTTGCTTTTCCCCATATGCAACCTTCCTTACCAAATATCTTGAGTTCAAGATTCTGGATTGCCTTACAGATAGGATTTCCAGCTCTTGCTCCCCTGCATACAATACAATATTTTTCACAAAATACCGGTGCTTTATCAGTCATTAGATGCCCCCTGTATATTCCTTACACTATATAATATTCAACGGACGTAATATAAAAAATTAAGGACAGGAGTCTATCAGAAAGTTTGATCGCTTCCGGAGACATGTTTTAATCTCCTGACACCATCAATCTCTTCAATAACTTCTGTAACTGATTCGGGGACTAGTTGCTCCCATTTTTCACCGGCAATCATCTTTTCACGGATTTGGGTGCCTGAATACTTATCCCGGTGGTACATGGGAGGTTGCTTTGTTTCTATGCCTGCTTCTTCGAAAAGCTCGAGGATTAGAGGATTATTGGAATAAACTATGTCAAAAGGAGGTGTCCGTGCGGTGACATAGGAAACCCAAACTGCGTTTTGCTGGATGTCATCAATGGGGACTGCATAATGTTTGATGTCCGTATCTGCAAGAGAATGACGAATCATCATTATGCGTTCACCGGCAGTAAAGGGATTCGGTGTTTCATGGCTTCTTTGAGCGCTTCCGACACCTATTACGAGTTCATCAATATCTTTTCCAATCGTTTTTATGACCGAATAGTGGCCTTTGTGGAATGGCTGGAAGCGCCCTATATAGAATGCCCTTTTAAGATTCATGTTTTATCTGATGCCACATTCGTCGAAGCTGAATTTCTCGCAAACTTCAAGATAATGTTGTGAATTGTTGGTGTGTTTCATTGTTGCCAGTTTCTTGACAAGGTCCATTCCCGGTTTTGGATCTTCCATTATCTCAAGTTCATCTTCAGCCATCTTGAAGTATTTTTCACCTTCGTCTGTACGGATCAGAACACTGTTCCATCCATCCGGTGCACCTACAGAACCTATTGATATATCTGCTGAAACTGATGTGTAATCACAGCAGTGGTGGCAGGGATTCCTGGCATGCGGACCAACTTGTGGGATCTTGACACTGTGACTTTCGCCATCCTTTGTGTATGCCCAGAACTTACCCTTTGCGAAGTCGAACTTTACAACATCTTCAGGATTGAGTTCCATTATCTCTTTGATGATTTTATCAGACATTACATCATGATAAAAACTTTCCATACAAAGAAGCCCTATAATAACCACGATCTTGTCATTGACATTTTCGGATATCAAGCGTGCACCGTGAGCCTGGCAGGGTACACCGATTACACCGATTTTATCATATTGTTCGAAGGGGTCCCTCAGAGCAGAGAGTACGGAATCATATGTGTATTTGGTTCCTTTGGCCCTCTTGATTTGTTCTGGATCGGTGAATACTTCAAGTTGGGTTTCCCAGTTGTCATTGCGGGTAATTCCCACAAAGCAGTCCACTTCTCCCAATTCAAGCAGTTTGCTTGCAATTGCAGTTGTTGCACCACCGTCCTGTCCTTCGATGTCACTTTTTGCACCAAAGAAACTCCTGACATTTGCAAATTCATCCTCGACATAACCATCCACTACGGGACAGATGCGTCCACAGGTATAGCAACCTTCACAGACATTTGGGGCAGCACCTTTAGTGAACAACTCCAAATTGTCCGGATCTCTTACTTCGGCCTTTTTGTTCATGACGATGGCACCGGCAGGACATGCTGAAACACATGCCCCGCAAGCGGTACAGACGTCATAATCAATGACCTCTAGTATCTTCGGATGAACCATCAGTTTCCTCCGATGATCTCCTTACCGATGAGTTTGATTGCTTTTTCTTTGTTAGGTCCAAGTGGTGAGCCGGCAACAATCTGGGTAACACCAATGTCCTTCAGGTCATTGATCCTTTGCTTGCAGTCTTCAGGGGTTCCACAGATACAGAAAGCGTCCATCATTTCATCCGTTACAAGGTCACCCATAAGTGCTCCGAAGTCTCCCTTGGAAATTGCAGCACCTATCTCCTTCTTGGCTGCAGGGTCGATTCCGTGGCGTTCAAGAACCATGTCGGGAGAACCTGCAACGATGAAAGCAACAACTACTTTTGCAGCGTTCTTGGCTTTTGCTGCATCTTTGTCGATCGAGAAGCATGCATAAGCTGCTACATCGATCTCATCCATGCTGCGGCCTGCTTTGTCAGCACCTGCTTTTATTTTTTCCATTGCGACTTCAAAGTCCCTTGGGTGGGATGCATTGATCAGTACACCGTCTGCGACCTGACCTGCAAGTTCGAGCATCTTGGGCCCCTGTGCACCCATATAAATAGGCACATCGCCGGTCTTGAATGCCATCTTCGCGCCGCCGAATTTGATCATGTCACCGTCCATTTCAACCTTTTCACCGCCCAAAAAACCACGAAGGGCTTCAATGGATTCCTTGGTTGTGGTCAATGGTTTGTCCCATGGGATTCCCATTGCATCAAAGGTTGCCTTGTCTCCGGGTCCAAGACCGAGGATTGCACGGCCACCGGATATCTCGTTGATAGAACCAATGCTGGATGCAGTAATGGCTGCATTTCTTGTGTATGGGTTTGTCACACCTGTTCCGAGTTTTATGCTGTTGGTGTTTATAGCCAACACTGCAAGGGTGGTATAAACATCACGATTGTTGTAGTGGTCTGTAACCCAAACATTGTCAAATCCCTGTTGTTCAGCAAGCTTTGCATAGTGGGCGATTTTGAGAACTGGGTCTCCTGGTACGAACTCTATTCCAAATGACATTTGAATCCTCCTATAATTCAATATTTTGACGCTATTGAGGATTGCATACATATATTAAAACCTTATTGATTTTGAACGGCATATTCCTGTTTGCTTATATATCAGTCATCTACCAGGCTTATCCCGAAGGGCACTGATATAATACAGGCTGCTATATTTTCCCAGCCACCGATATGCATAAATAATCATCTATCCTCTTTTATTATGCAAATAAATACAAGGAGTTGAATCTATGGGAGTTCAAAAAGTAGGTGAAAAATACATTTGTAATATCTGTGGCAACGAAGTTGAAGTCACTGAAGTTGGCGGCGGAGTACTTATTTGCTGTGGGGAAGAAATGGAACTTATGGAATAATCATCCTGTTAATGTATTATTTCAGAATCAATAAGGGAGTGAACCAATAATGAAATGTTTTGAATGTGAAAAAGAAAACAAGAAAACAGATACAATTGGAATTTGTATTATCTGTGGCAGAGGCATCTGTGAAGAACATTATGTAAGGGAAAAGGTCCCCGTATGGGAAGGAGAATATGAAATCCGTCTCAAATGTATGGGAGATGCATGTGAAATTGACGACATGCAGCCTCTTCTGAAAATAATATGCAATCCCTGCCATGAAGCCCTGACAGAAAATTCCTAAGGTGATCAATATGATGAAATGTTATGATTGTGCGGAAGAAGGTAAAACGGAAGAAGCATCAGTTGTATGTATTGTTTGTGGGAAAGGCCTGTGTTCTGCCCATGCAAAGGAGATGCCCCTCCAGGTTTCTGTAGGCAAACCACCAAATGTGAAGCACCTGCACAAAGGATTGCCCCATTTCATGTGCAATTATTGTCTCGAAAATACTGTTGAAGATGCATGTGTATGATGTAAAGGAGGTACTAAAGATGACAGAACATGAGAAAGTAGTACAGGATATAGAGAATAAGATGGGGTTTGCCCCGAATATTCTCCACACACTGAAGGAAATCGATCCCAACTTCGTTAATAAGTACAGGAGATGTCATGACAAACTGTTGTCAGACGGTGCAATGCCTGCCAAGTACAAGATACTTATGGCACTGGCAGTCGTTGCCTCCAAACAGTGTGAGGCCTGTACAGTCTCCCAGATGAAGAGCGCTCTGAAAAATGGCGCCACAGCAGAGGAAATAATGGAAACTATGGAAGTGATCTCTATCACTTCAGGTGCACCTGCAGTTGCAGCATGCAGGGAGGCACTTAAGTTACTGCAGGAGTAAGACAGTAGGAGGCATACAAGCCTCCTTCTGATTAATATTGGGGGATCTCAGGAGGGTATGTAGTGAGAATTATAACCATATTTATTATTTTTACATTAGTTTTTGCCTGTGCCGGAGGTATAGCAGATGCATCTCCCACTGAAGCAGATACCTTATCGCATGAAGAGTTTACTTCATATTCTACCTGCAGCAGATGCCATGCTATCACAACGAGCCAGTGGGAAGGCAGCATGCATTACCATGCTTTTGATGACCCTTTTTATCAGGAAGAACTAAAACTTGCAAGTAAAGAGTCGAATGGCTCCCTTGATGAGTTCTGTACACGCTGTCACATACCTGTCGGCGTGGTTTCAGGGCAGGTCCCCCCTATAGATAACCCAAATATAAGTGAAGAGGCTGATGAAGGGGTGGGCTGTGATTTTTGCCACAGTGTAAAGGAATCCTCTGAGATCGGCAACGGAGGTTATGCTGTAGCCCCTTCTGAAACCAAATATGGCCCTTTCGATGATTCCGAATCTACTTTCCATGAATCCCAGTACAGTGAATTCTATACAAAATCAGAGTATTGCGGAATGTGTCACCAGATCACCCATCCAACATCCGGTGTAGTGCTGGATGACACCTATCAGGCATGGAGCGAAGGCCCTTATGCTGAAGAAGAGGTTCAATGCCAGGATTGCCACATGACACCTGGAATTACTGAATTTGAGGCAAATCCCGGGCGTGCTGGATCTGGTGCACCCAAAAGAGACCATATATCGGTGCACAACTTCGCAGGAGCCAATGTTTTTGTTACAGGGATACTGGGCGAGGATGATCATAAAGAAATGGCAATCGAAAGACTTCAGGAAGCGGCTACACTAGAGGTAAACATTCCCGAAAATGCGCAATCAGGCGAAGAAGTTGCCATTGAAGTGTCGATTACGAATTCCGGGGCAGGTCATAATTTGCCTACAGGACTTACTGAAGCCAGGCAAATGTGGACCCAGGTGGATATAAAAGACAGCCAGGGACGCGAGATTTACAGTTCAGGGAATCTGGATAAGGATGGCAATATCGAGAATGGAACTATTTACTGGGCCGTATATTCCGATGCTGACGGCAATCCTACTATGAAATTATGGGAAGTTACAGATGTGATATCTGATAACAGGATTGCGCCTGAATCAACTGCCATTGAAGTGCACAATTTTACTTTACCAGAAGGTGTAGTCGACCCCATTATTGTGGATACGAAATTGCTCTACAGATCTGCTCCCCAGTCACTTATAGATGAACTATTTGGAGGAGAATATGAAGTTCCGATTGTAGAGATGGAGTCCGTTAAAGGCGGAATAAACGGTGAAGTAGAGTCTGAAGGAACACCCGGATTTGGAAGTGTTGTTGGATTGATTGCATTATTTACAATTTATTTGTTTAGAAGGAATATGTAAGGAGGAAGAATATGCCACCAGTTGTAGACAAAGATAAATGTATAGGAAGCGGTGAATGTGCCGAGGTATGTCCCACAGAAGTTTTTGATCTGAAAGAAGATTCAAACGGGGATACAAAGTCAGTAGTTTCACGGCCTGATGACTGCATAGAATGTGAGCTGTGTGTGGATGCCTGTCCGGCTGATGCCATTGTACTTGAGTGAAAGGAGTGTGAATTGATGTCCGACACGGACATTGTTAAAATACTTGGAATATCGGGCAGTCCTCGCAAAAAAGCAACAGCCCGTGCCGTGCAATATGCACTGGATTATGCAAAGGAAAAATACAATGCTGAAGTGGAGTATTTTTCTGCAAGCGGGAAAGAATTGAAATTCTGCATCCATTGCGATCATTGCATAAGGACCAAACAGGGATGTATACACAAAGATGACATCTCAGACCTGTATGAGAAAATGTTGTGGGCGGATGCCTGGATAATAGGGACACCGGTATACCAGGGAAATCTCAGTGCACAGACCAAAACCATAATGGACAGGTGCAGGGCGGTTGTAGCGGCAAATCCCAAAGCATTCCAAAATAAGGTTGGTGCCGCACTGGCAGATGGAGGGGACCGTGTTGGGGGCCAGGAGCCTGCCCTCCAGACCATATTGAATTTTTATGTAATCAGTGAGATGTTCCCTGTTGCCGGAGGATCTTTCGGGTCAAATCTGGGAGGTACCCTCTGGTCAAAGGATAAAGGTTCAGATGGTATAGATGAGGACGAGGAAGGCCTACGCAGTCTGCGCCGTACAATGAAAAAACTTATTGAGACATCCAGGCAAATGAAAACACTGGAACAATAAAGGAGACCACAGATTGCAATTTGATGCAAGGCTGATGGAAACTATTCCCAGAACGGAAGACGTGCTAAGTTTCCTTTTTCCCCGGCCTGATGGTTTTGAGTATCTTGCAGGCCAGTACATTATGGTAGAACTGGAAATCAACGGCAATAAGGTACGCAAGCCCTTTACCATCTCAAGTGCCCCCTCCAATAAGGAATATATAGAATTCACCAAGAAATTGACAGGCCATGAATTTTCCAATGCACTATCTTTACTTCAACCCGGTGACACGATAGGCATTGAAGGCCCCTTCGGTAAAATGACCTATTCAGGAGAGTATGACAAAATTGCCCTTATAAGTGGAGGTATTGGCATTACTCCGATGATTAGTATTTCAAGTTATTGTACAGATAAAGGCATGGATACAGATATTGTAATGATATCCAGTAACAAAACAGAGCAGGATATTGCCTTTGAAGATGAACTGGAAATTATGCAAAAACACAATCCTAACCTGAAAGTTGTACATACATTAACCAGGGCTTCCAATGATTGGGCAGGTTGCAGGGAGCGTGTCTGTGAAAGCATGATATTGCGTGAAATTCCGGATTACAGGGACCGTATGTTCTACTTATGTGGGCCCCCTCCAATGGTAAAGGCTGTCAGAAAAATCCTATCTGAAATGGCTATCGATAAAGCAAAAGTCAAATATGAACTATTTACAGGTTATTAACTTAAAGGAGTGATAATATGAAAAGAATCGCATGGGGCATTACAGGCTCAGGTGACCTTATAAAAGAGACGTATGACATAATGGTAGACATTAAGAAAAAAACCGATATTGAGTTTATGGTATTCCTTTCAAGAGAAGGGGAAACTGTAATGAAGTGGTATCGCATGTGGGATAACATACAAAATGATTTCCCCAACTTCAAAACAGATTCGGGCCCCAACTCGCCTTTTATTGCCGGCCCACTGCAGGTTGGCCATTATGATGCTTTAATAATCGCACCAGCCACAGCCAATTCTGTTGCCAAGATAGCACACGGTATTGCCGATACTCTTGTAACAAATGTGGTGGCCCAGACAGCAAAGGGGCAAACACCAATTTATGTCCTGCCTGTTGATCAGGTACGTGGCGATGTTACAACCTATGCACCCAGTGGAAGAAAAATGAAACTGAAGATGCGAGACATTGATGTTACCAATTCAGAAAAACTGGCTGAAATGGAAAACATACACATATTGACAAAACCTGATGATATTTATGAACTGTTGAATATAGAACCAAAAGGGGATTAATAATAAACATCCCCTTCTCTTTTTTCAAGTTCATCCGGATTTTTTCCTTCCAGGATTTGCATATTCCTAAATACGCCATATGCTGCCAGAATACTGTCCAGAGCATCTCCTTGAGTGTTTGAAATACATATATCTTTTATTTCATCATCAAGTATAACATTGAATTCTTCCAGCTTATCCACAATCATTTTTCTATTAGATTCTCTGTCACTCTTTTTTCCTTTATACGGCACATATAGACCTTTTTCTTTAAGGGTGCAGGCCGGACATATCTCAATTACCCAGGGTTTTTCAGGATTCGGAGTTTGCATAGGAAGAATACAGGCAAGGTTATTCCTTACAAGTGGATTAATTACTCTTGAGATACCATGAAAGGTCTGTTTGTACAGCCAGAGATTGTATGCAGCAAATGGTGCACCTTTTTCATTTTCCTTTTTACGTTTGAATTCTTTTCCATCTGTTTTCTGGCGATAATAATCCCTGAAACTTTCTGCAGACGCATGTTTAAGAGGGAAATTGATTATAAAATCCTTCCAGTTGTTTTCTTCTGTAAGGGAAGATGGTAGTGCAAAAGGAAAATCCAATCCAAAAATAGCATATTTTTCTCTGGAGATCATGCCATAAAGAGCAGCAATACAGCTCTGAGTATTATGGTTTTCAGAAAAAAAGTGAGCAGGATGACAGGTGTGGATTCTGAGAGATTTATCGTGAACGCTGCCTTCACTTACCCATATTTTATAGCAGGCTTTTTTAGAGCCGCTAAAATCCACACCAAATATTTTCCTTATTTGATAAGGCATCTTAAGTTTCAGTTATCCCTGTTGCCTTCGATGAAAGCATTTGTCATGAGGAAGGCTTCATCATCGTTGTATTGTTTAGGTGGATGCTTCATGAAATAAGATGCAGGGGAATACAGAATTCCACCGGTTTCCCTTTCAAGTGCAAGTTTGCAACAGCGTATGGCATCAATTACAACACCTGCAGAATTAGGAGAATCTTCAACTGAAAGACGTAGTTCTATATTCATGGGAACATCGCCGAACAGTTTCCCTTCCATTCTCAGGAAACATACTTTGTTGTCCTTTTGCCAGGGTACATAGTCACTTGGACCGACATGTATATTTTCATCATCCAGCCGGTCTTTGAGTACGGATTGTACAGCCTCGGTCTTGGATGTTTTCTTGGAGGACAACCTGCTGCGATTGAGCATATTAAGGAAATCGGTATTGCCACCGGTGTTTAACTGGTAGGTTTTTTCCAGTTTGACCCCACGTTTGCTGAAAAGGTCTGCCAGTGTCCTGTGAGTGATAGTGGCTCCAAGCTGGGCCTTTATGTCATCACCAATTATAGGCAGGTTTTTCTCTTCGAACCTTTGAGCCCATTCGGGGTTACTGGCAATGAAAACCGGCATGTTGTTAATGAAACCAATCCCTGCTTCCAAGGCACAGTCTGCATAAAAGCGTGCAGCTTTTTCTGAACCTACAGGCATGAAATTCAAGAGCATTTCAGCACCGGAATCTTTCAGAACCTTAACGATATCCTCTTTGGTGGACTCGCTTTCATCACTTATTATGAATTTATACTTATCTTCATAATCTGTCATGTGTTCAGAAACACCATCAAGGATGCTGCCCATTGTAACTTTTATGCCTTTTTCGGGAATGTCCGGACAGAATACAGCAGTGCAATTTGGTTCTGCAAAGATGGCTTCTGATATGTCTTTCCCTACTTTTCTTTCATCAATATCAAACGCAGCTACAACCTCAATATCAGAGGGTTCGTATCCTCCAATGGTCCAATGCATTAGACCGATAGCATCTGTCTCGGTTTTATCCCTGTAGTAATCCAGACCCTGAATGAGAGAGCTAGCGCAGTTGCCAATCCCTGCAATTGCGATCTTTATATTCTCCATAACACTTCCTCGTAAATGTGAATGCAATATGTTACCGTAACTATCATATATAATTAATCATCGAGCCATCCTCTTAATGTCGGCATTTGAATAAAAATGTTTCTGAGAATTATTACAGAAAATTACTTTTTTATCTCAATTTGCCTTTCCTTCCAGAGGAGTTTGGTCATAGTTCAAAGTTCAAATCCTTGTATACAAATGCAAACCACAACAAAAAGGGAAACGCTGTCCTGCCGATAGCATAAATGTAGAACAGTTCTCCGGCTACAGAGATGAAATTAAATTGCAGTACTATAACCACCAGAGTAAATAAGAGGATCAAAAACGATCCCCCAACGATAAGTTTCAGCCTTCTTTTATTATCTATCGGAGTAGCCATGATAAGTGCAATAAAAGGCACAAGATTCAGAGGCAGATAGAATGTGATAAAATCAAATGCGTTCAGAGCATGGCTCGGGGAGGCGAGGTACGCCCGGATTGCCGGTATGCCCAGGATGAACAAAATTGTCAGGTATAACAGGAACTTGCCTAGAAATATTGAAATCCTCATCGTTTCACTATTTTCTCGATCCATATCAGAACAACCAGTACTATAATTATAATCAACGTTACCTGCCAGAAATAATAATGGACATAGTCAAATATTTCAGGAAACCACAGGCCTACAAATCCAAGACATACCAACCTCACCATGTTAATACCAAGTATTGCTGGTACACCAAAGGCTATTCCCATAAGTTTTTTTTGATAAGTTGTGGAATATGCCAGCACACAGCCAGAATATACAAGTACCTCGTAGATGCCGGTACATTCGTCCACGACTTTCATTGCTGTTATTCCATTGGTAAAATGTAATACATTTTCATTAACCGAATTTGTGACTCCCAGAAGGCTCATGCTAAACGAGAAGACTTCTGCGGTCAGGTTCCTCAAAAATCCCAGATCTTCTTTGAAGAAAAGATACATGGCTGTGAAAAGCCCTATATAAAACAGGTAGAGAGCGACAAACCTTGCTACCCGATTATCCGCAAGTTCTTTTATTTTATATTTCAGTGATTTGGAATCTTTTTTGCGGCTTATATTTTATTCCCCCGGAATTCCCCATAAAAAGAATGCTTTTACGTTATTTATAATTAGTGTCAAAAAAAGAAAAAGGAAAAGGATCAGTCACGGCGTCTCAGCGCGACAAATCCAAGCATGCCAATAAGGGCAACCAGACCAACCGGTGTCATTGTAGGAACACCATTTGGAGGCTGTTCTTCACAATTGTAGTGAGCCGGGTCAGTATCATCCACTGGAACACCGGATACCAATCCGATTCCATTGGTAGTACCCACATTTGAGTAAGGTACACATGGGTCTGGAACAGTACCACTGTAGTAGCAGACCTCTGTTTCAGATACTGCCAGGTCGCCGATATCACAAATAAAGCCTTCCTTGTTGTCTGTGACATTCACATCGACGAGTGGTTCATCTCCTATGTTGGTTACATTGTATCTCCAGTAAACATCACTAGAGTTGTCAAATATTGGCCCTGATGCTTGTGTTTGGGCATCATACCAGGTTGAGTTGTCCGGTGACACATACTTCTTGATCATGATATCAGGACAGGGGAAACGTATAAAAGCAGTTGCTGTGTCTTCCCCAGGACCATCACCCTCTACTGAACCCTGTACCTCTATTTTTATGGGTTCCTGACATGGGCCAATGTCCCATCTGTCTCTGATACCTGTTACTGCAATTTCATAAACACCGCCCTCTATTGGATTGAACCGTGCATCTATGTCATTATAATCCAATACACCATTGATTTCAGTCCAATTGTTGTTACTTACTTCAATTTGTGCAGTTGGACTTCCTACCTGACTTATTCTGATTCTCCAGACCTCCTCAGGACCAATTCCTATCTGGTCAGGATGGGCACTTGCAGGACCTGCAGTACCATTACAATCATTCCAATTTGAGCAGTTCTCATCAAGGTTTCCATCACCATCAGAATCTCCAGGAATTCCATAAACTGTAGCAAGTCCGTAAAAAGTATCTACAGTTACATTGTAGTGACCATATACCCTTAGCAGGTCCATTCCACTTGAATCTCCTGCCTGTGCTATATCATCACCAAAATCAGGAGCTGTTCCAGCATCTGCCTTTGGATCTTCTGCATTCCATATTGTAGTATCCTGACCAAAGCCACCTTGCCTGACTTCTAATCTATCTCCAACATCATATATATCATATTCAGAAGCTGCAGTAGCATTATTGGTTTGGCCAAAAGCCCAATTATCGTTCCATTCATTGTCCTCAATTACCCCATCCACCGTTATAGCCGAGGCTGCGGGAATTGTTATCATTAACATCAATGCTGCGCACATAGCCAGCACTATCCTCATTTGCTTCATCGTATCCACTCCATTTATACCACCATATTGTAGTAGGATACTATAAACTATGAAGTGGATGATTTATAGTTCTGTAGTAAACTTAGTTTCTAACTAGCCGTATACTTTGTTTCTAAACAAAAATTTGAAGGTAAAAAATGGGTAGTAAAGAGATAATTCAAACAATGATTGTCAATATTAATTATCTTTTTATTAGTTAGAATTTGCTATAGTATTTCTGCCATATTAAAGGTATTTTGAAGTATAGCTTATTTTCAGCGGTTTTTTACATTGATGATTAAGTCAGTTATAAAAGCCTAGTTTCTAAATACAATTACTGATTTTTGTTAGATGCAAAAAGAAGTTTAAAATCCATATATCATACAAGATTATGTTATGCACATGCAAATAATAACATTGTAGTCATTTCAACTTAAAAAATCTTATTGAATTTTCCATATCTATAATTTACCAATAAAAAAAATAAAGAATGAATTTTTTATAAATCCATTCTCACTCGTCTTTTCTTCTCAGGAATAATACGATTCCTACTCCAATGAGAGATACTGTTAGCAGCGGATGCGCAGTAGGCACATCTTTCTCCTCTCCGTAGTAGTGACTGGGATCCTCGTCTTCAACGATTTCTCCCTCGTATTCACCTGTTGCAGTTGCATTGTTTACATACTGACCGAATTCTGCTGTTCCATTAGCTGTGTAGGTCCACGTTTCTCCGGGTTCTAGAATACTGTCATTGTTGAGATCACTACCCTGGAATACAGGAATTACACCCTGATCATCCATTACATTGATGTTAGTCAGGTTGGCACTTCCAGTGTTTGTAACAACATATTCCCACTCAACCGTTGATCCAACATCAACCTTAGGGCCTTGTGGATCATCTGCGTCTTGTCCATTTGTCGACTTTTCGATGTCGATTGAAATCGGCAGATACATTCCAGCGTCCCATGTAAGGTCTACTTCACCTGCAAACAGTGAAGTTGTGGTAGTCCTTCCGTTTGCTACATTGGCATCACTATCTACTGTGTCGTCAGTTCCCTGATCAGCAGTAGTGAATTCATAATCATCCGGCAGTACGAACTCGACAAAGTAATCTCCTGCAGCAAGGCCTGTAAATAGGTAGTACCCTGTTTCATTGGTGGTTGTACTGCCTACAAGCACCCCCCCTCCTGTATAGAGATTGACTGTTACATCGGATATTCCAGTGTCGGTTTCATCCTGGATACCATCCCTATCAAGATCTTCCCAGACATAGTTACCAAGAGTTGACCGGGGTGGTTCTTCACCGAAGTAGTGACTTGGATCCTCATCTGTGACAGTATCCCCATTATGTTCTCCTGTAACGTTACCAATATTGGCGTACTGGCCAATTCCAGCTGTACCGGTGGCAGTGTATGTCCATACTTCACCAGGTTCGAGAATATTGTCGTCATTGATATTACTGCCCTGGAATTCCGGAATCTCACCCTGATCATCTGTTACGATAATATTGGTAAGATTCACATTACCAGTGTTGGTAACAACGTATTCCCAGTTCACGGTATTGCCTTCATCAATGGTTGGTCCGGTTGGATCATCGGCATCTACTCCATTGGTTGCTTTCTCAATATCGATTGAGGAATTCAAACCGAAGTAGTGGCTTGGATCTTCATCGGTAACCTCGGCATCAGTTGGATCAGTTCCTGTAACATTACCGATATTGGCATACTGACCTTCTTCTGCCACACCTGTGGCATTGTACATCCAGACTTCACCAGGTTCGAGAGTATCGTCATCATTTGTATCTCCACTTACGTATGCTGGAGTTACACCCGTGACATTATCCTGGACCACGATGTCAGTCAGATTCGAATTACCGGTGTTTGTGACATTGTAAGTCCATACAACATCTCCACCAACTGTAACGTAAGGTCCGGTTGGATCATCAGCATCTACTCCATTGGTTGCTTTCTCAATATCGATTGAGGAATTCACACCGAAGTAGTGGCTTGGATCTGCATCGGTAACCTCGGCATCGGTTGGATCAGTTCCTGTAACATTACCGATATTGGCATACTGACCTTCTTCTGCCACACCTGTGGCATTGTACATCCAGACTTCACCAGGTTCGAGAGTATCGTCATCATTTGTATCTCCACTTACGTATGCTGGAGTTACACCCGTGACATTATCCTGGACCACGATGTCAGTCAGATTCGAATTACCGGTGTTTGTGACATTGTAAGTCCATACAACATCTCCACCAACTGTAACGTAAGGTCC